>NZ_JBWKZF010000017.1:0-68325 GCF_059424195.1 Caulobacter sp. GW456-12-1-14-TSB4
GCCCAACCCCACCCCGTGGACGCAGCAGGCGGCCAGGGCGGGCAAGCCTGACCAGGGATCGACCAGGAACAGCGCGCCCGCGACGATCGCCAGCGCCGTGAATCCGATCGCCGGCCGCAGCACGCCGTCCCCGGTCTTCAGGCGGGTGATCACCATCGGTCCGACCAGGGTCCCCAGGACCAGGGCGAACAGCAGCGCCGCGCCCGTGTGATCGTCGGGTCCCGCGCGCTCGACGAAGGTCACCATGCGCGCGGTCATGCTGAGCGGACCGGCCTGGGCGGCGGCGGCCAGCAGCAGGCGCGTGATGCCGCGCGGCGTCTTCAGCCCGACCGTGGCCGGTTTGGCCGGGATCGCCCGCGCCGGCCCCGCCCAGGCGAGGATCCAGCTGGCCGTCGCGGCGATCAGGACCGCGATGACGGCGACCACGACGACTTCCCGCCCGGCCGGCGTCCCCTGCCCGACGATCAGGAAGGCCAGCGCCGCTACCGACAGCCGCGCCAGCGCGCTCAGCACCTGACGCCAGACGACGTACTGGTGGGCGTCCGCTTCGTCTCGCGGCAGCAGCGAGACCAAGGCGTTCTGGGACACGTCATAGACCGCATAGGCCGTGCGCAGCAGGGCCAGCGTCAGGGTCAAGTACAGGAAAGGCGTGATCGCCCCCAACGGCGGCGTGAACACCACCAGCAGCGTCCCAGCCGTGGCCAGCGCAGCGACGAACTGAATCTGCAGAATCCGGCGGCGACTGCCCTCGGCGCGCCGCAGGACGTAGGCCATCGCCACGTCCAGCCCCGCGCCATAGGCCATGGACAGGAACAGCAGCAGTCCCGTCTCGCCCGCCGACAGCCCCATGCGGACATTGGCGTAGTAGGCCAGCAGCAGGTCGGTGAACGTCCAGGCCAGGCTCTTGGCGAAATGGCCGGCGCCGTAGGCCGATCGCAGCAGCGTCGCCTGGCCGCGATCGCTCGTTCGGACGTGCTGTTCGATGGCCGCCATGCAGCGTCTATGGAGCGCGATCAAAACGGTTCGATGACGCCCGAGGGCCATTGGCGCTGTCGTCCAACTGTCATGGGTGATCGATAAGCAGGCCCGAGCTTTCCTTGGGCCATCACGCCGGGCATGTCCGCCTGTTTCCGCACCTGTGTGATCGGGGTCTCCCTGCTGCTGCTGCCGGCCCATGCTGCGATCGCCGCCGCGCCGATCAGTCTGGGCGATCGTCTCACGAAACTCGCCGCCGACATGGACATCGTGATCCTCTACGCGCCGGACTTGGTCGCCGGACGGTCGGGCCGCGCCCCGCCCTCGGGCCTGCCAGCGCGGGCGACGATTGAGGCGCTGCTGATCGGGACCGACGCTAGCGTTCGGGAGGTTAGACACGGCGTCTTCGTGCTGGAAAGGCGCGGCGTGGTCGCATCGACACGCCCGGCTGGCGGATTGGAAACCCCCGGTTCCAGCGAGGTGGAGGCGGTGACCGTCACGGCCGCCTACGCCGCCAGCCTCGACCGGTCCCTGGCCCTCAAGCGCGCCTCGGCCTATGCGCTGGACGCGGTCAGCGCCGAGGACATCGCCCGCCTGCCCGCCGCCAACGCCGCCGAGGCGCTGCAGCTTGCGCCGGGCGTCAGCCTGGAGCGGCACCGGGGCGTGGGCCTCTATGTCAGCGTCCGGGGCCTGGGTCCCCAGTTCCAGAACGTCCTGCTGAACGGCCGGCCGTTGGCCATGAACGACCTCGTCGAGAACGGCGGCTTCCGGGGGCGGCAGTTCCGCTTCGAGGTCCTGCCCGCCGACGTCATCGACCAGATCGAGGTCGCCAAGTCGACCACCGCCGACATGGACGAAGGCGCGCTGGGCGGCAATATCGACGTGCGAACGTTCAAGCCGCTGGATCGCGGGCGGCGCTCGATCGTCTCGGTGCGCATGTCCGAAGGACGGGCCGACCGGACCGATCCGTCCGTGTCCGGCGTCTGGAGCTGGGTCGACGACAGCGGGCGCTTTGGCCTGCTGGCGGGCGGCGTGGTCGAGCGGCGGCGTATCCGCAACGATCGTCTCTACCAGACCGGCTGGAACCTGAATCGCTTCACCAGCGTGCTGGGTCCCGGCCTCTACACCCCGACCCGCACGCGGCCGACGATCGAGCTGGAAGACCGTCGCATGGCGTCGGGCGACTTCACCCTGCAGTGGCGGCCCTCGCCGCACTGGCGGCTGGACATCGATCTGCTGGCGACGCGCTTGGACGCTCACTACGACGAGTACGGCCTGGACATCTATCCGGACGACGCCTCGATCTCGAACCCGCGTTTTGTGCCGGGAAGCCAGGTCGTCAAAGGCGATACGGTGCAGGCCGGGATCATCGAGGACGCCCGCTGGATGGCCTCGCAAGAGACCAGCCTGAACCGCCACGACCTGTTCGCCCTCGGCATGCACGAGCAGTGGACGGGCGGCGCCTGGACGGTCGACGCCGACTACGCCTTCTCCCGCGCCCGCAGCTATCATCCGGACGGGCGGGGCACGGTCCGCGCCCGTGTCGCCTTCTACGCGCCGCTGGAATACGACTTCAGCCACGGCCTGGCGGGCGGCCCGACCCTGCGTACGACCCGCGACTACGCCGATACCGCCAGCTTCGCCGGCCAGACCTTCGACTACACCTGGAAGGACTCGCGCGACACCGACCAGCTCTATCGGTTGGACGCGCGCCGCGACCTCGGCGACGACAAGCTGTCGTTCGGCTGGGAGTCGCACATCCGCAAGCGCGACTATCGGCGGCGCGACTGGAATCTGAACACCCTGGTCGGCACGCCCCTGACCAGTCTGGGACCCCAATACTACGGCCGCACGCCCTTCGACGACTTCCTGGCCGGGACGCCGGCCGACCTGCCGCGCCGCTGGGTCGCGCCCAACGCTCGCGCCTTCTACGACCTGCTCTACACCCCCGCCGTCGCCGCTCAAGCGCCGTCCCTGGCGGACCTGCGCAATTCGTTCGTGGTGCGCGAGGCGATCACCTCGGCCTACGCTCGCTACGACTTCGCCGCCGCCGTGCTGGGTCGGCCGGTCAGCGGTGACGTCGGCCTGCGCTATGCCCGCACCCGCCAGACCTCGGTCGGCGTGGTCTCCAGCGGCGACGATCCCCTGCCCGCCCAATGGCGAAAGGACTATGGCGACTGGCTGCCCAGCGCCAATCTGCGGATCGACCTGACGTCGAACCTGCTGCTACGCTTGGCCGCCTCACGGGTGGTCAACCGACCCAACGTCATCGACAGCGCCCCGCGCATCACCCTGGCGCGCGACACCCCGACCGCCAACGGCGGCAATCCCGAGCTGGCCCCATTCCTGGCCACCCAGGCCGACGTCTCGCTGGAATGGTACTTCCCCGGCGGCGGAGCGATCAGCCTGGCGGCGTTCGACCGACGGCTGGACAACTACATCACCGCTCAGAACACCTTCATCGAGGTGCCGGGGCGCGGCCAGATTCTGCTGTCGACCAATGTCAACGGCGGCGACGCGCGGTTGCAGGGCCTGGAGGCCACCTTCAGCCGGATGTTCCGCGAGCTGCCGGCGCCGTTCGACGGGCTGGGGGTGCAAGGCGCCGCCACCCTGGTGCGCAGCCAGGCCAACTACTTCGCCGGCGACCGGATGATCAGCAACGCGCTGCTGGGCCTGTCGCGCTCGACCTGGAGCGCGCTGGTGTTCTACGAGAAGGGCCGGGGCTCGGTGCGACTCGGCTACAACTGGCGCGGTTCGTACCTGACCTCGATCGGCAGCTCGGTCACCGCGCCAGCCACCACGGCGGCGTTCGGATCGCTGGACGGCGCGGCCTCGTGGCGGCTGAACCGCCAAGCCACCCTTTCCCTGGAGGGCGTCAACCTGGCCGACGCCCGCCGTTACGTCTATGGCGAGAGCCGCGACCAGCCGATGGAAATCCATCACTGGGGCCGGTACCTGTCCGCGAGGATGAGATGGGCGTTCTGACCTTCCGTGGCGCGGGCACGCGCGCTGATCCGCCCGACGGGCCCAGCGAGTCCGCGCCGGCCAATCCGCCGCTGGAGGCGCCGCGCTTCGAGGCGCTGGTGTCGCGCTATCGTCGTCCGTTGCTGCGTTTCTTCCAGCGCCGGTCGGTCGGGGTCGAGGACGCCGAGGACCTGACGCAGGAGGTCTTCATGCGGCTGTCGCAGCGGTTCTCGCGCCTGCACTGGGGCAATCCGGACGGGCTGGTGTTCACGGTCGCCTCGAACGCCCTGGTCGACCACGAACGTCACCAGCGCTCGCGCCAGCGCGGACGCCATGTCGAGGTCGATCCCGCCCTCCCCGCCGACGAGCCGAGCGCCGAGACCGCCCTGGCCGGACGCGAGCGACTGGCCAGGCTGGTGGCTGCCCTGGACGACCTGCATCCGAACGCGCGCGCGGTCTTCGTGCTGTGCCGCTTCGAGAACCTGACCCAAGCGGAAGCGGCGGCGCGCCTGAACCTGTCGCTCAGCGCCGTCGAGAAGCACATGATGAACGCCCTGGCCCGCCTGCGCGACGCCATCGAGACCGCGCATGACGCCTGACCAAGACCTCGATCCCCGCCGCCTGATGGCGGCCAGCCTGACCCGAGACCTGACCGCCGTCGAGCAAGCCGCGCTGGACGCCTGGTCGGCCTCGTCCGCCGAGGCCCGCGAAGAAATCGCCCGCACGCGCGAGGTGTGGCTGGCCATGGGCCTGGCCGCCGATGACCCGACCGTCCGCGCCCTGCGCCGCGACGTCCGCCGCGAGGCGCGCCTGGACCGCCCGGCCGCGCCGGACCGCCGGCCACTGATCGCGGGCCTCACCCTGCTCGCCGCCGCCCTGGTCGTCGGGGTCGTGCTGAAGGTCCAGCCGCAGGTCGACACCTATGCCGCGCCCGCCCACGCCTCGGCGCGCCTGACCCTGGCCGACGGCAGCCACGTGGTGCTCAGCCCCGGCGGTCGCCTGACCACCCGCTTCAAGGCCCACGCCCGCGACGTCTCGCTGAACGCCGGCGACGCCTTCTTCGAGGTCGCCCACGACAAGACCCGGCCGTTCGAGGTGGCGACCTCGGGGCGGACGCTGACCGTGCTGGGCACCCGCTTCAACGTGGCCGGCGGCGATCGGCTGACCGTGTCGCTGGTCGAAGGCTCGCTGCGCGTCAGCCAGCCGGGCGCGGCCAGCGTGCTGCTGCGTCCCGGTCAGCGCTATGTCGGCGCGGTCGGCGTCGGCGGCGACGCTCGAGCTGGCGATGTGAAGGCCGACGCGGCGTGGACCGACGGCCGCGTCGTGCTGGCCGATGTCAGCCTGTCCGAGGCCGCCGAGCGATTGTCGCGTGCCTCGGGCCGCAAGGTCGCCCTGACCGATCCCGCCCTCGCCCGTCTGCGCCTGTCCGGCTCGCTGGACATTGGCCGGATGGACGATGTCGGCGCGGCGCTGGAGGCCCTGCTGCCGGTCCGTGCGCGCCTCACGCCCGGCGGAGACCTGAATCTGTCGCCGGACGAGAGATCGTCTCGACACGGATAAAATCCAGACTTTTCAACAGGATCGTCGCAAATATTTCACCGATGGCGGACTGAGGGCCGGCGTCGGCCCTTCCGTTCTTCTGCCCTGACCCGCGCCTCCCCGCGGGCCCAGCAAAAGATCGGGGGATATCATGTCCAGTTCGAAGTTCCTGTCCGCGCCGTGCGCGGGCGCCGTCGCCGTCCTCGCCTTCGCCGCCCTCGGCGCGGGCCAGGCCCAGGCTGCCGACACCGCCGCGCCGGCCGCGCCCGCCGCCGAACCGGCCGACGCCGTCGACGCCGTCGTCATCACCTCGTACGGCAAGAGCCTGCAGGCCGCCGCCGCCCTGAAGCGCTCGGCCCAGTACGGCCTGGACGCCGTCAACGCCGAGGACATCGGCAAATTCCCGACCCGCAACGCCGCCGACGCGCTGCAGCTGGTCACCGGCGTGACCATCGACCGCCAGCGCGGCGCGGGCCTCTATGTCAGCGTCCGGGGCCTGGGCCCGCAGTTCCAATATACCGAGCTGAATGGCCGCTCGATCGCCGTCAATGACCTGATCGAGAACGGCGGCGCCAAGGGCCGTCAGTTCCGCTTCGAAGTGCTGCCCACCGAGCTGATCTCGCAGATCGAGGTGGTGAAGACCCCGACCGCCGACATGGACGAAGGCGCCCTGGGCGGCAACATCAACATCAAGACGTTCAAGCCGTTCGACCTGGGCAAGAAGGCCGCCTTCTCGGTGCGCGAGACCTATGGCGACGTGCGCAAGAAGGCCGATCCGTCGGTCTCGGGCCTGGGCAGCTGGACCAATGCCGACAAGACGATCGGCGTGCTGGCCTCGGGCCTCTATGACGAACGCCACGTCCGCAACGACCGCCTGTACCAGACCGGCTGGAACCTCAACAAGTTCACCTCGGTGCTGGGCTCGGGCCTCTACACGCCCACCCGCACGCGCCCGACCGTCGAGACCGAACACCGCAAGCTCTATTCGGGCGCGATCTCGGGCCAGTGGAAGCCGAACAGCGACTTCCAGACCGATGTCGACCTGCTGGTGACACGCCTGGACGTCGACTACGACGAGTTCGGCCTCGACATCTATCCGGACGACACCACCTTCGCGACGCCGCAGTTCGTGGCCGGCAGCCAGAAGGTCGTCGGCGACACCGTCGTGGCCGGCACGATCAACAACGTGCGCTGGATGGCCTCGCGCGAGACCAGCCTGAACCGTCACGACCTGACGGTCTTCGGCATCAAGCAGGCCTGGACGCCCGGCGCCTGGACGTTCAACGCCGAGTACGGCTATTCGCGCGCCCGCAGCTATCACCCGGACGGCAAGGCCACGACGCGTGACCGCATCGCGTTCTTCGCGCCGCTCAGCTTCGATTTCTCGCGCGGCTACACGTCGATCCCGCAGCTGACCACGACCGTCGACTACACCAACCCGGCCAACTTCGTCGGCCAGGCGTTCGACTACACTTGGAAGGATTCGCGCGACAGCGACGAGACCTTCCGCCTGGACGGCGCGCGGGTGTTCGACAGCCCGCTGACCAAGATCGCGTTCGGCGTCGAACAGCACAACATGAACCGCACCTACCTGCGTCGCGACTGGGTGCTGAACGACATTCTCAATGTGCCGCTGACGACCCTGGGCTCCAACTTCTATGAGCCCATGCCCTATAAGGGCTTCCTGAGCGACTTCGCCGGCAACACGCCGCGCACCTGGGTCACCCCGACCCGCAACGCCTACTACGACAAGCTGTACACGGCGGCCGTGGCGGCCCAGCCGTGGTCGGCGGCCGACCTGCGCAACTCGTTCATCGTCGACCAGAAGATCCACAGCGCCTATGTGCGCGGCGACTTCAAGTTCGGCCTGGGCGGCGTGCCGGTCAGCGGCAACCTGGGCGTCCGCTACGCCGAGACCAAGCAGCTGGCCAGCGGCACGCTGACCAGCGGCACGACACCGGTGCCGGTCGGCTATCTGAAGGAATACAAGAATTGGCTGCCCAGCCTGAACCTCAAGTTCGACCTGCGTGACGATCTGGTCGGCCGCCTGTCGGCTTCGCGCGTCGTCAACCGTCCCAACGTCACCGACAGCGCCCCGCGCATCAGCGTCAGCCGTGACTCGCCAACGGCCTCGGGCGGCAATCCGGACTTGGATCCCTTCCTGGCCGACCAGTACGACGCCTCGCTGGAATGGTACCCGGCCCCGACCACGGCCGTGACCGCCGCGGTGTTCATCAAGACGATGGACAACTACATCACCGCCCAGAACACCACGATCCAGGTGCCGGGCCGCGGCGACGTGCTGCTGTCGGCCAGCGTCAACGGCGGCGACGCCGAGGTGCGCGGCTTCGAGGCGGCCTACAACCAGTCGCTGTCGTTCCTACCCGGCCTTCTGGACGGCCTGGGCGTACAGGCGTCGGTGACCCTGGTGGACAGCAAGGCGAACTACTTCGCCGGCAACCGCCAGATCAAGGACGACCTCGTGGGCCTGTCCAAGACCAGCTACAACCTGGTCGGCTACTACGAGAAGGGCCCGATCAGCGCCCGCCTCGGCTGGTTCTGGCGCTCGCGCTATCTGCAGTCGATCGGCAGCACCACGACCGCCCAGTCCTACATCGCCGCCTACGGCTCGCTGGACGGCTCGCTCTCCTACCAGGTCACCCCGCAGTACGCGCTGACCCTGGAAGGTTCGAACCTGACCGACGAGGTCCGCTTCACCTACGGCAAGACCACCGACCAGCCGATGGAGATCTATCACTGGGGCCGCACGGTCTCGCTGACGCTCCGCGGCAAGTTCTAAGCCATCCCCTGAACGCCCTCTCCTTTTAGAGGACGTCACCTTACGCGGGCCGGTCGCATCCCGACTGGTCCGCGCTTTTCTCATTCTCACGAGGTCGCCATGCGCTCGCTGTTCCTCGCCGCCGCCCTGTCGGTCGTCGCCTTCGCAACCCAGGCGGCCGAAGCGCCGAAGATCAACGGCCTGCATTGGCTGGGCTCGCACAACAGCTATCGACCCGAGCTCGATCCCGCCGCCCTCGCGCACCAGCGCCAGGTGATGGGCGAGCGCTCGCGCGGCGTCGAGTACGGGCACCCGCCGATCAAGGCGCAGCTGGACCTGGGCGTCCGGCAGCTGGAGTTCGATCCCTACGCCGACACCGCCGGCGGCCTCTATGCCGCGCCGTACGCCAACGATCCCACCAAGCTCGCGATCATGAAGCAGCCCGGCGCCAAGGTGCTGCACGCCCCGGTCGTCGACGCCCGCACCCTGTGCCTGCGCCTGTCCGACTGCTTCGCCGAGGTCGCGACCTGGTCCAAGGCCCATCCTGATCACCAGCCGATCCTGATCTTCGTCAACACCAAGGAAGAGCCTTTCAACAATCCGGCCATCCAGAACCCGCCGCTCTGGACGGAGACCGACTTTGCCGGGATCGACGCCGACGCGATCAAGGCGTTCGGCCGCGACCGCATCGTCACGCCAGACGACATCCGGGGTGCGCGCGCCACCCTGCGTGAGGGCGTCACCGGCGGCGGCTGGCCGACGGCCGCCAGCGCACGCGGCAAGGTGCTGCTGGTGCTGGACGCCAATCCCCGTATCGAGGAAGCCTACCGCGCCGGCCACCCGTCGCTACAGGGCCGCGTCCTGTTCGGTCTCTATGCCGAGGACCAGGCGGAGGCGGCGGTGTTCAACATCCAGGATCCGCGCCCGGAAGAAGCCCACATAAAGACCCTGGTCGCCCAGGGCTTCCTGGTCCGCACGCGCAGCGACGCCGACACCACCGAGGCCCGCAACCACGATCTTGGCCGCCTGAAGTCGGCGGAGCGGTCGGGCGCGCAGATCGTCAGCACCGACTACTATCCGGGCGCGCCCGACCCGCTGGACCTGGACTTCGTGGTGCGCCCGTCCTGGTTCGCGCCACATCGATAGACACAGGATCCCCCGCGGGGCCCAGCGACGCCCGCCGCCTCATCGCCAATTGGTCGAGGCGATCCGTTGGTGAGGTTGGTCGAGCTTTCCGAGCCGCGGCCGATCTCCCTCCAGGAAATCGGCGATCAGGAGGGTCGATAACAGGACAGATCAAATAAGTCCTACAGCACAGCTTGTGCTTCGCCATCACGTCGCGTCAAGATCATCGGCAGGCGCTCGCTTCGCCGGCCTGTAGGCTGTCGAGAATACGAGTTTGCCGTGAGCAGCTTGAGATAACGTGGAAAGCTTAGCCTTGCGAACTCTTCATATCTCAAAGCGCGGATATCCCTCGTCAGCGACAAGACCTTTCTAGTCGGTCATTTCCGCTCCCGAATTGGGATAGGCCACCTTTGCGCCCCAAGGTATAGGGGGTTCACATCGCACCAATAGGACGCAAAAAGTGTATCGGATCGCCGAAGGATCTCTAACACTGGCCTCCGAATGGCAGGATCAGAGCGTCAACGTGCTTTTGCCGATGGGCGCCAAGGCGCATGGCGCAAATCTTGTCATCGCGAGGGACCGTCTACCGCTTGGCATGACCTTCCACGACTATGTCGCTCAGATGCGCCAGAACTTCATGGCGCAACTGGCGGGATGCGAGATCTTCGCCGACACGACCAGTCAGGTCGATGGTCGCGAGGCTCAGCTTATGGAGCTCAGCTGGCGTAGCGACGGCAAACCCATCCATCAGGTCATGGCGCTGGTGCTGCACGAAGCCAATGCCGTACTCACCTTCACTGGATCGATCCCGGGCGGACGCGACGAGGAAACGCGAAACGCGCTGATCTCGGCGATCATGTCGTTCACCTTCGCCCCGTGACCGACGCGACCCCCATAGCCCACGACAAGCTACGCGAGCTTGGCGAGCGCACCGCGGCCACGAGCAACGCGAGCACGGTGTCGGCGATTGCAACGACGGGGCACGTCGCCTCCGCTGGCATCGTGGCCGCGGGGGCCTATTCGGCCTACAGCTCGGGCGGATTGACCGCGCTGAAATGCTTTGGCGGCCGTGTCGCCGCACCGATCGCGGGGGCCATGGCGGGCGCATGGATCGCCGAGCAGGTCCATGCCGACGAAGGGGCGTTCTGGGTCGCGCAGCAATTTGGCGCCCAGCGCCTCGCGGGCCCTGGGAAACAGGCCGCGCACGTCACGCACCAGATCGCGCATAGCAACGCCTTTGCGGGTCTGCTCGCCGGCATAGCCGCCGGTATCGTCGTCGGGGCCCTTGTCGCGGTGAGCGCCGCCGCGATCATCGGTACGGCCGGGATGGCCGCGCCGCTCGTGGGCGCGGCGGTCGCCTTCGGCGCCGGCGCGGCGGGCGGGTTCGTCACCGCCGCGATCGCGGGCGCAGGCGCCAAGATGGCCACCCTGTCCGGCCCGATCGCCAGCGGCTCTCTCAATGTGTTCTTCGAAGGCAAGCCCGCGGCGCGCGTCACCGACATAGCCGCCTGCACCAAGCATCCGTCGGTCCCCTCGCTGATCATCGAGGGTAGCAAGACCATCTTCATCAACGGCCTGCCGATGGCGCGCATCGGCCACAAGCTGTCGTGCGATGCCGTCGTCCAACAGGGCTGCGACACCGTGCTCGGCGACGATACGACCGGCAGCTACGGAACCCCCGACGCCGAACTGTCGATCGCCGAGCAGCTGTTGCTCTCGGTGGCCGAGGTCGTGGGCATGCGGTCGGCCGTGCGCCAGGGCGGGTTGCTGGACGGCAGGCTGCGGCGGCTGTTCGGCGAGCCGGTCGATATCGTCACAGGCGACTACGCCGACCAGCGGACCGACTTCCACTATCCTGGCATCCTGCCCCTGCGATTGGAGCGGACCTATCCTGGGCGCATGCAGGTGGAGGGCATGCTCGGCCCGCGCTGGATCTGCAATTGGTCGCAGCGGGTGCTGCTCGACCAGAAGGCGGGCACGGCGCTGCTCGAGGATGCGGAAGGCCAGCGGCTGTTGTTCGCGATCGGCAGCGCGTTCCAGATCGACGCCCGCCACCTCAAGGCGCCCTATTATTGGCTGACCGGCACGCGCGACCAGCTTCGCCTGTTCGACAGCCGCACCCAGCAGTTCCTGCTCTTCGCGCCCGCCGGCGACGCGGGGACCCTTGAACTGGAGGGGATCGAGGATCGCAACGGCAACCGCATCCTGTTCTATCGCGACGCCAAGGGGCGCCTGACGAAGATCCGCCATGCGGACGGCACGATGTTCAACGTGCAAACGACGCCGCAGGGCTGGCTGATGACGCTGTCGATAGAAGGCGAGCGCGAGCCGCTCGTACGCTACGACTATGATACGGACGGGCGCCTACTGAATGTGGTGGGCGCGTTCACCGGCGAATTCCATTATCGCTACACGTCCGAAGGCTGGCTGAACGGATGGCGTGACAGCGGCCTGACCGAGGTGGAGATCGCCTACGATTCGGCCGGCCGGGTCGTCGGCACGCACACCGGCGAAGGGATGTTCAACGATCGCTTCCTCTATTTCCCGGAGGAGCGCCGCTCGCGCTATGTCGACGCCACCGGGGCGGTCTCCAGCTTCCGCTACGACGACAACGGCCTGGTCGTCGAGGAGGAGGATCCGCTCGGCGCGCGCACGATCAGCGAATGGGACTCGCTCGAGCGATTGCAGCGACGGATCGATCCCGCCGGCCGCGAGACGCGCTTCGCCTACGACGGCGACGGGCGCCTGATCGATGATACCGATTGGGCCGGACGCAACACCCGCTGGGCCTATGACCGCTGGGGCGCGCTGGTCGGTTTCGAGGGGCCTGACGGCGCCGCCAGTTGGACCCGCGATGCGCGCGGCAACATCGTCGCGTGGAAGGAAGCCAGCGGCACCTCTGGCCATGCGGAATATGACGCGCGCGGCGCACTGGTCCTTGAGCAACTCGCCGGGTTTGGCGCCACGCATTGGGAAAACGACGCAGCCGGCCGTCCCCTCGTCCGCCATGATCCTGGCGACCGGATCACGCGCTACGAGTGGGATCGGATGGGACGCCTGCTGGCGCTCACCGACCCCGCAGGACGGACCAGTCAATGGGCGTACCAGTCCTCGCCCGATAATCCGCGCGGCGCGATCAGTCATTCGCACACGCCGGATGGCGGGGAGATGCGCTTCGCCTACGACGGCGAAGGACTGATCAAGGCCCGCATCCGGAGCGACGGGCAAACCGTCCGCTTCGTCCATGGCGCGTTCGACACGTTGCGTGAGATCATCGACCCACTCGGCGCCACGACGCAATTCGCCTATGACGGCGCGGGCCGCCTGGCGGCGATCACCGACGCTGTCGGACAGCAATGGCGCTTCCAATATGATCCCGCCGGGCGGCTCTCCGCCCAGCTCGACTGGGCGGGCCGCGAGACGCTCTATCACCGCGACGTCCTCGGCCGCATCCAGAGCAAGCGGATGCCGGACGGGGCGGAACAGCATTTCGAGTGGGACTCGCGAGACCGCATCGCGCGGGTGATCGCGGGCGAAGACGCGATCTCGTATCGGTATGACGATCGCGACAGGCTGGTCGGCGCCAGCACCTGGATCATGGCCGATGGCGCGCCGCGGCGGATCGCCGATGTCTCGCTGGCCTACGACGGCAAGGGCCGGCTCGCCCGCGAGGAGCAGAACGGGATCGTGGTCGCCTATCGCTATGACGAGGCGGGGCGTTGCGTGGGCCGCTCCAGCCCTAGCGGCGAGACGGCGCTGGCGTTCGACGAGGCCGGGCTGCTCACGCGCTACGAAAGCAACGGCCACGCGCTGCGCTTCGCCCACGATGCGAGCGGGCTCGAGACGCTGCGCGAGCTGGCCGCGATCGGTACGCCGACCGCGTTCCAGCTTCGCCAGCGCTACGATCTGGGCGGGCGGCTGGCGGAGCAGCGCGCGGGCGGCGTCACCGTCTTCGCGGCCGGGCGGAAAGAGCCCGACGCCCTGGCGCGCCGCTACGAGTGGGATCGTCTCGGCCGCCTGGCGGGGGCCGCGGAGACCGGCTCGGCGGCGGGCGAAGGCGTGACGCGCTATCATTACGACCTGCGCGACCAGGCCGTGGCGGTGGAGCGCAACGGCGGCCGCGAAACCTATCGCTACGACGCGTTGATGAACCTCGCCGAGGGCCTGGCGGGCGAGCACCGCTATTGGCGCGACTGCGTGGTCGAGGCGGGACCCAACCGGTTCCGCTACGACGCGCGCGGGCGCATGACCGAGCGCATGCTCACGCAAGCCGGTTTCCGCCCGCGTCGCTGGCGTTACCGTTGGGACGGGTTCGACCGCCTCGTGGGGCTGGAGACGCCCGACGGCGCGCGCTGGCGCTACACCTACGACGCGTTCGGGCGCCGGGTGGGCAAGGTGCTCCTCGACGAGCCCAATCGCCGCGTGGACTATGTGTGGCAGGGTCAGGCCATCGCCGAGGCGTGGCATCGTGGCGGCGACGGCTCTGCCGGCTCCAATGTGCTCTGCATCGAACGCTGGCATTTCGAGCCGGATGGGGTGCGCCCGCTCGCCAAGGAACTGGTCGGCGCCGGAGACGACGGCGCACCCGCATGCGGCGATACGGAACTTCTGCCGATCCTCGCCGACCAGATCGGCGCGCCTCGCGCATTGTTCAATGCGGAAGGAACGTGCCGCTGGCGCGCCGAGCCCGAGCTATGGGGCCGCACACGCACAGCGCGCGACCTGATGCGCGAACGGCATGGCGAAGCCGGGCGCGAGACGGACGAAACGTCATGCGCCCTGCGCTTCCCGGGCCAGTGGGAGGATGCCGAGAGTGGCCTGCACTACAACCTAAACCGCTATTACGACCCGGAGACCGGACAGTATCTGTCGCCCGACCCCATCGGGGTTAGCGGGGGCCTGAGAACCCATGCCTACGTACATGATCCCGTGCGGTGGATGGACCCCCTCGGCTTGGCCGAATGCAATTGGGGCCAATGGTTCGCCAACAAGACCGGGACGTCGCCACCCGCAGGCATGCCTCGCCCGCACGCGCACCACATTGTCTACAAGGGCCCGTTCGCCAACAATCCGGCGATGCAGTCGGCGCTTGCCCGCAGCCGGGGCGTCCTGTCGAAATACGGCATCGACGGAGTCAATGACCCCGACGCCCTTATGTGGGCCCCCAACAAGGGCCACAGCGTCGCCAATGCGCGCACGGTGGCCTCCCGGTTGGAAGCGGCCGATGCTCGTGTTTCGGCGCAAAACTTGCCCAAGGCCGATGCGACAACGGCTATGAAGACCGAGCTGCAGCAGATTGGCCAGGACGTGTTCGGCTGGCCGTGATCGAAAGGACGCACGCGTGAACTGGAATGCGGAAGTAGAGAAGCTCCGGGCGGCGACAATCGCAGCGGCTGATGCCTTGACTTCGTCTATCGAAGGGCAGCGCCTCTATGCAATCTGTCTTCATACAGCGGATGACGGCATGAGCGTTGGATTCTGCGCCAATACCGAAGAGGGATATGCCGAGAAACGCGCCTCCGAGGCCGAAATCGAAGACATGACTCCGGACTACTTGGCGTATCTGCGCTGGGCTCCCGCGGAGTGGCGGTACGAAATGTTCGGCGACGACCATTTCGCGGACGTCAACAGCGACCTCACCGCGGCGAGCCTCAATGGAACCGAGAATTTCAGCGTCTATTTCGACCGCCTCATCGACGCGATGATCGATGCGCTCACCCATCTGCGAGCCGAGCGGGCGCAGGCGCTCGACGGCGTCACCCTATTCGTGACGATCTCCGACAGCGAAGAGGCCGAAGCGGTCGAGCAGCGGTCCGCCAATCGCCTGAATCCGCCAACGCTCGCCGGTGAGTTCAAGCAACCATTGCAGCAGAACTAGGTCGCTCAGCCCCACGTCTTCGGCCCCATCTCCCAGCTGTCCGAAAAACGCAGGTTGTCGCCCTCGCGGAGATGAGTTGTGAATTGGAAAGAAATTTCTGAAGAAATTCAATCATCCACACTCAAGGCGATTGGGGCGCTCTTGCCTCGATATGATAAAGAGCACCTGTATGCGCTGGCTCTGTTCACGTCCGATGACGGCGCAAACGTCTCGATGGCCGCAAACACCGAAGAAGGCTATCGGGCGCATTTGGCCGCTGAAGCCGAGGACGAGCCGAACTCGCCTGAGGATGAAATCTATCATCGCTGGGCGTCTGCCGAATGGGTCGTGGAAGGCTGGGACAGGGCTGCCTTTCTCCGGGTGAACGCGCTGCTCGCGCGGCAGGAGAAGTCGGATTTCGACAGCTACTTCGGCAATCTTATCGAAGCGATGACCACTGCGCTGGCGGCGGTCAAGGAGACGCTGAGCGAGCGACTCGCGGATGTCACGGCTTTCGTTACGGTCACGGACAGCGACGCCGCCGAAGAGATCGAGAACGCTTCGGTCTCGCGTATCAACGCGCCCGATCTCGCCAGCCGCTTCTTGAACCGCTTCGATTGAGCCCAGGCCGGTGTCGAGTCCAATCCACATCTCCTGGGACGAGTGGGGTGACAGCTCCGAACATTGGCGCAGGCGGCTAGGCGCCTGCTTCTAAGGAGAAAGGCCAATGTCATATGCCGACGCCCTTGCCGACCTCGTCCCCGCCGCCAGAAAAGCCGACCTCACGATCGCGCCGAAGAAGCCCGAAGGCGACGTGGCTCGGCTTTGCACAACGGTCTTCGGGCCGACGCTCGCCGCAGAGATCATTCCACTGGGCTATCCGAAGACGTTCCATCTGCCCTGGATCGTCGAGGATCTCTATTTCTATGGCCTAGACGAACTTTCGGACCGCCAGGCCGGATACCGTTTCCACGGAATCACCGGTGAGCCGATCGCCACCTGGCCCGCCGATCGCTTTGTCATCGCCGCGTGGACGGGTAGTCCGGTCAGCGTCGGACAGGACGGTTCGATCTGCTACTCCCGCCACGGCGCTGGGACATGGACTTTTGCACGCCTCGCCCCCGACCTCCTCGCCTTCCTCACCCTGCTAGCCTCCTGGATCCAGTATTTCGTAGCGGAGCACGGCGGTGACCTGTTCGACGAGGATGACGATGATTTCGAAGTCTCGGAAGAGATGCGAGCTGAAATCCGTCGCGATGTCCTCGGCGTCGTGGCGGAGGCCGACAGGGACGCCGCGCTCGCCTTTCTACTTGGAGAATAGGCCCAAAGCACCTTGGTGGGCGAACTCGCTTTGGGGCGACATGAGCGGCGTCGCGGCATCCAAACGTTGATGCAAGTGGCCTGGCACCTTGCCCTATCGAGCCAGCCTTCGGAGTCAGCCGCCCTAAACTGCCCTAGGCCGCCAGATAACGGTCGGCGGCCGTGACCAGCTTGTCGCTGGCGACCGGACCCGAGATCAGCGACGTCAGCCACGGATCGGGATTGCGGCCGGTGTCGCTGACCGGGATGATCAACTGGATGGAGCCGCCGGCATAGGATCGCCGCGTGGCGCGCCCGCCGCGATCCTGTTCGGCGGCCGACACCTTGGGCTGGAACTTGGTCGCGCCCCAGCAGGCCGGAACGGCCTGACCACGCGGCACATCCATGAACCAGACCAGGCCCTTGTCGCCCCAATCGTCGCAGACGGCCCATCTCTGGCTGACTTCCTTGACCAGGTGCTTGCCCGACGGGCCTGCGGCCAGGATCTCGGCCACCTCGCTACCATAGAGCCAGAACCGGCCGAGGCGGCCGTTCGCGCCCCGGCCAGAGTCGCTGAACCGCACCAGGCGAATAGGCCCGGCGATCGTGGTGAAACGGAAGAGCCCGCCTTCGAACGACTGGGCTTCCTGGACGCTGATATCGAAGGGACTCAAGGAGCACCTCTCTGAAGAAGCGACTTTGCCGGATCAGGCCTTCAAGGTGACGTTGACACCCTGGGACTTCAGCTGGCCGCTCATCCACTCGGCGACCGCCAGGGCGCAGGCGCGATCACCGACGACGTCGGCCCAAGGCACGCCGCCGGCGGCCCCGTGCGTGCCGGTGAACTTCTTCTCTTCCAGAGTGCCGTGGCCATCCAGCCAGCGACCCGTGTTGTAGAAGTAGAACCGCGACTTCACCGGATTGCGGATCCAGAAGGCTACGCTTCTGGCCGTGCGCGCGTGGGCGACGAAGTCGACATTGTCGGGAATGGTCTGGGACAGGCCCAGCTCGCTGGTCTGCATATCGACGGCGTCGAACAGGAACATCGCCTTGACGCGCTTGCCCTGCGCCTTGAGCCGCTTGGCGGTGATGATCGCCGTGCAGCCTCCGCGGCTGTAGCCCACCAGCATGATCGGACCCGACCCGCCCTGCGCTGCGCCGACGGCGCGGTCGGCGATCTGCGACACCTCGCTACCCGTCAGCGATGGCCCTCGAAAATAAGTACTTCCAACAACTTGCTTGGCTATCTGGCTGGGGAAGGAGTTCCCCATCTCTTTCGCATACTCCTTGTCGTCGCTCGGTCCGGTTCCATCGATGATGACAATCATACTCTCTCTCGCTGGCCAGAGGTCGCGGGAGCCTAGCGTCAGCACTCAGCACACTCAATACAGATCAACCACCTTTTGTTGTATTTTTAAGAAACTTCATATTGCTCAACTAGATGGTGCCAAATCAGTTAAAGCAAAGCTTGCTGATGTTTTCGAAGAAAACTCTCGGAACCTTTTTACGACTTACCCGTTTTGCGCCGCCCGCAGGCTATCGATCCTGTCGCGCTCCTGATGAAACGCCTTCAAAGCTTGACCATTGATGGCTCGCCCCTCGTTGAGACGGAAGCCCATCGGATCGACCTGGACGCCCTTGACGATGACTTCGTAGTGCAGATGCGGCCCGGACGAGAGGCCGGTATTGCCGGAGAAAGCGATCGGCTGGCCCTGGCGCACTGTCGCCCCGACGACGACGCCCGGCGCGAACCGCGACAGGTGGGCGTAGGCGGTTTCCAGCTCGCCCTTGTGGCGGATGCGGATGAACTCGCCGTGCCCGCCGTGAGGCCCGACGAACTCGACCACCCCGTCACCCGACGCATAGACCGCGGAGCCTACCGGAACGGCGAAGTCCGTCCCCTTGTGGAGCCGGGTATAGCCCAACACCGGATGCAGACGCGGCCCGAAGCTGGAGGTGATCCGCGCCCCATTCACCGGCGTCCGCATCAGCCCGCGCACGACACTGACGCCATTGCCGTCGAACCAGCTTGGCCGGACATCGCCGGGCGGCTGGAAGGCGTAGAGGGCGCGAGACTTGGTCGCCGTCTGCAGCGAGACGTAGACAAGCCGCTCGCTGCCGACCACAGCCCCCTCGCCGTCAACCTGGCGCTCGAACGCGGCCTCAAAGATGTCGCCTGGCTTGATCTCGCGCTGGAAATCGAAGTCGAACGCGAACGCGGCGGCGAAGTCGTCGATCAACGAGTCCCGCACGCCCGCCGCCACGGCGGAGGAGTAGAAGCTGTTGGCGTCCATCTCGCCCCGCACGACCTTGACCTCGACAGTCCGATCGGATTTCAACGACCCGGCCTCGACCATGCCCGCGCCGTCGCCGCGCAGCAGCAGGCCCGAGCCGTCGGCGCGCCGCAGTTCGACGTCCTCGACCACACCCGGATGGGCAGTGCGGAAGCGCAATGTCACCCGCAGCTGTCCCGGGGAGGCGTCCAGCTTCTCGTTCGCAACGAGACCTAGCTTGATCGCTCGATCTTGGCTCACCCCCTCCGCGACCAGCGCGGCGGCCAGATCCTGGACACGCGCGATCGCGAAAGCCCGCCGCAACCCCTGCGACGCCGCCGGTGCGGCGACCGAAGGTTGAGGCCGCGCCGGCTTGGCGGTTCCGCGCCACAGCAACCACCCCGCCCCTCCGGCTACGATCAATCCTAACGCGCCGCTAATCATGACAAGTCCACGACGCCTTACGGTCAAGCTTTTTACGGCCAAGCTTGATTGTTCCGGCGACGATTCGGATTTCACAGAAGCTTTCCTCACCCAGCGACGGGGATCGAAAGATGTTTCGTCTTCTGACCGGCGATGCATCCGTTTCTCTTTGCTTGCGTTTCCCAAAGCATAGCTTCGCGGGGCGGGCAAACCAGGGTCTATATCTGGGAAATTCGGCTTCCTTAGCTCTACCGACTAGTGTTTAAGTGCAACCCCCAGGGGAACGAGGGAAGCGTATGCAGAGCGACAGCCGCGTCGCGTGGCGCGAAGGTCTTTTCCTTCGACAACAGCACTTCCAACAGCAGGATCGCTATCTGGAGGCGCTGATTACAGCCAGGGCCAGCGGCCTGCGTCCTTATCCCTGGGGCGTATCGCAACTCAAGATCAACGCGGACCTGGCCGCCCTGGGCAAGTTCGCGGTCGAGTCGATGTCAGGCGTGCTGCCGGATGGGGCGCCGTTCTCGATTCCCGGAGACCTGCCGCCGCCGCCGCCGCTCGACATCCCCGCCGACGCCCGGGACGTCGTCGTCTATCTGACCCTGCCCGCCCGGCAGGCCGGCGCCGTGGAGTTCAAGGGCCGCGAGGAGCGTGACACCGCCGCCGTGCGGTATCTGGTCGATGAGGAGGACGTCACCGACGCCTTCTCCGAGGAACGCGGACAGGAGCCCATCGAGGTGGCGCGCCCGAACCTCGCCTTCGGCGTCACCCAGGACCAGACCTATGGCCGCGTCCTGCTCGGCTTGGCGCGCATCCGCGAGGTTCACAACGGCGGGCTGGTGTTCGACGAGCGCTACATCCCGCCGGCGCTGGACATCCAGGCCAGTCGCCGCCTGTCGGGCTTCCTCAGCGACATCATTGGCCGAGCGGCCCAGCGCATCGACGAGCTGGCGCTGCGCGCGGTCGAGACTACCGACGGCGGCGCCGAGACCTTCGCCAGCTTCCTGCTGCTGCAGACGCTGAACCGCTGGACACCTCAGCTGCGCCATCTGGCCGCCCTGCCCGGCGTACATCCCGAACGCCTCTACGAGACCTTCCTGGGCATGGCCGGCGAACTGGCCACCCTGACCCGCCCCGACCGCCGGCCGCCGCCGTTTCCCGACTACGTCCACGAAAAGCTGCAGCCGACCTTCGAGCCGGTCTTCGAGGTCCTGCAGTCGGCGCTCTCGGCGGTGTTCGACCGCTCGGCGATCCAGCTTCCGCTGCAGATGGCCGGACCGGGCGCCTACACCTCGCGGATCACCGACCATAACCTCTACAAGAACGGCTACTTCTATCTCGCCGTGAACGCCCGCGCGTCGCTGGACGACATCCGCGGCCGCTTCCCGTCCGTGGCCAAGATCGGCGCGGTCCAGAAGATGCGCGAGATCGTCGATTCAGCCCTACCCGGCGTGCCGCTGCGCCACACGCCGACGCCGCCGCCCCAGCTGCGGGTCATTCCAGGCTACGTCTATTTCGAGCTCGACCGCTCCGTTCCCGACTGGCGCGATTTCGCCAGCGCCGCGGCCCTGGGCCTGCACGTCGCCGGCGACTGGCCCGAGCTGAAGCTTGAGCTCTGGTGCGTGAAGGGGAACGGCCGATGAACGGCGACGAAGACCCCGAGAACCCGAACAAGACCGTGTTCCGGCCGTCGCCCTTGCAGAACCTGCGGGCGGCCGGCTCGCCGCCCTCGCCCGCGTTCAGCCCGGCCTATGCCGGGAACCTCTCGCCCCCATCCGCCCCGCTCCGGCGCCCTCGAACCGCCGGCGACGACGACATTCCCCTGCCCCCGCCAGCCGCCCGGGCGCGGAACCCAATGATGCTGGCGGCCGCGCCGGTGCTGTCTCTGATCATCGGCGTCCGGTCTGGACGCGTGCGGATCGACCTGCCGGAACTGCACCGCAGCGCTTCGGCCGGCGTCGCGGCCTTCGACAAGGCGCTGCACGCGGCGAACTACGACGCCGAGACCCGGCAGCGCGCCCTGTACGCCGTCAGCGCCACCGTCGATGACGTCGCCCAGAACCTGCCCGGCCAAGCGGCCGACGGCGCTGAATGGGCCCGCCGCAGCCTCGTCGTCCAGGCCTTCAACGAGAATATCGGTGGGGACCGTTTCTGGCGCCTGCTGGAGGACATGCTGGCGCGTCCCGCCCAGTTCGCCGACCTGATCGAACTCTATCACGCCTGTCTCGCCGCGGGCTTCGAGGGCCGCTATCGCGTCTCGCCCGACGGCAAGCGCCAGCTCCACGAGATCATGGCCAGCGCCTACGCCGCCCTGGACCACACGCGTGGTCTGTCGCAGACCGAACTGACCCCGCGCTGGCGAGGCCACCCGACGCCCGCCGCCCGGGTCAGCTTCTGGGCCGTCCTGGCCCTGGCCGGCGCGATCGCCCTGGGCGTCCTCCTGGCGGCCTTCATCCTGCTCCGCGTCGTGCTGATGCAGACGGGGGAGCCGTCCCTGGCCGCGTTGAAGGCCATCAACCCCGACCAGCCGCTGCGCCTGTCGCGGCAGGCCGCGCCGCCGCCGACGCCAACCAGCACGCAGCTTGAGCGGATCCGCGCCTTCCTGGCGCCGGAGATCGCCCAGCACCTGGTCGCCGTCGAGCAGGACAGCAAGTCCATCCGGGTGCGGACGACGATCGGTACGCTGTTCAAGTCGGGCTCCGACAAGCTGGAGCCGAACGCCGACAAACTCTTCGCCCGGATCGGCCTGGCCGTCGAACCCGAACGCGGCGCGGTGCGCGTGGAAGGCCATGCCGACACCGATCGACTGGTCAGCGTCACCTTCCCGGACAACTTCGCCCTGTCGAAGGCGCGCGCCGAAGCGGCCGCCCGCATCGTCCGCGACCAGCTCAGCGACAAGGCGCGCGCCAGCACCGAAGGCTTCGGCGACAGCCAGCCTATCGCTCCCAATGCCACGGCGGCTGGCAAGGCGCTGAACCGCCGGGTCGAGATCGTCATTCCGCGTGGTGAACAGGCGCAATGAAGCGTTTCCTTTTGAACTGGTGGCTGCTGACCGGCCTGGCCGCGATCCTCACCATTGTCCTGTTCGTCCTGGTCCTGCCGCTACTGGCGCCGTTCCTGCGGCCCTGGTGGGTCCGGCTGTTGTTGGCCGTTGGCGTCGCCGCCGTCTGGGGCGTCTTCGCCACGCTGCGCATCCTGCACGCCCGTAAGGCGTCGGCCGCCATTGTCGCCGAACTCTCCGCCCCCTCCCCCGGCGATGTCGAAGCCGAGGCGTTGTCAGGCCGGATGCGCGCGGCCCTGGCCAAGCTGAAGACGGCGGCTGGCGACCAGCGCGACTACCTCTACGCCCGGCCCTGGTATGTGATCATCGGGCCGCCGGGCGCGGGCAAGACCACCGCCCTGCTGAAGTCGGGCGTGCGCTTCCCCTTCGCCGATGCCGCGCTCAAGGGCGTCGGCGGCACCCGCAACCTGGACTTCTGGTTCGCCGACGAGGCGGTGTTGGTGGACACCGCCGGCCGCTACACGACCCAGACCTCCGACGCCGCCGTCGATCAGAAGGGCTGGGAGAGCCTCCTTGGCCTGTTGCGCCGGACCCGGCCGTTGCAACCGATCAACGGCGTGCTGGTGGCCATCGGGCTGGACGAGATTCTGCACGCCGATCGCCCGGGCCTTGACGATCACGCCATGGCCGTGCGCCACCGCCTGGCCGAACTGCGTCGCGTGCTGGAGGTCTCGGCGCCGGTCTATGTGCTGTTCACCAAGGCAGACCTGCTGGCGGGCTTCGGCGAGTTCTTCGAGGACCTGGATGTCGAAGGCCGCCGCGCGGTGCTGGGCGCGAGCCTGCCGCTGGACAGCGCCTACGACCTGGAAGGCCTGCTGGCCGAATTCGACGCCATCGTCCAGGCCCTGTCCGACCGCGTCGCCAAACGCCTGCAGGAGGAGACCGATCCACATCGGCGCAGCCTGATCCTCGGCTTCCCGGCTCAGGTGGCGTCACTTCGCACGCGCCTCGCCCGCTTCCTCGATGGCGCGCTGGTCGCCGAGCAGGACGCGCCGGCCAAGCTGCGCGGCTTCTATTTCACCAGCGGCGTCCAGGAAGGCGCGCCGCTGGATCGCATCCTCGGCGACGTCGCGGCCGTCTATGACGCCCCCGCCGCTCTGCGCGCCGGCCAAGCCGGACGGGCCTATTTCCTCAATCGACTCCTCAAGGAGGTGATCTTCGCCGAGGCCGGGCTGGTGCAGGCCTCGCCCCAGGCGCGCGCGCGCCGGCGCAACGCCTTGATCGGCGGGATCAGTGCGATCGCCCTGGCCTCAGTGGCGATCCTGTCGTTGTGGACCGTCAGCTTCGCCCGGAACCGCGACCTGCAAGATCGTCTGCTATCCGGCGCCCAGAACATCAGCGCCGAGGTGCGTGACACGGGCGTCGATCTCGTGGAGGTGCGCGACGGAGACCCCGATCTCGAACAGGCCCTGTCCCTGATCCGAGCCCTGCGCCAACTGCCGCGCGGCTACGGCGACCAGGCCAAGGGCGGTCCGCCCCTGATGGCGCGCTGGGGTCTCTTCCAGGGCGGCCACGCCAAGGCGGCCAAACAGGCCTATCTCGACTCGCTGCAGCGCATCCTGCTGCCGCGCCTGCTCCTGCGCCTCGAACGCTACATGCAGGAGCACGCCCGCGAGCCGCTCAAGGTCTACGAGCCGCTGAAGGTCTATCTCATGCTGGGCGGGCTGGGCCCGCTGGACGCCAAGGCCGTCAAGGCGTGGGTGACCGAGGATTGGGCCGAGACCGTGCTGCCCGGCGACGATCGGGCCGAGGTGCGCGCCGAGCTGGCCTCGCACTTGGACGCCATGCTGGCCGATCCGCAGTTGGGCCGCGTCTGGCCCGGGCGCGAGGCGCCGCTCGATGGAGCGTTGATCGAGTCGACGCGCGCCTCGATCCAGACCCTGTCGCTGGCTGACCGGGCCTACGCCATCCTTCGCCAGAAGGCCTCGGCTAGCGACCAGCCCGACTGGCGCGCCGACACCGTGCTCGCCAGCGGCGACCGACAGGCCTTCCTGAACGGCGACTCGGTCCTGCAGACCAACGTGCCCTACTTCTTCACGCGGGCGGGCTTCGAGCGCGCCTACCAGCCGGGCCTGCAGACCGTCGCCGCGGATCTGGAGAAGGACCTCTGGGTCATGGGCGGCGACGCCGACAAGGCGGCGATCCGCAGCCAGATCACCCAGGTCCGACCGGGCGTGGCCGCCCTATACGCCAAGGAATACATCGCCGCGTGGGACGGTGTCGTGCAGGGCCTCAAGCCGGCCGACTACTTCTCCAATCCGGCCGCCCTCGGGGCCTTCACGCGCACGCCGTCGCCTCTGAAGGTGCTGCTGCTGGAGGTGCGCAAGAACACCACCTTCAGCAAGCCGCCGCCGATCCGCGCGCCCAGCAAGCTGAAGGCCGCCGCCAAGATCGTCGGCGGCGCGGTGCTGGAGACGGGCGGCGTCGACGCCGGCAAGACCATCACCGGCTACTTCCGTCCGCTGGCGGACTATGTCGGCGATGGCAAGGGCGCCGCGCCGATCGACGAGTTCCTCGCCGCGGTGAAACAGGCGGCCTCGGCGAACATGGCCGCGGGCGTGGCGGGCGGCGGCTTGGGCGGCGTCTCGGCGCAGGGTGAACTGGCCTCGGCCCTGGGCCAGGTCGCCACCGCCGGCGTGGTCGCCCCGCCGCAACTGCAAGGCTTCGTCACCGAGGCGACGCGGACGGGCAAGGGCGCGGCGGTGTCCTCGGCCCAGAACGCCATCGCCCAGGAATACGCTTCCGGCCTGGCCGGCGCGTGCCGCACCGCCAGCGAGAACCGCTACCCCTTCTACGGCGCGGCGCGCAACGACGGCGCGACCGGCGAGATGCTGCAGGTCTTCGGTCTCAACGGCCAGTTCGACAGCCTGGTGCGCGACCGCCTCCAGCCGTTGCTGGTCACGTCGGGACCGGTCTGGCGGTGGCGTAACGAGGATCCGATCGCCGCCACCTTCGACCCGACCAGCGCCGAGCAGTTCCAGAAGGCGGCCCAGATCCGCGACCTCCTCACCTCCGGCCTGCCGCTCAAGGTCGAGGCGGCCGGCTTCGGCGGCGCGATCACCGCCGCTGAGTTCTCCGCGGCCGGAACCACCTATCGCTTCGAGCCCAGCACTGTCGGAGCCAAGCCGGTGATGTGGTCCATCTCCAGCCTGCCGGAAGCCCGCCTGGTGCTCTATTCTGGCGCCAAGGAGGTTCGGCGCTTCGAGGCCCAGGGGCCGTGGGCGCTGTTCCACCTGATGGACGCCGCCCAGAAGGAGAATGCGGGCCCGACGACGCTGAAGGCGACCTTCGGCCAGGGCGCGCAGTACTTCTCCCTCAAGGTCGGCCTGCCATCGGACAAGAACCCGTTCGGCCGCGGGGGTCTGTGGTCGTTCCGATGCCCGGGGAAGCTGTGAGCCCCCCGCGCGTCTTCGCGTTCGGCAAGTTGCCGGCGCATGGCGACTTCGTCTCGCGCGGTCTGACGGCCGACGAGCGCGAGACCTGGGACGCCTGGTCCAGCGCCGGCCTTGAGGCGGCGCGCGCGGAGTTCGGCGACGCGTTCGAAGACCGGCACGACGCCGCCCTGCCGGTCCGCTTCACCTTCGGGCCCAGCGCCTTCGGACCTGGGTGGGCCACCGGCGCCCTGACGGCTTCGATCGACGCGGCGGGCCGGCGCTTCATCGTCGTTCTGGGCGTCCGCACCGAGGCGGCGCCGTCGGCGCGCGAGCAGGTCGCCCAGGCGGCTGAGAACGAGATCTACCGCGCGTTCGAAAAGGGCGCGGACATCGACGCGATGGTGGCCAAAGCGCAAGATGTCTTTCAAACTCTGGAATCAGAAGACGAGCCGGATGTGCATGGACGCTTCTGGCGACCGGTCTCGCCCTTCGATATCTCCGCCGGCCAACCGCCCGCCGATCTGATCACCCGGGCCTTGACGATATAAGGAGCTGTCATGGACGACGGAAACCTGCGGTTCCGCGACGCGGTTCTCACCCACCCCGGCCGGGTGCGCAGCGACAACGAGGACAATGTCCTAGCGCGCCCCGAGGAGGGCCTGTGGGTCGTGGCCGACGGCATGGGCGGCCATGCCAACGGCAAGTGGTCGTCCAGGACCATCGTCAACGCGCTGGAGGCCACAGCCCTGCCCGCCGACTTCGACGCGGCGTCCAAGGCGGCGGCGGCGGCCGTGCACAAAGCCAACGAGCGGATCTGGCTGAAGGCCGGCGGCCAACCCATGGGCTCGACCGTGGTGGTGCTGCTTCTGCGCGAGCAGCGCTTCGCGGTCTTCTGGGCGGGCGACAGTCGCTGCTACCTGCTGCGCGCCGGCAAGCTCTACCAGCTGACCGTCGACCACTCGCAAGTCCAGGAGATGGTCGCCGCCGGACGCCTGACGCCGGAGGAGGCCGAGAACCACCCCATGGCGCACGTGCTGTCACGCGCCGTCGGCGTGGGACCGCGCCTGGAACTGGACGCGGTGTCGGACGAGGCCCGGATCGGCGACGTCTTCCTGGTCTGCAGCGACGGCCTGACGCGGGTCATCCCGGACGATGAACTGGCGGCGATCATGGCGCGCGGCAATCCCGGCGCCATGGTCGATACCCTGGTCGCCACCTGCCTCGAACGCGGCGCGCCGGACAATGTCAGCGTGGCCGTGGTGGCCTGCGACGAGACCACCTTGCTGGCCCTGGCCTAGGTCCGGGAAGAGGATTTCGCCTTGGCCTTCATGTCGGCGGCGATCCGCTCATAGGCGTCGCGGAATTCCTTGGCGAAGACCTCCATGAAGGCTTCGTCCGATCCGCGCGTGACCCCCTCGAACTCCCGCTCATAGGCTTGCCACAACGCCGCGTCGCGCGCGCTCGGCAGGATCTTGGCCAACAATCCCTTGTTCTCGGCGCGACCGCGGATCGCCGACGGGGAGAAGCGGTCCAGCGTCGCGGCCAGCGCGCCCTGCATGGCCGATAGCGTCGCCATCTGATGGGCCTGCAAGTCGCGGAAAGCGTCCTCCACCGCCCGGTCGGAGGGCATGAAGCCGCGATCCGGCCGGTTCAGCATCTGGGCCAGAGCCCGATCGGCCGAACGCGTGAACTTCAGCGGATTGTTGCCGTCGAACTCCAAGGCCGTGCCTTGGGCGCCCAGTTGGGCCTTCGCCCGGGCGCGGGCCTCCAGCATGACGACCAAGCCGCCCATCAATCGCCGCAACAATCCGCCGGCAGTCGCCAGCACCTGCTGCGGGGACTCGCGGAAGTCCTCGGCCTCCAGGCCCGCTCCACCCAGGAAGGCGTTCCAATCGGCGCCGCCTCCGGGCGAAGACTGGGGCGCGCGCGGCGGAATCGGCGCTTCCGCGACGGGAGCCTGGACCGGAGCGGTCGTCCCTTGGTCCCAGGCCGGCGTCGCGGGCGGCGGCGCGGCGACCGGGGCCGGCGCGAAGCCGCGATCCCAGTCCACCTCGTTGGTCACCGCCAGCCGGCCCCAGACATCGTCGGCCGTCGGCGCGGCCGGCGCCCGGGGTTCGCTGGACCAGGCCGAGGGCGGCGGAGCCTGGGGCGCTTCGGCCGCCCAGGCGGAAACCGGCTGCGGTTCCGCCTGCACCCGAGGCGGCGCCCAAGCGCCGGCTGCCGCGCCCTGCCCCGTGATCGCGGCCCGGGGCGTGGGCTGGTCCCAGCGCCCCGGATCGCCGACGACCTCGCGGCCGCCGTGACTGTCCCACCCGCTCCAGGCCAGCGGATCGCGCGCCAAGTCATTGGCCACGGCCTGGTTCAGCCGGGCCTCGATTTCGTAGTGGCCGATCAGGATCACGTCGCCGTCGTCGATACGGTGCGGCGCCGCGAGTCGCGCGGTCGATCGGTTGACGAAGGTGCCGTTGGTGCTGCGGTCGACCAGCACGTAGCCGCTGTCGCGATACTCGATCTCGCAATGCGAGGAAGAGATGTAGCTGCGCGGGTCCGGCAGACACCAGTCCATGTGCGGCGAGCGCCCAATTCGAGCCCCGTGGCGGTCAAGGGTGAGTTGCGCCGCCTCGCCGTTGTCGAGTCGATCCAGGGACTTGATGGTCAGAACAAGGGTCATTGAGGAGCGTCTTCGCTGCCGACGGCCAGAGCGTCGCCCAGCGCGAGGGCCGCGCGCAAGCCCTCCTGTCGACGACCGCTACGGGTCGCGGCCGTCAGCACCGCCCCGGCCGCGAAGGCGCCCAGGGCGTCCTTGGGCGCCGGTAGCGGTTCGAGGTCCGGCGGCGCCAGCGATCCGCCCGAGAAGAACACCGCCAGAGCGCACATCCGCTGCGCGCTGACGCTGCCGGCGGCCTCCGCCGCATCGAACGCCGCGCGCCGGCGGCTATCGCTTGGGTCGCGCAGCCAGTGTTGCGCCGCGTCCAGGGCGGCGGCGTCGCGCGGCGCCAGGTCCGGAGGCGATAGCTCGCGCACGGTCCTGACGGCCCAGGCCACGACCTCGTAGCGCGGCAGGGCCTGACCCAGGAACAGGACCGCATCGTCGTCCCGGCCTTCCTCGCGCAGGCGATCGAAGACGGCCTCCGGCAAGTCTTGGTCATGCTCCGACACGGGCCATTCCAGGATCGCGGTGACTTGGCCCGCCTCCGTCCAGCGAACCTGTTTCCAGCGTTTCATGCGGGTCCTAGTTGATCTTGACCATGCCGCCCGTGACCGTGGTCATGGTCGTGCCGTTGACCTCGGTCTTCTTGCTCGTGACCCTTTGCACGACCTTGGCGTCGCTGACGATCGTCAGCGAATCCAGGGTGATGCTGGACGGATCCATCGTGATCGTGCTCTTGCCGACCTTCAGGGTGATGCTCGTGGCCGCGGTGATCGTCACCGCCCCCTTGTCGACCGTGACCGAATAGTCGCCCGACCGGACGGTCGTCGCATCATTCTTCTCGATGGTCGTCGTGCGCTTGCCCGCGCTGACCTCGTGGGTCTGGTCGCCGGTCTCGACGGTCGTGGTCTCGTTCCGTTTGATCGCCGTCACCCGATCGCGCCCCACCCGCGTGGCGCGGTCGCGCTGGACGGTCAGCTTGTCGTCCAGCAGAACGTCGCGCACCATCTCGCGCTGGGCGTGGATATAGATCTCCTCGGACCCGCCCTTGTCCTCCAGGCGGATTTCGTTGAACCCGATGCTGTTGGCGGGAGGGGTCTTCTCGGCGCCGCCATAGTCTCCCAGGCGGCCGACGGTCTGGCTCTTCCACAACGACCGGGTCTTCTGGACTGGCAGGTCGTAGGCGTGCTTGCGCTGACCGTTGTAGACGCGGCCGGTGATGATCGGGCGGTCAGGATCGCCGTTCAGGAAATCGACGATCACCTCCTGGCCGACCCGCGGATGGTCGACATTGCCAAAGCCCTCGCCGGCGGCGTGGTGCGAGACGCGCATCCAGCACGAGGTCTTGCCCGGCTGGTCAGGCGAGCGATCCCAGTGGAACCGGACCTTCACCCGGCCCCATTCGTCCACATAGATCACCTCGCCGGGAGGTCCCGTGACGGTCGCGGTCTCGACCCCGGTGGACACTGGCTTGGCGGCCGTCAGTGGCGGTCGGAACAGAGTCTCGCCAGGAATGGCGATGACATTGACCCGCCGCGCCTGGCGGTCATCGCCGCTGCGGTGGCTTTCGGCTTCGATCACGTGGTTCAGGCCGGTGATCAGATATTCCTGATTGAAGCGATCGACGCCCGCCTCCGTCAGCGTGAACAGGCCGCCGCAGGCCAGGCCCAGAACATCGCCGCCGCCCGTGTAGAGCCGGCGCGGCGCACGACTCGCGGCCAGGCGTGACTTGCCCCGCGCCTCGCCGTCGGCCTGCTCGGTGAAGTCGCCGAGATATTCGTAGACCTCGAGGGCGTCGCCAGGATGCTGTTCGGCGCTGTTGGCCACGGCCTCGACCGGGCTCTGGGGCTTGGTGAAATCGAAGCTCCGCAGAGTCACCTTGGCCTGGCTGGCCGAACTGACGCGCTCATTCCAGTCCGACAGGGTGTCGGGCGTTGTCGCCTCGTCGCCCGCCACGGGCAGGAAGCGGATGGTCTCGTAGCCCGGCGCGGGCTGGTGCGCCGACTTGCCGTCGCAGAGCACCAGCTTGTGGGCCGCCTCCTCGTGTCGGAAATAGTAGTAGACCCCCTCGTCCTCGAAGAGGCGCGACAGGAAATTGAAGTCGCTTTCCTTGTACTGAACACAGTACTCGCGAGGCTTGTACGCGCCGGTGAGCTTGTCGAACTCGACATCTTTTATGCCCGCGTCGGCGAAGACCTGTTTGGCGATGTCGATGATGCTCTTGTCCTGGAAGATCCGGTAGTTCCGGTTCTGGTCCAACAAGGCGAACCACGGCTTCACCGTCAGACGGTAGTGCGCGCCGCTGATATCGACCTTGGTCAGGACCGCGTCCGTCAACAACCCATGGAAGTAGCGGACGTGATCCATCTCATCGCCGACATCGAACGAGACCGGTTTGCCGACATGCGGCAGGAAGTCGATCTCATCGATCGAAAAACCTTCGGCAATAATGGTGAATGGCTCGCTCAGACGCTCAAGACATTCAAAACGCTCAAGGTTAAGCTTAGCCGTACCAAGCGAGACAGATATGGCCGCCTGCCGATCCATTAATCGCTCCCGTTACTAAGCTCTACCATACGGACATCGAGGCTATTCAACTAGGTGTAGCCGCTAAATATCAAATCTCAACCAGATGCACTTGCCAAATTCGTTTCTTTGGCCACACTCCGCGCCACCCGTCGATGCCCCACCCTCTCAAACCGAGGTTGAGGAATTCCGGGTTCGGAACAACGGCAGCGGCTTCGAACATGGCGCTTGATCTTGGTCGACTGTTGGCGCCGGTCTCCGACGAGGACCCCACCGGCCCCGACCTCGCCTATGACCCGGGGCGCTACGAGATCGAGCAGGCATTTGAAACGGAAGTCTCGATCGACGCCTCGGGCGTCGAGAGCCTGCCCTCCGAGGTCGACTGGCGCACGATCGTCGATCGCATTGTCGAGCAAAGCGACCGGACCAAGGACCTGTGGCTGGCGGCCTATCTGTGCCGCGCCGGCGCCCGGGCCGGTCAGCTCGATACGGTCGAACTCGGCGCGCGCAATCTCTCGGGTTTGCTGGAGAGCTACTGGCCCAGCGTGCATCCACGGCTTGAGGAATACGGCTTCCAGGGCCGCAAGGGCCCCTGCGATTCCCTGGTCAGCCAGGCGCAGTTCCTGGCGCCGCTGCGCAAAATCACTCTGATCAGTCATCCACGCCTTGGTCGCTATTCGATCGACGACTTCGAACGGTTCCGCTTGAGAGGTGAAAGCGAGGAAGGCTACGGAATGTTCCGCGCCGCCCTCGAGGATTTGAACTACGAGGGCCTGGACGAGATCGTCGGACGCCTGGATGCGATCGCCGACAACCTCCGGCGCGCCGATCTGGTGCTGACATCCAACGCCGACGATGCGGGCGCGACCAATTTCAAGGCCGCCTACGAGGCCCTGGGACAGATGCGTCGCGCCATCCAGGCCTTCAGCCCCGACCCCGTCGCGCAAGAAGCCTCGGAACCACCCGTGCAGCCGCACGTTGCACCGTCAAGCTTTTCAAATGTCGCCGTGGTGGCGGCGCGGATCGAGACCCGGGACGATGTCATCCGAGCCCTCGATGCGCTCAGCGACTACTACCAGCGCAAGGAGCCGGGACATCCGATCCTGACCTTGATGCGCCGTGCGAGGGAATGGGTGGGTCAGGATTTTATGTCGATCCTCGAAGATATCGCCCCCGGCAGCCTCGATGAGGCGCGCTCAGTTCTCCAATCCCGAAAGCAACGCGAACAGTCTTGAAATATTATTACAACATCGCTTGACATCTTGCCGAGATAGAACAAGCCTTAAATATCCACGTAAACTCTAATTACGGGTGACTAGTCATGGCGTCGAATAAAGGCGGGCAGCGGTTTATCAAAGAAAACCGTGCGCCTCGCGTCCACATCGAGTACGAGGTCGAAACCTTCGGCTCGCGCCAGAAGATTGAGTTGCCGTTCGTGGTCGGCGTGATGTCCGATCTTTCGGGCAAGTCCAACGTCGAGAAAAAGCCGATGGACAAGCGCGACTTCGTCGAATTCGACATGGATAACTTCGAGCAGAAGATGGAGGCGATCGCCCCGCGCGCCGCCTTCACGGTCGAGAACACCCTGACGGGCGACGGCAAGATCGGCGTCGATCTGACCTTCAAGTCGATGGAGGACTTCTCGCCCGGCCAGGTGGCCAAGAACGTCCCGGCCCTGGCCAAGCTGCTCGAGGCCCGCCAGCAGCTCAACGACCTGATGCTCTACATGGACGGCAAGGACGGCGCTCAGGACCTGCTCGACAAGGTCCTGAAGGACCCCGAGCTGATGAAGGCTCTGGCCGCGGCCAGGCCGCCGGCCGACGCCGACAAAGTCGCAGACAGCAACGCGTAGTCCTGGGAGCCCATTCGATGGCAGAGACCCTTCAACAGACGGTCGCCCCGGTCGCCGACGAGACCGTCACGGTCGACGACTTCACCGCGCTGCTGCAGCGTGAGTTCAAGCCCAACACCGACGCCAAGCAGGCGCGGATCGAAGAGGCTGTCCGGACGCTGGCCCAGCAGGCGCTGGTCGACACCCAGATCATCGGCGGCGACGTCTTCTCGACCGTGGACGCCCTGAAGGCCGCGATCGATCGCAAGCTGACCGAGCAGGTCAACAAGATCATCCACAACGCCGAGTTCCAGAAGCTCGAGTCCGCCTGGCGCGGCCTCTGGTACCTCGTCGGCAACACCCCCACGGGCAAGGACCTGAAGGTCCGCGTGCTCAACGTGTCGAAGGACGAGACCCGCAAGATGCTGCGGCAGTTCCGCGACGCGGCCTGGGACCAGAGCCCGCTGTTCAAGAAGATCTACGAGGCCGAGTTCGGCCAGCTGGGCGGCCAGCCCTATGGCGCGTTCATCTGCGACTACGCCTTCGACCACACCGCGCCCGACATCGAGGTGATGAAGGGCCTGGCCAAGATCGGCGCGGCGGCGCACGCCCCGTTCATCGCGGCGGCGGACTCCGAACTCCTGGGCATGCAGAGCTGGCAGGAGCTGGCCAATCCGCGCGACATCGCCAAGCAGTTCGACGCCACCGACTACATGGCGTGGCGCTCGTTCCGCAATTCGAACGACAGCCGCTACATGGCGCTGACCCTGCCCCGCTTCCTGGGTCGCCCCCTGTACGGCGCCAACAGCGAGCCGGTCGAGGAGTTCGCCTTCGAGGAGGACACCGACGGCGGCCAGCACGACAACTATCTATGGCTGAACGCGTCCTATGCGCTGGGCGTGCGGATCACCGAGGCGTTCAAGACCTACGGCTGGTGCACGCGCATCCGGGGCGTGGAGTCCGGCGGCACGGTCGAGGATCTGCCGACGGCGATGTTCCCCACCGATGACGGCGCGCTGGACGCCAAGTGCCCGACCGAGATCGCCATCTCGGACCGGCGCGAGGCCGAGCTGTCCAAGGCCGGACTGATGGCCCTGGTTCACCGCAAGAACACCGACCAGGCCACCTTCATCGGCGCCCAGACCCTGCACGCCCCCAAGGCGTACGAGGACGCGGACGCCACGGCCAGCGCCAACCTTTCGGCCCGCCTGCCCTACATCTTCGCCAGCTGCCGCTTCGCCCACTACCTGAAGTGCATGGTGCGCGACTGGATTGGCAGCAGCCGCGAGGCCCCCGCCCTGACCAGCGACCTGCAGTCCTGGATCATGCAGTACGTGGACATGCAGCCCGACTTCTCGACCGAAGAAGACAAGGCCCGCAAGCCCCTGAAATCCGCTTCGGTGGATGTCATCCCCGACCCCGAAAACCCAGGCTACTACCGCGGTGTCTTCCGCATGGTGCCGCACTACCAACTCGAGGGGATGGACGTGTCGCTCAGCATGGTTTCGCGTCTCCCCAAGAGCGCGAACTAGTCATCAGTAATCATTTCTCGTGAGGAGAGCGCCTTATGGCCGTGGATATGTTCCTGAAACTTGAAGGCATCAGTGGCGAGTCCAAGGACAGCACCCACAAAGGAGAGGTCGACGTCCTGGCCTGGAGCTGGGGCATGACGAACTCGGGCACCGCCCATGTCGGCGGCGGCGCCGGCGCTGGCAAGGTCAACGTCCAGGACCTCTCGTTCACGAAGTATGTCGATCTGGCCTCGGCCCCGCTGATGCTGGCCGCCGCCAACGGCAAGCACATCAGCAAGGCCACCCTGGTGGTCCGCAAGGCCGGTGAGAACCCGCTGGAATATATCACGCTGACCATGACCGACGTGCTCGTGACCTCGGTCTCGACGGGCGGCAGCGGCGGCGAGGACCGTCTCACCGAGAACGTCTCGCTGAACTTCGCCAAGGTCGAGGTCTCGTACAAGGAGCAGTCGCAGGCGGGCAAGGCCGCCGGCACCGGTGACTTCAAGTGGGATATCGCGGGCAACGTGAAGTTCTAAACGGCTCGCGCCGGTTCTCGGCGAGATCATGAAATCAATGACGATAAACGCCGACGACCTGTTGCGTGCCGGTGATCTGGACGGCGCGCGCAAGGCCCTTGTCGAAAGGGTCAAGCGCGCGCCGGACGACCAGCCGGCCCGCATGTTCCTGTTCCAGTTCTTCTGCATCCTGGGTGAGTGGGACAAGGCCCTGGCCCAACTGAAGGCGCTGGCCCAGCTGTCGCCCGAAGCCCAGATGCTGGTGGTCGCTTACAACACGGCGATCAAGGCCGAGCTCGAACGCGAGGAGGCCTTCGCCGGCCGCGTCCCGCCCGCCCTGCTCGTCGGCGGCGAGGCGTGGACGAGCGACCTGGCCACCGCGCTGGGCGCCACGATCCAGGGCCGGAGCGACGAGGCCGAGGCCGCGCGCGACCGCGCCTTCGACGCCGCGCCCGACACCCCCGGACATTTCAACGACCAGTCCTTCGACTGGATCGCCGACGCCGATCCGCGCTTCGGCCCCTCTTTCGAGGCCTTCGTCCACGGCCGCTGGGGGCTGATCCCCTTCGAGGCCGTCGCCAAGATCACCAGCGAGGGTCCCCAGGACCTGCGCGATCTCGTGTGGCTGCCCGTCGAGATCGAGTTCAAGACCGGACGATCGGTCGGGGCTCTGCTGCCAGCCCGCTATCCCGGCACGCCCCGAGAAGCCGACGCCAACCTGCTGCTGTCGCGCGCCACGGACTGGCGAGACGGCCCGGCCGGCGCTCAGGCCGTCGGCCAGAAGCTGTGGTCGCTGGGCGGCGGCGACGAGGTCGGCGTCCTGGCTCTGCGCCGCCTGGTGCTGGCGTAATGGCGACGCGGATCAACCCTACCCTGTTCGACAAGCTGGTCGCCGATCTCGACATCGAAGGCCTGCGCGACGATCCCAAGATCGAGGCGGGCCAGGTCAGCCGTGCGTCCACGCTGCGGCTGTACCCGATCATGAAGCTGGAGCGCTTCAACGAGTCCGCGTTGCGGGCGACGGTGCTGCGCGAACTGAACTGGATCCTCAACACCACCCATCTGGGTTCGGTCCAGAACCTCAAGGCCTATCCCGAGGTGGCGACCTCCGTCCTGAACTATGGCGTGCCGGACATGGCGGGCAAGCTGCTGCAACGCGGCGCGATCCAGGCCCGGGCGCGCGAGATCAAGGAAGGCATCCGTCGCTATGAGCCGCGCATCGCCCCGCGCCGGCTGGAGGTGACGGCCGCCACCGCGACCTCCAAGCCCAACGCGGTCACCTTCGTCATCCGCGCCGACGTCACCAGCGCCGTGAAGGCCCTGCCGGTGGAGTTCAAGACGGACGTGGAGATCGACACCGGCTCGGCGACCCTGCGGGAATAGGCGCATGGATCCCCGGCTGCTCAGGGCCTACAACGAAGAACTGCTCTATCTTCGCGAGACAGCGAAGGAGTTCGGCGAGGAATACGAGTCCGTCGCCGGCCGCCTGGGCCTGAACGCGCCCGCCGACACCGACCCCTATGTCGAGCGCCTGCTGGAAGGCGTCGCCTTCCTCGGCGCGCGGGTGAAGCTGAAGCTGCAGGACCAGTTCCCGGATTTCACCCAGCATCTGCTGAACGCCATCCAGCCACACTACCTCGCGCCGACCCCGTCGATGTGCGTCGTGGCGCTGGAGCCGCGCGAGGGCGACCACGCGATCGCCGCGGGTTTCAAGGTGCCGCGGCTGACCGAGATGTCGGCCACGGGCCGAGACGATGCGGCCACGCCCGTGACCTTCCGCACCGGCCAGGATGTCACCCTTTGGCCCCTTCGGATCACCGAAGCCGAATACCTGCCGACCCGCGCCGCCGTCTCGACCTATGCCGGCGCCGCGGACGTCAGGGCCGAGGCCGGGCTGCGCCTGAAGTTCGCGGGCCTGGGCGGCATTCCCCTGTCGGCCTTCGCGCCGAACGCCCTGCCGATCTATCTCGACGGCTCGGAACTGGTGCCCGGCGAGCTTTATCGACAGCTGATCGGTGACTCCGTGGCCATCATCGCCCGTTCGGCGGATTCCGCCGCCGGCGCCAAGGCCTGGGTCAAGCTGCCTGTCGTGGAGCAGCATGGCTTCGAGGAGGAGTGCGCCCTGTTGCCCAACGGCCGCCGGTCGTTCCGGGGCTATCGGATTCTCTCCGAATATTTCGCCTGCCCCGAGCGCTTCCTGTTCGTGCGCCTGCGCGAGCTGGGCAAGGCCTTCGCCGGCTGTCAGGGCGAGTGCGAGGTCGTGCTGCTGTTCAACCGCTCGGCCAGCGCCCTGGCCGGGGCGGTGTCGCCCGCGAATTTTCGGCTCTTCGCCACGCCGGCCATCAATCTGTTCGAGAAGCAGATCGACCGGGTCGCCGTCACCGAATTCGACCACGAGCACCAGCTGATCGCCGACCGCACCCGGCCGCTGGATTTCGAAATCTATCGCGTCCTCGACGTCACCGCCTATTCGCAGAAGAACGGCGACGCTCGTCCGGTCGCGCCGCTGCATGCCTTCGGCAGCCTGCTCTACGACTGGAGCGAGGCGCTGTTCTACATCACGCGGCTGCGCCATCGACGCCTGTCGACCAAGGAACAGCGCCTGCGCCGTCGCGCCGACTATCTGGGCACCGAGACCTGGATCAGCCTGGTCGCGCCGGGCGAACCGAAGCGGTTGGAGAGCGTCTACGAACTGGGCGTCCGGGCCTTGGTCACCAACCGTGAACTGGCCGAGAATCTACGCGTGGGCGGAGCCACCGACTTCCGGATCAGCGGCGTTCCGGTCAAGGCCGCGACGATCGTCCGCGCGCCGACCAAACCACGCCCGCCGATGGGCATCAGCGACGGAGCCTGGCGGGTCATCGGCCACCTGACCCCGAACTACGCCGCTTTCGCGGTCGACAATGACGACGACCCGTCGGTGCTGCGCGATCACCTGGCGCTCTACGGCCGCACCGACGACCCGCACCTGCGTCGCCAGATCGACGGCGTGCTGGCGGTCCGCTCCGAACCCGTGACGCGACGTGTGCCGGGCGCCGGCCGCACCGCCTTCGCTCGCGGTCAGCGCCTGCGCGTGAAGCTGGACGATGCGCCGTTTGAGAACGGGCGGATGTTCCTGTTCTCGGCGGTGCTGGAGCGCTTTCTCGGCGAGTTCGCCACCGTCAACGCCTTCACCGAAAGCGTCTTCGACAGCCCTCAGGAAGGAACCTTCGCGCAATGGCCCCCGAGAATGGGCGAACGTCGCAACATCTAGACTTCCTCCGCCGAGCGGCGGGGCAGGCGCGGCGGTTCGGCCTGTTCGGGCTTCTGCGCGCGGCGGAGTCGCGCGCCGTGGACCTGCCGCGGATCGGCGACGCCCGCCTGCCGTCCCAGAACCTGGTCGATCTGGCCCAGACCCCGGCGCTGGGGTTTCCGGGATCGACGCTGGATAGCATCACGGTCAACGGCGGCCGCGCGCGAGTTCAGGGCTACTGGTTCGGCCTGACCGGACCGATGGGCCCACTGCCCCTGCACATGACCGAGTTCGCGCACTATGAGCGCCGCTACGCCAAGAACCATCCGTTCGGCCGCTTCCTGGACGTGCTGGCCGGGCGCATGCTGCAGTTCTTCTACCGCGCCTGGGCCGAGTCCAATCCCGCCGCCAATGCCGACCGCCCGCGCGACGACCGCTTCGCCGGCTATCTGGCGGCCCTGACCGGCGCCACCGACGGCGTGCGCGAGGACGCGGCCTTTCCAGCCCGCGCTCGTCTCTACTATGCCGGCCTCTACGCCTCGCGCCGCAGCGCCGCCGGGATCGAGGACGCGGTCGCCGACCTGGTGGGTTCGCCCGTTCAACTGATCGAGTATCAACAGCGTTGGCGCGATATCGAGCCCGCCGATCAGACCCGCCTGGGCGGCGCCTTCAGCCAACTGGGCGGCGACGCCGTCTGTGGCCGACGCACCAGCACGATCAGCGACGCCTATCGCATCGCCGTCCATGTCGACACCTATCGCGACTACGAGGACCTGATGCCCGGCGGCCCCCGTTTCGCGGTCGTGGCCGAGGCCCTGGACTCGTTCGCCCCCTCGCACCTGGAATGGGATCTCGAGGTCGAGGTCAGCGAGGCCGCGCAGCGTCCCACCGCCCTGGACGGCCGCGCCCGCCTGGGCTGGACCAGCTGGATGAATCCGCCGCTCGGCTGTGGTCCGCGCGCCGAGACCCGCCTGGGTCCCAGCGCCCGCCGTATCGCCCGTACCGCCGTAAAAAGAGGTGTAGCATGACCGAGATCAACCGCTCCGCGCTGTTCGGTCGCCTCAGCCCCACGGGCCTCAAGAGCATCGAGACGGCCACCGGCTTCTGCAAGCTTCGGGGCAATCCCTATGTCGAGCTAGCGCACTGGATGCACGTCCTGCTGCAGGATCCGCGCAATGACGTCGGCGCCGTCCGCGCTCGCTTCGGCCTGGACGAAGTCAAACTGGTTCGCGACGTGGTCGCCGCCCTGGACTCCCTGCCGCGCGGGGCGACGGCGATCTCCGACTTCTCGCCGCAGATCGAGGAGGCGATCGAAAAGGGCTGGCTCTACGCCTCGCTGATGTTCCAGGCCGGCAAGGTCCGCACGGGCCACCTGCTGTTCGGGATGCTGAAGACGCCGACCCTGCGCAACGCCCTGTTCTCGATCTCGCCGGAGTTCCGAAAGATCGCCCCGGACACCCTGGCGGACAGCTTCGACCAGATCGTTGCGAGCTCGGCCGAAGTCGGCGGCGCGCCAATCGCGGAAAGTGTCGCCGAGAGCGCCGGCGGCCCCGCCGATCCCTTCGCCGCCGGCGGCGAGACCCTGGCCAAGTACTCGGTCGACCTCACCGCCAAGGCCCGCTCGGGCGAGATCGACGCCATCGTCGGCCGCGACGCCGAGATCCGCCAGGTCATCGACATCCTGCTGCGCCGGCGTCAGAACAATCCGATCCTCACGGGCGAGGCCGGCGTCGGCAAGACGGCCGTGGTCGAAGGCCTGGCCCGCCGCATCGTCGACGGCGACGTGCCGCCAGCCCTGAAGGACGTCACCCTGCGCGCGCTGGATATCGGCCTGCTGCAGGCCGGGGCGGGCGTGAAGGGCGAGTTCGAGAAACGGCTGCGCCAGGTGATCGACGAGGTCGAGTCCTCGCCCAAGCCGATCATCCTGTTCATCGACGAGGCCCACACCCTGATCGGGGCCGGCGGCCAGGCTGGCTCGGGCGACGCGGCCAATCTGCTTAAACCCGCTCTGGCGCGCGGACGCCTGCGCACGATCGCGGCCACCACCTGGTCGGAGTACCGGCAGTATATCGAGAAGGACCCGGCACTGACCCGCCGCTTCCAGACCGTCAATGTCGGCGAGCCCGAGACGAACGTCGCCGTCTCGATGCTGCGTTCGGTGGCCCCGGCCATGGAAAAGCACCACGGCGTGGTGATCCTGGACGAGGCGGTCGAGGCCGCCGTGAAACTGTCGCAGCGCTACGTTCCGGCCCGTCAACTCCCCGACAAGGCCGTCAGCCTGCTCGACACCGCCGGCGCCCGCGTCGCCGTCTCGCAGCACGCCACGCCCGCCGCTGTCGAGAACCGTCGCCGCCGCGTCGAGCTATTGAATGTCGAGCTGGAGATCGCCACCCGCGAAGCTGAGGGCCACTACACCGACGACGGTCGCGTGACCCGGCTGAAGGACGAGATCGTCACCGCCCAGTCCGAACTCGACCTGATCGAGACCCAGTGGGTCGCCGAGCAGGACGCGATCGCCAAGCTGAAGGAAGCCCGCCACGCCCTGGCCGAAGCCAAGGCCGCCGACGCCCCGGACCTGGTCGACCGCAAGGCGGCCCTGGATTCGGCCTTGCGTGCAGTCACCGCCGTCCAAGGCGACAATCCCATGGTCTTCGCTGAGGTCGATGCCGACGCGGTAGCCGCCGTGGTCGGCGACTGGACCGGCATCCCGGTCGGGCGGATGGTCAAGGACGAGATCGCCTCGGTCCTCACACTCGCCGATCAGCTCAAGCGCCGGGTCGTGGGCCAGGACCACGCCATGGACGCCATCGCCAAGCGCATCCAGACCAGCCGCGCCAAGCTGGACAATCCAAACAAGCCGGTCGGCGTCTTCATGCTGGCCGGCCCCTCGGGTGTCGGCAAGACCGAGACCGCCCACGCCCTCGCCGAACTGCTCTATTCGGGCGACGACAGCCTGATCGTCATCAACATGAGCGAGTTCCAGGAGGCCCACACCGTCTCGACCCTGAAGGGCGCTCCCGCTGGCTATGTCGGCTACGGCCAAGGCGGGGTCCTGACCGAGGCGGTGCGTCGCCGCCCCTATTCCGTGGTGCTGCTCGACGAGGTCGAGAAGGCCCACCCGGACGTCCACGAGATGTTCTTCCAGGTCTTCGACAAGGGCTACATGGACGACTCCGAGGGTCGCCATATCGACTTCAAGAACACCCTGATCCTGCTGACCTCCAATGTCGGCTCGGACCTGATCGCCTCGCTGTCCGAGGATGAAGAGATGAAGCCCGAGGCCGAGCCCCTGGCCCAGGCCCTGCGACCGGAGCTGCTGAAGGTCTTCCCGCCGGCGCTGCTGGGTCGCCTGATCGTGCTGCCCTACTACCCGCTGTCGCCGGCCATGCTGGAGGGCATCGTCCGCCTGCAGCTCGACCGCATCAAGAAGCGGATCGCCGAGAACCACGGCATCGTCTTCGCCTACGACCAGGCGGTCGCGGCGCTGATCGTCTCGCGCTGCACCGAGGTGGCGTCGGGCGGCCGGATGATCGACGCCATCCTGACCAACACGATGTTGCCCGAATTGTCGGTCGCTCTGCTGGAGCGGCAGATGGCCGGCGAAGAAATAGCGAAGATTACCGTCTCGGTTGAGAACTCAACCTTCACCTACGCGTTCGAACAGGTGGAAGCGTCACCACAGAGCGACGCCGCTGTTATCCAGGAAGCCGTGGCCTGAGTATGTCCGACGATCCCGCTGACGACGTGGCCTCGACCACCGGCTTCACCCAATCCTCGTTGGGCAGGCGCGGCTCGCGAAAAGCCGGGCGGCAGGGCATCCTCCCGATCGGCTTCGTCCTGAACGGCATCTACGAGGTCAAGCGCTTCATCGCCCGAGGCGGCATGGGCGAGGTCTATGAGGGCGTCAACGTCAACGCCGACGAGCGCGTGGCGATCAAGGTCATCCTGCCTCACCTGGCCGCCGATCCGAAGGTCCAGGCGCTGTTCCGCAAGGAGGCCAAGACCCTCATCAGCCTGGCGCACCCGGCTCTGGTCCAATACCGCGTGCTGGCTCGCGAGCCGCGCAAGGACCTGCTCTACATCGTCACCGACTATATCGACGGCGCGCCGCTCACCCAGCTGATCGGCAAGGGCCCCGCGCCCGCGACGGTGGAGCTGGTTCGCCTGACGCGGCGCCTGGCCGAGGGGCTCGAGGCCGCCCACAGCCACGGCGCCATCCACCGTGACATCTCTCCGGAAAACATCCTGCTGCCCGACGGTGTGCTGAACCGCGCCAAGATCATCGACTTCGGTATCGCCAAGAGCATGGAGATCGGCGCCCAGACCGTTGTGGGAGACGGCTTCGCGGGCAAGCTGGGCTACGTCGCCCCCGAACAGTTCGGTGATTTCGGCCGTCGCATCGGTCCCTGGACCGACGTCTACAGCCTGGGCCTGGTGGCCCTGGCCCTGGCCGGCGGCAAGGCGCCCGACATGGGCGCGACCCTGGTCGATGCGATCGACCGTCGCCGGGCCGGTCCGGATATCGATGCGGTGCCGGCTATCCTGCGGCCGCTGTTCGCGCGGATGCTGAGCCCCGATCCCGGCAACCGTCCCCAGACCATGGCGGAGCTGATCGCGGCCCTCGACGCGCTGGACCTGTCGAACGAACCGTCGACGCCCTCCGCGCCGTCCTGGGTCCCCGCCCGCGACGCCCTGGCGTCGGACTTGGTGGAGGACAGCGAACGGACAGTCGTGCATTTCGGCTCCGAGCCGCCGTCGTGGTTCAGCGCCGAACCCCGCGCGGAGGAGACCACCCCGCCGATCGTCGCCAGTCCCGAATTCCCCAGCGCCGACGCGCCGCTCGAAGCGCCCGAAGAGCCTCCGCAGGGCCGCACGGTCTTCGCGCCCTCTCCCCTTCCCCAGCCCCCGAAGGCGACCGAAGCGCCGCCTTCACCGATCGCGCGAGAAGAGACGCCGCTCCCGGAGCGCACCGTCTTCTCGACCGCGCCCGCCGCCGCCGAACCCGCTCAGTCGATCGAGGACGAGGCGGACGTCGCTTCCGAGATCGCCCACCTCAGCGTCCCGCCGCGCGACGAGGAGGTCCTTGTCGAGACGCCTGCACCGGTGGCTACGGATGAGGACGACGACGGGAACGACGACGAGGACGCAGTCTCGCCTGCTCCACCCGCGATGGACTTCGCTTACGGCTCGGGTCCGGACGACACCGAAGCCGCCTCGCCGCCACCGGAGCCTTCGCGTGTCAGGCCTCGCCCCAGCGGCAAGCTGATCGCGATCGGCGCGGCGGCCGCCGTGATCGTCGCGGGGGTCGGCGTCACCATCCTGTCGTCGCAGAGCAAGGGCCGACTGCCCGCCGCGCCGGCTGCGACCGCCCCTGCCCCGCCCGCCTCGCCGGACGTCGTCCAAGCCGAACAGGCGATCGCCGCCGCGCTCCCGAGCATCCCCTGCTCGTGGCTGACCGTGGGGCACGGCCAGGCCGGCGACGGCTCGACCGTCATCCAGGTCTCCGGCGCAGCCGGCGACCCTACGGCCGTGAACCGCGCGGTGGCCTCGGCCTCCCGTCGCGCTGGCGCGTCAGGCTTGCAGATCGATTCCACCGGCATCCTGGCGGCGGACCAGGCCACCTGCCCCCTGCTGGACGCTGCGCGTGGCGCGCGCGACCTCAAGGCCGTCGCCGCGCCCGCCGTCGTCGCCCTCCAGACTCGCTTCGAGATCGACCGGGGCATACAGGGCTGCCCCAAGGGCCTGTGGGCGCAGCCGGTCATCAACATCGCGCCAGATCCGTCGAAGAACTACAGCCTGGTCGCGGTCCAACCCTCCGGTCGCCTGGAGCAGTTCGCCGCCAGCCGCGAGCAGTTGGACAGGCTCGCCGCCCGCAATCCCAACCTCTATCAGGACCTGGGGAACGGCCGTCACCGCGTCTCGATGTGCCTGAGCGAGCCGGGCCTGGCCGGATTGCTGATGGTCGAGGGCGCCGGCCCCTTCGATCTCGGTCTCCGTCCCGGCGTCGTCGCCAAGCCGCCACGGGACTTCGCCCAACGGCTGGGGCAGCTCGCCAAGTCCAAGGGCTGGACGATGCAGATGGCCTGGTTCCAGCTCGCCAACGATCAACCGGACCAGCCAGACGTCCCGGCCGTGGACCCCACCGCGCTACGCGCTCAGAAGCTGGCCGAGGCCGCGCAGAAGGCAGCCGCCGCAGAGGCCGCCGCCAATGCCGCTGCGCCCGTGGTGACCGCGCCGCCGCCGGAGCCCGAAAAGCTTCCCGCCGATCACGTGGCTTGTCGCCGCTTCGCCAGCGGCGCCTGGGAAGAGCTGGGCTATGCGCCCCGCGCAACGTGCGTCGATCGCGTGTTCGCCGGACGCTGCGACGTCCAGACGGGCCGCTCCGGCGACATCGAGCTGCGACGGAGCGGCGACAACCTCCAGGCCAAGACCGGCAAGGGGTTCCGCAAGTGGCAGAACGTCGGCAAGTCCGACTGCAAGGGGTAGCGCGCGGCAGAAGCGGAGCTTGGATACGGGAAGCTGACACTCGGATCAGACCTGCGCGTCGATATTGGGATCAGGTCCTCAGACGTTTTCACGCCGCTACGCGTTCAAACTCCGAAAGTGCTGATGCTGAGCTTCCCCGGGGGACGCCTGGCAAGGCCTTAGCGACCGCGTGAGCGTCAGGACCATTTTGTGATCGATCATAACCGCGCCGCCAAACGGCAGATCGCCGACCATGGCGTCATCGGCAATCTCTCCACCGCCGCGCTCGTGGCCACAGACGGCGCCATCGACTTCCTGTGCTGGCCTCATTTCGACAGCCCGACGGTATTCGCCGCGCTGCTCGATATCGACCAGGGCGGCGCTTTCGAATTGAGCCCCCGGATCGAAGACGCCCGCACGATCCAGATGTACGTGCCCGAGACCAACGTGCTGCTGACCCGGTGGCTAGGTGAGAGCGCCAGCCTCGAGGTCATCGACCTGATGCCGCCGCCGGACGACACGGGCGAGTGCTTCTCGCGGGTGATCCGCAGCATCAGAGCCACCCGCGGAACGGCGACGATCGACCTGCGCTGCGCGCCGCGGTTCGACTATGCGCGCGTGCGTCCCGATGTCCGCGTGATCGACGGGAGCGTGCTCTTCTCGGCGCCTGGCTGCCCTACCCTGCGCCTGACCGGACCCGTGACCTTCACGATCGAGGACGATGGCGCGAACGCGCGCTTCACCCTATCAGCCGGCGAACGGGCGGATTTCGTTCTGGACGACGAGGCCTCGCCACTGCTCGCGGGCGACAATCTTGACGAGGTGATCGTCAGGACCACCCGGTACTGGCAAGACTGGGCCGCGCACTCGACCTACAAGGGTCGCTGGCGGGACGCGGTGACCCGCTCGGCCCTGGTGCTCAAGCTGCTGACTTCCCACAAGCACGGCTCGATCGCCGCGGCCGCCACATTCGGCCTGCCCGAGGCGTCGGGGGGACCGCGCAACTGGGACTACCGCGCCACCTGGATCCGCGACGCCTCGTTCACGGTCTACAGCCTGATGCGGCTGGGTTATCTGGACGAGGCCACCGCCTTCACACGCTGGGCGGCCGATCGCGCTACCGACACCGCGGGCCGCCTGGACGTCATGTACGCGATGGACGGCTCGCCCGAACCGCCCGAGACCCTCCTGCCCCATCTGGCCGGTTATGGAGGCGCTAGGCCCGTCCGGATCGGCAACGCGGCGGCCGGGCAGCTGCAGCTCGACATCTACGGCGAGTTGCTGGACTCGATCTACCTCAGCAACAAGTACGGCGAGGCCATCTCGCACGAAGACTGGTTGGGCGTGCGCGGCGTGGTCGACTATGTCTGCGAAAACTGGCGCTCGCCCGACGCCGGCATCTGGGAGGTCCGGCGCGAACCGCGCGAGCACCTGCATTCGCGCCTGATGTGCTGGGTGGCCGTCGATCGCGCCATTCGCCTGGCCAGCAAGCGCTCGCTGACCGCGCCCTTCGATCGCTGGATCGAGACCCGCAACGCCATCAGCGACGACATCTGGGCCAATTTCTGGAATCCCTCGCTGGGCTGGTTCGTCCAGAGCAAGGGCAGCCGCGAGCTGGACGGCGCGATCCTGATGATGCCGCTGGTGCGCTTCATCGGCGCCAAGGACCCGGCTTGGCTTTCGACCCTGGACGCCATCGGCGAACAGCTGACGGATGACGGCCTCGTCCGCCGCTATGTCAACGCCGACGGCCTGGCCGGACAGGAGGGCAGCTTCGCGGCCTGTTCGTTCTGGTACGTCGAGTGCCTGGCGCGAGCCGGCCGCCTGGAACAGGCGCGGACGAACTTCGAGAAGCTGCTGCGCTACGGCAACCACCTGCAGCTCTACGCCGAGGAATTCGACCCGCGCGCCCAGCCCATCGGCAACTTCCCACAGGCCTTCACGCACCTGGCCATGATCAGCGCCACCTTCTATCTGGACCGGGAGATCGACGGCGGGCTGGGTCTGCAGTGGCGCGCGTGAGCCGCCGCCATAGAACGCTGTAATATGGCGGAACCGCCGCTGTTCGGATCGGGTTTTGTCGGCAGTCCGATCGCCTCGGTCGGAGCCAGGCGGCGAAGCTTTCGCGGGAGATGCAGATGGCGGATCGAACGCTGGCGTCCGGAGATCGCGACCTTGATGCGCTCGCCATAGACACCCTGAGGACCTTGGCCATCGACGCCGTCGAGAAGGCCAATTCAGGCCATCCCGGCACACCAATGGCCATGGCCCCCGTCGGCTACACTTTGTGGAGCCGGTTCCTGCGCTATGATCCCGACCGCCCCGACTGGCCTAACCGCGACCGCTTCGTGCTCTCGGCGGGCCACGCCTCGATGCTGCTCTACGGCCTGCTGCACCTGACAGGCGTCAAGGAGATCGACGCCGATGGCAAGACGACCGGTCGGCCGGCCGTCAGCCTGGAGGACATTCGCCAGTTCAGGCAGTTGGATTCCAAGACCCCAGGACATCCCGAATACCGGATGACGACGGGCGTGGAGACCACCACCGGTCCTCTGGGCCAAGGCTGCGGTAATTCGGTGGGCATGGCCCTGGCCGAGCGCTGGCTGGCCGCCCGCTTCAATCGCGACGACGCCATGCTGTTCGACCACGATGTCTACGTCCTGTGCGGCGACGGCGACATGATGGAGGGCGTGTCGGGCGAGGCCGCGTCCCTGGCCGGCCACTACAAGCTTTCGAACCTCTGCTGGATCTACGACAGCAACACCATCAGCATCGAGGGCCACACCAGTCTCGCCTTCACCGAGGACGTGGCGGCGCGGTTCCGGGCCTACGGTTGGCGGACGCTGCACGTCGCCGACGCCAACGACGTCGAAGCCCTCGCCCGGGCGATCGAGACCTTCAAGGCCACCGACGACGCCCCGACCCTGATCGTCGTCGACAGCGTCATCGGCTACGGCGCCCCGACCAAAGCGAATACCGAGAAGGCCCACGGCGAGCCCTTGGGCGCCGATGAGGCCAAGGCCGCCAAGCGGTTCTACGGTTGGCCCGATGAGGCCCAGTTCCTGATCCCCGACGGCGTCGCCGATCACGCTCGCGCCAGGCTCGCCGAGCGAGGCCAACCGCTGCGCGAGGCCTGGAACGACACTTTCGCCCGCTACCGCGAACGCTATCCGGACGAGGCTCAGGCCCTCGACCGCCTGCGCGCCGGCCAATTGCCGGACGGCTGGGACAAGGACATCCCGACCTTCGCGCCCGACGCCAAGGGCGTCGCCTCGCGCGACGCGGGCGGCAAGGCGCTGAACGCCATCGCCAAGGCCGTCCCCGGCCTGGTCGGCGGGGCCGCCGACCTCTCGCCCTCGACCAAGACCAACCTGACCTTCGACGGCGCCGGGCAGCTGCAGGCGGACAATTATGGCGGCCGCAACATGCATTTCGGAGTGCGGGAGCACGCCATGGGCGCGATCGCCAACGGCATGGCCCTGTCGTACCTGCGCCCGTTCACCGCCACCTTCCTGGTGTTCAGCGACTACATGCGCCCGCCGATCCGGCTGGCGGCGATCATGGAGATTCCGACCGTCTTCGTGTTCACCCACGACTCCATCGGGGTCGGCGAGGACGGGCCCACCCACCAGCCGATCGAGCATCTGGCCGCCCTGCGCGCCATCCCCGGCCTGAACGTCATCCGCCCCGCCGACGCCAACGAGACGGCGCAGGCCTGGCGGATGGCCATGACCCAGACCCATGAGCCCAGCTGCCTGATCCTGACCCGCCAGGCCCTGCCCACGATCGACCGCGCCCGCTACGCCTCGGCCGACGGGGTGGCCAAGGGCGCCTACGTGCTGGCCGAGCCGGAAGACGGCGCGCCCCAGGTCATCCTGATGGCCACCGGCAGCGAGGTGTTCCTGGCCTTGGCCGCCCATGAGACCCTGGCCATCGACGGCGTGCGTTCGCGCGTCGTGTCGATGCCGTCCTGGTCGGTGTTCGAGACGCAGGACGCCACCTATCGGGAAAGCGTCTTCCCCCGCGCCATCCGCGCGCGGCTCGCCATCGAGCAGGCCGGGCCGATCGGATGGGACCGCTATGTCGGCCAGGACGGCGAGACCATCACCATGAGCACCTTCGGCGCCTCGGCCCCGCTGGCCAAGCTGCAGGACAAGTACGGCTTCACGCCGGACAACGTGGTCGCGCGGGCCAAGGCGCTGATCGCCAAGCTGGGAGAGGACGCATGAAGAGCCGCCTGAAGACCCTCGCCGAGGCTGGCCAAGGCGTCTGGCTGGATTTCGTCGATCGCGGCTTCCTCGAAGAAGGTGGCCTAGACACTCTGATCGCCGAGGACGGGGTGACCGGCGTCACCTCCAACCCGTCAATCTTCGAGAAGGCCATCGGACAGGGCCAAGCCTACGATGCGACGATCGACGACTTCGTGAAGACCCATCCCGAAGCCGACGCCACGGCGGTCTACGAGAGCCTGGCGATCGCCGACATTCAGTCCGCCGCCGACAGGCTGGCCGCGACCTACGAACGGCTGGAGGGCCGGGACGGCTATGTCAGCCTGGAGGTCTCTCCCTACCTGGCAAACGACACGGACGGCACGATCGAGGAGGCCCGGCGGCTGTGGAAGGCCGTCGACCGCCGCAACCTGATGATCAAGGTCCCCGGCACGGACGCCGGCGTTCCGGCCATCCGCGCGCTGATCGAGGATGGGCTGAACATCAACGTCACCCTGTTGTTCTCACTGGACTCCTACAAGGCCGTCGCCGAGGCGCACCTGGCCGGTCTGGAGGCCCGCGCGGCCAAGGGCCAGGCGATCGACCGCATCGCCGGCGTCGCCAGCTTCTTCGTCAGCCGTATCGACACCCAGATCGACAAGAAGATCCAGGCCTTGGTCGAGGCCGACGATCCCAAGGCGTCCGAGGCCAAGTCTCTGCTTGGCAAGGTGGCCATCGCCAACGCCAAACTGGCCTATGCTTGGTACCAGGACATGATCACCGGCAACCGCTGGAAAGCCCTGGCCGCCAAGGGTGCTCGCCCTCAGCGGCTGCTGTGGGCATCGACCGGGGTAAAGAATCCTGACTACCGCGACGTCCTCTATATCGAGACACTGATCGGCCCCGACACGGTCAACACCGTGCCGCCCAAGACCCTGGACGCCTTCCGCGACCACGGCGAGGTCGCCCAGACCCTCACCGCCGATATCGACGACGCCAAGGCGGTTCTCGACAAGGCACAGGCCTTGGGATTGGACTTGCCCGGCGTCACCACGGCCTTGGTCGAGGACGGCGTGAAGCAATTCTCGCAAGCGGCCGACACCCTGCTGGCGGCGGTCGAGGAAAAGCGCCGCGCTTCCGTTCAAGACGCTCCGCACTAGTCGGCGTCGCCTCACCGCCCGACAACAGCTTGAAGGACTCCTATCATGAAGATCGGTGTGATCGGCCTTGGCCGTATGGGGGCCAACATCGTGCGCCGCCTGATCCGCGGCGGCCACGAGGTGGTGGTGCACAACCGCTCGCCCGAACCCGTGCAGGAATTGGCCAAGGAAGGCGCGATCGCCTCGACAGACCTCGCCGACATGCAGGCCAAGCTAGGCGAGACGGCGGTCTATTGGGTGATGCTGCCGGCAGGGGAGATCACCGACGAGACGATCGACGAGATCGCCGGTTTCGCCAAGCCCGGCGACATCATCATCGACGGCGGCAACAGCTTCTACAAGGACGACATCCGCCGCGCGAAGGCCCTGAAGGACAAGGGCCTGCACTATGTCGACGTCGGCACCTCGGGCGGCGTCTGGGGGCTGGAGCGCGGCTATTGCATGATGATCGGCGGCGACGAGGCCGTCGTGAAGACGCTCGACCCGATCTTCGCCACTCTGGCCCCGGGCCTGGGCTCGATCCCCCGCACCAAGGGTCGTGAGGACGCCGACGACCGGGCCGAGCGCGGCTATATCCACGCGGGTCCCGCCGGCGCCGGTCACTTCGTCAAGATGGTCCACAACGGCATCGAATACGGCCTGATGCAGGCCTATGCCGAGGGCTTCGATATCCTGAAGAACAAGAGCTCGGACCGCCTTCCCGAAGACGAGCGCTTCGACCTGAACCTGACCGACATCGCCGAGGTCTGGCGGCGCGGCAGCGTGATCAGCTCGTGGCTGCTGGACCTTTCCGCCTCGGCCCTGGCCCAGGACGGCGCGCTGGACCACTTCAACGGCAAGGTTGCCGACAGCGGTGAAGGCCACTGGACGATCGAGGCGGCGATGGAGGAAGCCGTGCCAGCCAACGTGCTGTCGGCCGCGCTCTATGCCCGCTACCGCTCGCGCAGCGACAACACCTTCGGCGAGAAGCTGCTGTCGGCCATGCGCTTCGGGTTTGGCGGCCACGTCGAGCTTCCGAAGTGACGACGATCAAGCTCGTGGTGTCCGACGTCGACGGCACCCTGGTTCGCGGCGACAAGACCCTGTCGCAAGCCACGATCGACGCCTTCACTCGCCTGCGGGCGGCCGGCGTGCAGGCCAGCCTGATCAGCGCCAGGCCGCCCAGCGGCATGCTGAGGCTGGCCAAGGCCCTGGGCCTGCCTGGCCCGCTGGGCGCGTTCAACGGCGGTACGATCATCGACGCCGACGGTGTGGTGATCTCCGCCCAGCGCCTGACGCCCGAGGCGGCGGCGACCGCCCTGGCCCTGCTGGAGGCGGCCGGGCTCGACATCTGGCTGTTCGCGCACGGCCTCTGGTACAGCCGCAACACCACCAATCCGCACACGGACCACGAGCGCCTCGCCGCCGACACCGACGCGACCCTGGTCAGCGAGTTCTCGGGGATCGACCAGGTCGACAAGATCGTCGGGATCAGCGACGACCACGCGGCCTTGGCGCGCCTGGAGACGGAGGTGGTCGCGGCGATCGGCGCAGCCGCCGCCATCGCGCGCTCGCAGCCCTACTATCTCGACATCACCGCGCCGGCCGCCAACAAGGGCGACGGGGTCGTCGCGATCGCCCAGGCCGCCAACGTCGCCCTGGCGGAGACGGCGGCGCTCGGCGACATGGCCAACGATCTGCCGATGTTCGCCCGGGCCGGCCTCTCGATCGCCATGGGCCAGGCCCCCGAGGCGGTCCGAGCGGCGGCGCGGCTGGTGACGGCGTCCAACGATGAAGACGGCGTCGCCCACGCGATCGACCATTATATCCTTGGGGCGGCTTCGACATGAGCCGCCCAGTCAAGATCGCGCCCTCGGTGCTGGCGGCCGATTTCACGAAGCTGGGCGAAGAGGTGCGCGCCGTAGATGAAGCCGGCGCGGACTGGATCCACATCGACATCATGGATGGGCGTTTCGTGCCCGAAATCTCGTTTGGACCTTCGGTGGTCAAGGCCATCCGCAAATGCACGACCAAGCCGCTGAACGTGCACCTGATGATCGTAGAGCCCGAGCGCTCGGTGGAACGCTATCGCGACGCGGGCGCCGATCACCTGCTCGTCCAGGCCGAACCCGGCTCGACGATCCACCTGCACCGGGTGCTGAGCCAAGTCCGAGAACTGGGATGTCGTCCCGGCGTCGTGATCGATCCCGCCACGCCGATCGCCTGGATCGAGCATGTGCTTCACCTCGTCGACATCGTCTTGGTCATGACGGTCAATCCCGGATTTGGCGGCCAAGCCTTCTTGCCCGAGATGCTACCGAAGATCGCCGACCTGAGGCGGTTGTTCGAGACGCGCGATCTCAACGCCCATATCGAAGTCGACGGCGGCCAAGATGCCCACACCGCTCGCTTGGCGATCGAGGCCGGCGCCGACGTACTGGTCGCGGGCACATCGATCTTTCAGTCCGACGACTACGCCAAGGCTATTTGCGATCTCCGCGCTGCGGCGCATCCGGCAGGACTCGCCTGAACCCAGGTCTCGCCGGCTCCGGTCGCGCATCAGGGGCTGGGAGCAACAGCCTCCTTGAGATTGCGGGATGTCAGATTTGATGATCCGAGACGTCGGGGTGCGACGGCAATCATGATGCTCGTCCGTCAGGTGCACCTCGAAAGACCGTTCCGATCGGCACAACAACGCAGGTGCGCGAGGTTTTGCGAGAACGTCCCAATCGCCGCCCTCAGCACCCGAGAAGCGCCGCCAATCGTACGATCTTCCCTGTTTTCAGGCGCATATCGGTGGTTCTGGCGCGCCAGATCGTGCTGTGACGTACAAACGGAGTTGGCGCGCCCTGCTGGATTCGAACCAGCGACCGCTCGCTTAGAAGGCGAGTGCTCTATCCAGCTGAGCTAAGGGCGCGCGCTGGCCGGCCTGGTCCGCAAGGCCCTAGTGGGTCCAGGGCTGCTTGCGGTTGGCGGCGAAGTTGTCGGCGTAGGCCTTGATGATCTTCTTGGGCGCCTTCGGTTCGAAGAGCTGGAAGGAGATCTCGTGGCGCTGGGCGTAGGCGACGGCCTCGTCGCGCGTCTCGAAGGTGAGACGAATCTGGCCGTTCATGTCGCTGGACGTGGTCCAGCCCATCAGCGGGTCGGGCTTGCGGGCCGAGGCCGGTTCGAACTCCAGCACCCAGTCCTTGGTCTTGGCCTTGCCGGACTGCATGGCGTTCTTGGCGGGGCGATAGATGCGGGCCAGCATGGACCTCTCCCAAAGTACCTTGCCGATGGTCGGAGCGGCAGGATTTGAACCTGCGACATCCTGGTCCCAAACCAGGCGCGCTACCAGACTGCGCTACGCTCCGAAACATCGGCAGGCGCGTGCTCTACAGGGGTTCGAAGCGCGGATCAACGATCCGAACGCCTCAATTCATCCCTTCGGGAAGATTCGATGCAGCACCCGGTCGCCAGGCAGGATGCCCAGCTGCGCCGCGCGGCCGCCAGCCAGCTCCAGGACACCCAGGACAAGGCCGCCGGACGCCAGCGGCGTCTCGTCGTGCGGGCGGGCGTTGCGGGCGATCGACAGCACCCGGCCGTCCGGCGCGATGTAGATGATGTCCAGCGGGATCAGGGTGTTCTTCATCCAATACGCCACCCGCTGGGGCTTGGCGTAGGTGAAGAGCATCCCGCGATCGGGCGCCAGGCTCTTGCGGAACATCAGCCCGCGTTCCTGCTGGGCGCGGGTGGCGGCGATCTCGACCTGGAAGCGCGGGCGGCCGCGCATGGTGACGATTTCCACCGTCTCCAGCTTGCCCGCCGGAGCGGCTCCAGGCGCGGCCAAGACTCCGCTCCCCGCGCCGACGCCAAGCATCAACGCGGCGAGCAGCGTCCGCCTTCCGATCATCCGTTCCGCCACGCAACACCTCGGTGAAAGCCCATCTCGGTCGAGACTAGCTTCCCCCTGAGAACAGCGGAAGTCAGGCGTCGCCCGCGGTGATTTCCGCGACCACCAGGCCCTTGGGCCCTCGCGCGAACCGCACCAGCACGTCGTCGCCCGGCTGCAGGTCCTCGAGCCCGCCCCGGCGGAGCGTCTCGATATGCACGAAGATGTCGCCCGGCTCGGCGTCGCGGATCACGAAGCCATAGCCCTTGGTGCGGTTGAACCACTTGACCTTGGCGTGCTCGGCCGGCCCTTCGGGCTCCAGGGCGTGGCGCCCATGGCCTTCCCGCAGCAGGTCCCGACGCGGCGGCCCCTCGGCGAAAGTTCGCCTCTGTCGCTCGATCGGCGCCGAAGCGCAGCTCTCGTCGAGATTGACGACCTCGCTGACCTGCCAGCCTTTCGGCCTTCGCACCACGTCGCACACGATCACCGCCCCCTCCATGGCGGTTTCGCGGCCGCAGTTACGCAGCGATGTCACATGCAGAAGCACGTCCTTGAGCCCGGTCTGGCCCGGATCATCCGGTACGATGAACCCGTAACCCTTGCCGGCGTCGAACCACTTCACCTTTCCGCTGATGCGCACGAACTCTTCGTGCGCCGCAGCGTCCTCAAAATCGAAACCAGACATCCCACCCCTCTGGCTTGCCCAATCAGCCCATCGGAGCAAGCACTACGAGAACAGTGTTCTCGCGTAAGGAGAGCCGTCAATGACGAAATCACGTCAAAACCCCAGGTGGGGGCGATCCGCGACATTTCGTCGCAGAAACAACACAGTAACAATCCTGAAATACAGCCGAAGGTGGCAGTCCCTAGGGGAGTCGAACCCCTCTCTCCAGATTGAAAATCTGGCGTCCTAACCGATAGACGAAGGGACCACATCGCCGCCGAAGCGGAAAGCAGCCGGTATATAGTCCTCGCGGGTGGCAGTCCCTAGGGGAGTCGAACCCCTCTCTCCAGATTGAAAATCTGGCGTCCTAACCGATAGACGAAGGGACCACGGCCCCGCGAGGAAGCGGGTGTATAGCCGCGACCTTTGGGGTGCGCAAGCGGGCGAAAGTCATTTTTTCTGTCCGCCTACATCGCCCGCCAGAAAGGGCCTAGTCGGCGTAACGGGCCCTGGGGTCGTGAGCGTCCTCGATCTCCAGCTGGACGCCGTTGCGGCCCATGTAGTCGTCCGGCTTCAGCTTGCCCACGACGTCCAGCGCGCCGCCGCCGGCCAGCAGGCGCTGGCCCAGCGGCGTTTCGGCGCTGCGCCAGCTGATCGCCTTGATGCGGTCGCCCGTGGGGCCGACCAGGTCCATCCGCACGTGACCGCCCTTCAGGGCCGAGACACGGTCGGGCCGCACCTGGGTGAGCGCGAACATCGGCTCGGGATTGCCTGGACCGAACGGGGCCAGGCGCTGGAAGTCGTCGAGCAGCGCCCGATTCGCCGCGCGCGGCTGCACCAGGGCGTCGATCTCGACCGATTCGATTCCCACCGCCTCCATCTCCCCGGCCAGCTGCTCCTCCAGGAAGGCGCGGAACTCGGGAATCATCTCGGGACGGATGGAGAGGCCCGCGGCCATGGCGTGGCCGCCGCCGGCCATCAGCAGGCCCGCCTCGAAAGCGGCCTGGATGGCGCGGCCCAGATTGACGCCGGGCTGCGAGCGGCCCGAGCCCTTACCGACATTGGCGGCGCGATCGACGCCGATCACCACCACCGGCTTGCGATAGCGTTCGCGCAGGCGGCCGGCGACGATGCCGATGACGCCGGGGTGCCAATCCTCGCCGGACACCACGATCACCGGCGCGTCGGTATTGAAGTTGCCGCGCTCCAGCATGGCGGCGGCTTCCTCGACCACGGCGGCTTCGACGGCCTTGCGCTCGGTGTTGAGGCCGTCCAGCTCCTCGGCCAGGGCGGCGGCCTCCAGCGGATCGTCGGTCGACAGCAGCATGGCGCCGAGGTCGGAGCGGCCGATGCGACCGCCGGCGTTGATGCGCGGACCCAGGATGAAGCCGGCGTGGAACACCGACGGCTCGCCCGAGCCCTTGCCGACCTCGAACAGCGCCTTCAGGCCCGGATTGGCCCAGGCGCCCATGGTCTTCAGGCCCAGCGCCGTCAGGGCGCGGTTGAAGCCGACCAACTGGGTGACGTCGCAGACCTCGCCCAGGGCCACGAGATCCAGCCACTGGCGCAGGTCCGGCTGCGGCCGCTCCTCGGTGAACAGGCCGCGCTGGCGGGCCTCACGGTTCAGGGCGGCCAGCAGTACGAAGGTGACGCCGGCGGCGGCCAGGACCCCCTGCCCGCTCTGGCAGCCCGGACGGTTGGGATTGACCACGGCGGCGGCGGCCGGCGGGTCTTCGCGCATCAGGTGGTGGTCGATGACCACGACCTCCAGGCCGATCTCGCCGGCGCTGGCGATGGCGTCATAGGCGGCCGCCCCGCAGTCCAGGGTCACGACCAGCTCGGCCCCGCCGTCGCGGATGGTCTTGAAGGCCGCGGGGCTGGGGCCATAGCCCTCGGTCAGGCGGTCGGGAATGTAGATGGGCAGCTCGACGCCCATATAGCGGAACCAGCGGACCAGCTGGGCGGCGCTGGTGGCCCCGTCGACGTCGTAGTCGGCGAAGACCATGGTCGGCCGGCCGCTGACCAGGGCGTCGATCAGGATCTCGGCGGCCCGGTCCATGTCGGTGAAGCTGGACGGATCGGGGAACAGCGCCTTCAGGGTCGGGCGCAGATAGTGCTCGGCCTGCTCCAGGCTGACGCCGCGCGAGGCCAGGGCCCGCGCCAGGGGCTCGGTCAGGCCGTGGCGCTGCTGGATGTCACGCACCACGGCCATGTCGGCCGGCCGTTCGCGCCAGGCGCGGCCGCTCAGCGAGCGTTCGACGCCCAGGAAGGCGTTGGCGGGAATTTCGGTGACACCATCGGCAGGCATCGCTGGAGAGTAGCTGGTCACGTGGATTCGGACCATGCGGCGCCGAAACGACAGTCCCGGACGTGGGTTAGCCGGCCTTGGCCTCGCTCCGGATCACCTCGACCTCGTTGGCCGAACCCAGCACCACCGGCACGCGCTGGTGCAGCTTGGTCGGCTGGATGTCGAGGATGTCGGTCAGCCCTTCGGTCGACTTGCCCCCGGCCCGCTCGACCAGCAGGCTCATCGGGTTGGCCTCGTACATCAGGCGCAGCTTGCCGGGCTTGTCCGGCTCGCGGGCGTCCCACGGGTACATGAAGACGCCGCCGCGCATCATGATGCGGTGGACGTCGGCCACCATCGAGGCGACCCAGCGCATGTTGAAGTTCTTGCCGCGAGGACCGTCCTTGCCCGCCAGGCAGCCGTCGATATAGCGGCGCACCGACGGCGCCCAATGGCGCTGGTTGGACATGTTGATCGCGAACTCGGCCGTGTCGGCCTTGATCGAGATGTTCGGGTGGGTCAGCAGCCATTGGCCGTCGGCGCTGAGCGTGAAGCCGTCGACGCCGCCCGACAGGGTCAGGACCAGCATGGTCTGCGGGCCATAGACCGCGTAGCCGGCCGCGACTTGGCTGCGGCCCGTCTGCATGAAGTCGGCTTCGGTCGGCGCATGATCGGCCGGTGCGGACAGCACCGAGAAGATCGTCCCGACCGAGACGTTGACGTCGATATTGCTGGAGCCGTCCAGCGGGTCGAAGGTCACCAGATAGCCGCCGACGCGGCCGGTGGGCTCGACTTCTTCCAGCTCCTCCGAGGCCAGGCCCGCGACGGCGGCGCAGCCCTTCAGGGCGTCGCTCAGCATGTCGTTGGTGATGACGTCGAGCTTCTTCTGCTCCTCGTCCTGGACGTTGGTGCTGCCGGCCGCGCCCAGGCTGCCCGACAGGGCGCCGCTGGCGACGACGCGGCTGATCTGCGCGCACGTGGCGGCGATCGTCTGGACGACGTCCTTGAGGGCGGCGTCAGCCGGCTCGGCCGCGAGCCGGGCGGCCAGGTCGACGAAGGCGGTCATCTGGTATCCTCGAACCGAATAGTAGAACGGCCGCCCCTACAGGACGGCCGTGACAGTAAGGTCTCAGACCTTACGCTTCATGCGAACTTCTCGGACGGTGCCCGTCGAGGAGTTCATCACCAGGGTGTGGGTGTGCACGCAGCCATCACGGAAGATGACGCCGTCCAGCAGCCCGCCGCGCGTCACGCCGGTGGCGGCGAAGATCGCCTCGTCCCGGACGATCTCGTGCAGGTCGTACTTCTTGTCGAGCTCGGTGATGCCCCACTTCGAGGCGCGGGCCCGTTCGTCGTTGTTGCGGAACAGCAGTCGTCCCTGGAACTGTCCGCCGACGCACTTCAGCGCCGCGCAGGCCAGGACGCCTTCCGGCGCGCCGCCAGAGCCCAGGTAGAGGTCGATGCCGGTCGAGGGATCGGTGGTGTTGATCACCCCGGCCACGTCGCCGTCCGTGATCAGATGGATGCGGGCGCCGGCGGCGCGGACCTTGGCGATGATGTCGGCGTGACGCGGACGATCCAGCACGCAGACCGTGATCTCGGTCGCCGCCACGCCCTTGGCGTCGGCGATGGCCTGGATGTTCTCGGCCGGCGACTTGTCCAGATCGATCACCCCGGCGGGCAAGCCCGGACCGCAGGCGATCTTGTCCATATAGGTGTCGGGCGCGTTCAGCAGCGTGCCCTTGGGCGCCCAGGCCATCACCGTCAGGGCGTTGGGCTGGGACTTGGCCGCCAGGGTCGTGCCCTCGAGCGGATCCAGGGCGATGTCGATCTTGGGGCCCTTCCCCGTGCCGACCTTCTCGCCGATGTACAGCATCGGCGCTTCGTCGCGCTCGCCTTCGCCGATGACGATCTCGCCCTCGATATCCAGCTCATTCAGGGCGTTGCGCATCGCGTCGACGGCGGCCTGGTCGGCGGCCATCTCGTCGCCGCGGCCCAGCATCGTCCACGACGCGATGGCGGCGGCTTCGGTTACGCGAACGGCGTCCAGGACCAGCGAGCGGTCCAGGGTGTTCGAACTCATCCGTCTCTCCCGACCGCCCTTGAGCCAGGCGGCCTAGTTCCCAATGTCGCCTTCGACGCCGAGTTTTCTCGGTCGTTTAGATACGCGCGACGCGCAGAAGGCGGGGACGCTCTAGCACGGTCTGCAATTTTTCGATGCGGCTAATCGCGTCCAGCAGATTCGATTCCGGCGTCGCATGGGTAACGAGCACGATCGGCACGCCACCTGCGCCTTCGACAGGCTTTTGCAGGAAGCTGTCGATCGAGACGCCGCATTCGGCCAGGGTTTCGGAGATGGCGGCGATGACGCCCGGCTGGTCCTGGACCATCACCCGCAGATAGGCCTTGCCCACCGCGCGGGCCGGATCGATGGCGATGAACGGGGCCAGTTCGCCGGCCGGAGCCTGGAATACAGGCCGCACGGCCTTGGTCATCACGTCGGCGATGTCGGCGGCCACGGCGGCGGCGGTCGGACCCGCGCCCGCGCCCGGTCCCTGGATGAAGATCCGGCCGATGCGCTTGCCCTCGATGAACAGCGCATTGAGCGCCCCGCCCGCCTGGGCCAGCGGGTGCTCCAGCGGGGCCAGCGACGGATGCACCTTCACGGCCACGCCGTCGTCGGTCTTGGCGGCGCTGGCGACCAGCTTGATGCGGTAGCCCAGGTCCTTGGCCAGCTTGATGTCGAGCAGCTCGACGTCGCTGATGCCCTCGATCTCGGCGGCCTCGAAGTTCGGGGCGCAGCCGAAGGCCAGGGCGGCCAGGATGCTGATCTTGTGGCCGGCGTCGAAGCCGCCGACGTCGGTGGTCGGATCGGCCTCGGCATAGCCCAGGCCTTGAGCCTCGCGCAGCACGTCGGCGAACGAGCGGCCGGTCTTCTCCATCTCGGTGAGGATGAAGTTGCAGGTGCCGTTCAGGATGCCGGCCACCGAGACCACGTCGTCGCCGACCATGGCCTCGCGCAGCATCTTCACCGCCGGGGTGCCACCCATGACGGCGGCCTCGAACAGCAGCGGCACGCCTTGGGCTTCAGCCAGGGCCGCCAGTTCGGCGCCGTGCACGGCGATCAGGGCCTTGTTGGCCGTGACCACCGGCTTGCCGGCTTTCAGGGCGGTCTCGACGGCGACCTTGGCCGGGCCGTCCGAACCGCCGACCAGCTCGACGAACAGGTCGATGTCCGGCGAGCCGGCCAGCGCCACCGGATCATCGAACCAGGCCAGATTCGAGATATCGACCGTGCGGGCGCGCGACTTGTTGCGGGCCGAGACAGCGGTGATCACGGCGCGATCGCCGGCCGGCGCGAAGTCCGGGCGCTCGGCCAGGAACTGCAACAGACCGCCGCCGACGGTGCCCAGGCCCGCGACGCCGATGCGCCAGGTCTTCTTCGTCATCTTAGAATCCTTGGAAAGAACGGGGCCTTACGAGGCCTGTTCCATCTTGTTGTGGGCCTTGGCCAGGATGGAGTCGGCGTTGGCGATGAATTTCTTCACGTTGCGCGCGGCCTGGCGGATGCGGTGTTCGTTCTCGACCAGACCGATCCGCACATAGCCCTCGCCGTACTCGCCAAAGCCGATGCCGGGGGCGACGGCGACGCCGGCCTCCTCGATCAACAGGCGCGAGAACAGCATCGAGCCGGCTTCGCGATAGGCCTCGGGGATCTTGGCCCAGGCGAACATCGAGGCCGGCGGATTGGGGATGTCCCAGCCCGCGCCCTTCATCGACTTGATCAGGGTGTCGCGGCGGTTCTTGTAGATGCCGCGGATCTCGTCGACGCAGTCCTGCGGGCCGTTCAGCGCCGTGGCGGCGGCCACCTGCACCGGGGTGTAGGCGCCGTAGTCGAGATAGGACTTCACGCGGGCCAGGGCCGCGCAGATGCGGGCGTTGCCGACCACCATGCCCACGCGCCAGCCGGCCATGGCGTAGGTCTTCGACAGCGAGTTGACCTCGACGGCGATGTCCTTGGCGCCGTCGACCTGCAGGATCGACGGCGGCGGGTTGTTGTCGAAATAGATTTCGCCATAGGCCACGTCGCTGATGACCAGCAGGTCGTGCTTCTTCGCGAGAGCGACCGCGTCCTTGTAGAAGTCCAGGTCCACCCACTGGGCGGTCGGGTTCGACGGGTAGGACAGGATCAGCACGCTGGGCGGCGGCACCGAGTGCTTCACCGCGCGGCTGATGTTGGAGAGGTACTCCTCCGGCGACAGGGCCGGCACGTGGCGGATGATGCCGCCGGCCATGATGAAGCCGAAAGCGTGGATCGGATAGGCCGGGTTCGGGCAGATGATGACGTCGCCGGGGCCGGTCAGGGCCTGGGCCAGGTTGGCGAAGCCTTCCTTGGACCCCAGCGTGGCGATCACCTCGGTGTCGGGGTTCAGCTTCACGCCGAAACGGCGGCCGTAATAGTTGGCCATGGCCTTGCGCAGGCCGGGCACGCCCTTGGAGGCGGAATAGCGGCCCGCCTTGGGGTCGCGCGCCGTCTCGATCAGCTTGTCGACGATGTGCTGGGGCGTGGGCATGTCCGGATTGCCCATGCCGAAGTCGATGATGTCGGTCCCCTCGGCGCGGAGGCGCGCCTTGATCTTGTTGACCTCTTCGAAGACGTACGGCGGCAGGCGGCGGATACGGTGGAAATCGGTGCTCATGAGGGCTCTGTGCGCCGCTTCGGCGCTCTGGGAGCGGAAAGTCGGGCATGGATAGACCCCGAGCGGGGCCAAGCCAAGCCAGTTCAAGGAAGATTATGCCTCCGTCGCCCTATTGGGGCTGGGACGGAGGCGCGCTAGCTCGGCCGCGTGCTGCGCGGGCGAAGGCTTCGGTGTTGGCGCGATCGGCGTCGGTCGGCGCTTCGAAGGCCGGCGGCTTGACGTCCTTGCGGGCCTTGGCGGCGTAGCTTTCGCTGTCCTTGAGCTCCCAGGTCGCGGGCGCGGTGGCCGCGGTCAGGGCGTCGCCGGCGCGCTGCTGCTGGACGACGGCGGCGCGGACCTGATCGGCGGTCGGCACGTCCGTCGGCATCGCCGGGATGTCAGAAAACTTGCGGCGCACGCCCTTGGCCTTGGCCGCCGCGTCGACGCGGGCGGCGATCGGCGAGCTGGCATCGACCTTGGTGGTCGAGAACGGCGTCGTGCACGCAGCCACGCCAGCCGTCAGGCCGACGATCAGAGCAACACGTACGATTTTGCGGGTTTCGCCGTTCATTGGTTCTGGTCTTATGCGATGATCGCGGCGAGCGAAAGGCGTTCGACGCTGCTTTTCGCGAACACATAGGCGGAGGAACTCATGGCCACGGCAAAGGCGGCTCCCAAGGCCCGGAAGAAAGCTTCCCCCAAGGACCAGACCGCCGAACCCAAGGCCAAGGCCGCGCCGAAGACCGCAAAACCGAAGGCGGATCCCGAGCCGCCGCCGAAGACCGAATCGGCCAGCGGCGCTCAAGGCGGTCCCCAAGGCGGCCCCAAGCCCCCGCCCTTCCCGCCTTTCGAAAAGGTGCTGTCGGCCGATCAGCTGAAGATGGTCGAGACCCTGTCGGCCAATCTCGCCCGCGCCGCCGTCACGGCCCAGGGCGCGATCGCCGAGGCCGCGTTGCGTCAGGCCGACCGTCCGGCCGCCCTTACCCCGGATCCGTTCCACGTCGCTCCGGCCCTGAACGCGGTGATGACGCGCCTGGCCGCCCAGCCCGACCGGCTGATGCGGGCCCAGGCCGATCTCTTCAGCCAGTACATGGAGTTGTGGCAATCGACCGCCCGCCGCGCCGCCGGCGAGGAAGTCGCGCCCGTGGTCGCGCCCGCCGCCGGCGACAAGCGCTTCAACGATCCCGACTGGGCGTCGAACCCGATGTTCGACTTGATGAAGCAGTCCTACCTGCTGTCGTCGAACTGGCTGAACGGCCTGATCGCCGAGGTCGAGGGCGTCGATCCGGCCGCCAAGCGCCGGGTCGAGTTCTTCACCAAGATGCTGACCGACGCCTTCTCGCCATCGAACTTCCTGATCTCCAACCCCGCCGCCCTGCGCGAGGTGGTGCAGACGCAAGGGCAAAGCCTGGTGCGCGGCATGGAGAACTTCGCCGCCGACCTGGAACGCGGCGGCGGCCAGCTGGCGATCAGCCAGACGGATCTCGCCAAGTTCAAGGTCGGCGAGAACGTCGCCACCGCCCCGGGCAAGGTCGTCTACCAGAACGACATCCTGCAGCTGCTGCAGTTCGATGCGACCACCGAAACGGTCTGCGAAATCCCGCTGCTGATCTTCCCGCCGTGGATCAACAAGTTCTACATCATGGACCTGCGGCCCGAGAATTCGCTGATCCGCTGGCTGACGGGTCAGGGCTTCACGGTGTTCGTCGCCTCGTGGGTCAATCCGGACCAGACGCTCGCGGCCAAGACCTTCGAGGACTACATGCTCGAGGGCATCTACGACGCCACCCAGCAGGTCATGACCCAGTGCGGCGTCGATAAGGTCAATACCGTCGGCTACTGCATCGGCGGCACCCTGCTGTCGGTCGCCCTGGCCCATATGGCCGCGCGCGGCGACACGCGGATCAACTCCACGACCTTCTTCGCCGCCCAGCAGGACTTCGCCGAGGCCGGCGACCTCCTGCTGTTCACCAACGAGGAATGGCTGCAGTCGATCGAGCAGCAGATGGACCAGGCCGGCGGCTTCCTGCCCAGCCAGTCGATGGCCGACACTTTCAACGCCCTGCGCGGCAACGACCTGATCTGGTCGTTCTTCGTCAGCAATTACCTGATGGGCAAGGAGCCGCGGCCGTTCGACCTGCTGTTCTGGAACGCCGACCAGACGCGGATGCCCAAGTCGCTGCACCTGTTCTATCTGCGCAACTTCTACAAGGATAACGCCCTGACCACGGGCCAGCTGAGCCTGGGCGGCGAGCATCTGGACCTGTCGAAGGTCAAGACCCCGATCTATGTCCAGTCGTCCAAGGACGACCACATCGCCCCGTTCCGCAGCGTCTATCGCGGGGCCAAGGCGTTCGGCGGCCCGGTGACCTTCACCATGGCGGGCTCGGGCCACATCGCCGGGGTGATCAACCATCCGGACGCCAGGAAGTACCAGCACTGGACCAATGACAGCCTGCCCGGCGACGTCGGTGACTGGATCGCCGGGGCGCAGGAGCATCCGGGCTCGTGGTGGCCGCACTGGGCCGCTTGGCTGAAGGCCCGCTCGGGCGACCAGGTCCCCGCCCGCGACCCGGCCAAGGGCCCGCTGAAGCCGCTGGAGAATGCGCCAGGCAGCTTCGTGCTGGTCAAGTCGTGAACCGGGCGGGCCTCGCCGCGCTGACCGTGCTGGCGGCCCTGGCCGCGACGCAGCCGGCGGACGCCCAGCGCCTGCGTGACCGCATCGCCGCCCGTGCGGCCGAACGGGCCGAGGCCCGCGCCGCCACCGCGACCTTGCCGACCGGCGTCGTGTCCGATCGCAACCTCAGCTACGGCAGCGACCCGGCCCAGACCTTCGACGTCTATCGCCCCCGCGACGCCAAGGGCGCTCCGATCGTCGTCATGGTCCATGGCGGCGGCTGGCGGATCGGCGACAAGGCCATGGGCAAGGTGATCGACAACAAGATCAGCTGGCTGTGCGGCCAGGGCATCGTCTTGGTCTCGATCAACTATCGCATGCTGCCGCAGGCCGATGTCGCGACCCAGGCCGACGACGTGGCGCGCGCCATCGCCGCCGTCCAGGCGCGGGCGGCCAGCTGGGGCGGCGATCCGGCCAAGGTCGTGCTGATGGGCCACTCGGCCGGCGCGCACCTGATCGCCCTGCTCAGCGCCGATCCGGCCCTGGCGGCCAAACACGGCGCCAAGCCCTGGCGTGGCGCGGTGGCTCTCGATAGCGCCGCCATGGACGTGCCGACGATCATGGGCGCACGCCACATGAAGCTCTATGACGATGCTTTCGGCGGCGATCCGGCGACTTGGCGCGCTCTGTCGCCCTTGCAGCAGATGAAGGCCGCCCCTGCCCCTCTGCTGATGATCTGCTCCTCGCGCCGCGCCGATTCCTGCGCCCAGGCCCAAGGCTTCGCCGACAAGGCCAAGAGCCTGGGCGGCCGCGCCGAGGTCGCGCCGCAGGACCTGAGCCATGGCGAGATCAACGCCAAGCTCGGCGAGGCCGGCGCCTATACCGACACGGTCCAGGTTTTTCTGAAGTCCATCCTGCGCTAGGCGGCATCGAGACCCGCGTTCGCCCAAAAGCCGCCGTGATCGTGGCAGAGCTTCCGCGCCATGCTCACGCTGGACCGCCGCACCGTTCTGGGAATGGCCGTCGCCGCGCCCTTCGCGGCGACCGGCGAGGCCAGCCATGCGCTGATCCCCGACTCGGGCCGCAAGCTGGCCGTCGCCGCCCGCCAGCAGGTCGGGATCACGGTCGAGTACGATCCCAGCTATCGCAACATCGGCTATCCGAACGGCGACGTGCTGCGCACCAGCGGCGTCTGCTCCGACGTCCTGATCCGGGCCGCCCGCGACGCCTGGGACATCGACCTGCAGAAGCAGGTGCACGAGGACATGCTCAAGGCGTTCACCGCCTATCCGTCACGCCGCGAATGGGGCCTGACCAAGCCCGATTCCAATATCGACCACCGGCGGGTGCTGAACCTTGAGACCTTCCTGGCCCGCCAGAAGGCCAGCCTGCCCCTGCCCGACCGCCGGCCGTTCGGCGGCGACGGGTTCGAGGCGCCGCAGCCCGGCGACGTCCTGACCTGGCGGCTGGCCGGCGGCCGCCCGCACCTGGGCGTCGTGGTCGATGGCCCCCAGCACGTTCGGGTGGCGCACAATATCGGCGAGGGCGTCCGCGAGGAGCCGCTCTGGATGTTCAAGCTGCACAAGCCCGCCGGCCATTACCGCTGGCGGGTCTAGGCGCTACAGGCCCGCGTCTTCCTTGAGGCCCAGGGCGATATTCATGTTCTGGACAGCCGCGCCCGAAGCGCCCTTGCCCAGGTTGTCCAGCAGCGCCACTAGGCGCGCCTGGCCGCTGGTGTCCGAGCCGAACACGAAGAGCTTCAGGCGGTTGGTGCCGTTCAGGCCTTCCGGATCCAGGGTCGTCAGGCCCTTGGCTTCCTCGAGCGAGGCGACCTCGACGAACTTCTCGCCCTTGTAGTGCTTGGCCAGGGCGGCGTGGATATCGCCCAGCGACGGCGCGCCGTTCAGGGTCGAGAAGTGCAGCGGCATCTCGACGATCATGCCCTGCAGGTAGCGCCCCACGGCCGGCATGAAGATCGGACGGCTCAAGAGGCCGCCGTGCATCTGCATTTCCGGCACGTGCTTGTGGCCCATCGACAGGCCGTAGATCCGGTACGGGACCTTGGTGAAGTTTGCGGCGCTCTCGTCCTCGAACTCGGCGATCATCGCCTTGCCGCCGCCGCTGTAGCCCGAGACGGCGTTGTACGAGACCGGTAGCTCCGGCGGCAGGATGCCAGCCGAGACCAGCGGCCGCGTCAGGGCGATGGCGCCGGTCGGATAGCAGCCCGGATTAGAGATGCGCTTGGACTTGGCGATCTTGCCGCGCTGGTCCTTGTCCAGCTCGGCGAAGCCATAGGCCCAGCCCTCGGCGGTGCGATAGGCGGTCGAGGCGTCGATGATCACGGTGTTCGGGTTGGTGACCAACGCCACGGCTTCCTTGGCCGCGTCGTCGGGCAGGCACAGGATCACCGCGTCGGCGCCGTTAAGCATCTCGGCGCGGGCGTCGGCGTCCTTGCGCTTGTCGGGGTCGATCGAGACCAGCTGCAGGTCGGTTCGGCCAATCAGGCGCTCGCGGATCTGCAGGCCGGTGGTGCCGGCTTCGCCGTCGATGAAGACCTTGGGGGCGCTGGTCATGAGGACTCCGATCCTGGCTTAGACCGCCAGAGAAAGCAGAAAACAGAGACAGAAATGAAAAGGGGCGCTTCGGCCTGACCGAAGCGCCCCTTCCCGTAAGACGTAATCGTCGCGATTAGCGCTTCGAGAACTGGAAGCTGCGGCGGGCCTTGGCCTTGCCGTACTTCTTACGCTCGACGACGCGGCTGTCGCGGGTCAGGAAGCCGTGCGGCTTCAGGACCGGGCGCAGGCCGGGTTCGTAATAGGTCAGGGCCTTGGACAGGCCGTGACGGATGGCGCCGGCTTGACCCGACAGACCCGAACCTTCGACGGTCACGATGACGTCGAATTGGCCCAGACGATCGGTCACTTCCAGCGGCTGGGCGATCATCATGCGCAGCACCGGACGAGCGAAGTAAACTTCCTGGTCGCGGCCGTTGATGGTGATCGAGCCCTTGCCCGGCTTGATCCAGACGCGAGCGATCGCGTTCTTGCGCTTGCCGGTCGCGTACGAGCGGCCCTGGGCGTCGATCTTGGGCTCGGCCGGAGCGGCCGATTCCGGGTTGCTGGACAGCGAGGCCAGCGCTTCAAAGCCTTGTGCGTCGGTCATGACTTAGAGGCTCCGGGTGTTCTTGGTGTTGCGCGAAGCGAAGTCGATGACTTCCGGGCTTTGCGCTTGGTGCGGATGCTCACCGTTGTTGTAGATGAGCAGGTGGGTCAGCTGCTTGCGAGCCAGCGGGCTCTCCTTGGGCAGCATGCGCTCGACGGCCTTTTCCAGGACGCGTTCCGGGAACTTGCCGCCCAGCACCTTGCGCGGGGTGGTTTCCTTGACGCCGCCCGGGTGACCGGTGTGACGGTAGTAGACCTTGTCGTCGAGCTTCTTGCCCGTGAACTTCACCTTGTCGGCGTTGATGACGACGACGAAGTCGCCGCAATCGACGTGCGGGGTGTAGTCAGGACGGTGCTTGCCGCGAAGACGCATGGCGATGAACGTCGCCAGACGACCGACAACGGCGTCCTGGGCGTCGACCACGATCCACTTCTTCTCGACCTCGGCAGGCTTCAAGGAAGCCGTGATCTTCTGCATGGGATTGATCCGTAATTTCTAGGCGTCCGACCCCGAGAAACCCGGCTTCGTCCGTGTGAGGCGCGGCATGTACGGGAGGGTTCGCGGGCTGTCAACAACGGTGAGCGGAGAAACTTACAAAACCCATACAATACAATGGGATAGATATTACGGTATCATAATACCGCATTTTGTTCGGGATCATGCGTCGTCGCCTTCGCGGCCAGCCGCTGAAGGTGTTGGGGAGGCGACGAAGCGGCCGGGCGAACCCGGAGACCGTAAGGTTTGTTGTGTTTCGGCTCGCTGACCGCTCCGCCAGGCTGTTCTTGCCCGTGAGGATGGGAGGCGTGAGCGTATTTCAGCTCGGGTCCCCACTAGCCCCCGGACGGGCGCGGACCAAGTCGATCGGCTACATCCGTCTCGACCCCGACGATCCACGATAGGCGGCTTGTACGATCACCGCCCTGTCGCTCCGCTGATGGCTTTGATCCCCGGAGACTGCCCGTCCGCCTGCCGCCCCGCCTAAAGAGTACGGATGCGACGGCCTTCGAGCCTCCGGGAACCGCCAGCGGCCCCGCTCAACCTAGCCCCGCCGCCGTCTTGGGCCGGATCCAAACGCCCTCCCCCGCGACGGAGATGGCTATGATTGTGCAGGGGTTCTGAACGCGGATCATTCGGCAAGGCGTAAAATCGACAAGCGGTTGATTTCGCTGCGTTCGACTTTGCGAACGCCGAGGATAGAGCACGCTCAATCCCCTTTACGGGAAGGCTTTCATCTCTCCTCCCCCTCTTGGGGGAGGTGGCGCGCCGCGAAGCGCGGCGTGACGGAGGGGGCTGGTCATG
>NZ_JBWKZF010000017.1:68342-125440 GCF_059424195.1 Caulobacter sp. GW456-12-1-14-TSB4
GCGCCCCTGGTCATGACTCAGCAGCGCCTGCACAGGCCCCCTCCACCGCCGTTCGGCGGTCCCCCTCCCCCAAGAGGGGGAGGAGAGACGAACCGTCAGCGTCGGCGCATCAATTTTCCGAAGCCGCCCTAGAACAGCCGGCGCTTCTTCTTGGTCTCCGCCGGAACGGCGGCGGCCGAGACCGGCGTCGCCGAACCATCAAACCCAAACGCGTGGCGCATGACCTGGAAGATATAGCTCTCCTCCACCACGCCGCGCAGCAGGAAGGCTTGCGGGCCGTCGGCGAACACGCCCACGTCCTCGCCGGCGTGGGCGGCGCTGGGAAGGTTCACCGTGGCCTCCTGGTGGTAGTCGATGTCGTCGGTGTCTTCCTTGGCCGGGTCCTTGCGCAGGTCGTTGCCTTCCGGGCCACCCGGCCCCGTGGCGAACATCAGGGTCGTATAGGCCTTGCCGTCGCCGGCCAGGATCGGCTCGCCCTCATTGCCGGCCAGGCCCAGGATCGGCGCGTTGCGGGCGGCGTAGCCCGAGATCACCAGGCCGTGGCTGTGGTCGGCGGTGACGACGACCAGGGTGTCCTTTAGGTCGACCTTGGCCAGCACGGCGGCGATGGCCTTGGAGAACTCGACGGTTTCGCTGAGCGTACGCTTGGCGTTGCCCAGGTGGCTGCCCATGTCGATCTTGCCGCCCTCGACCAGCAGGAAGTAGCCGTTCGGGTTCTTGGACAGCACATCCACGGCCGAGGTCGCCATCTCGGCCAGGGTCGGGACGCCCTGCCCCAGCACCGGGCGCTCGACCTCGTACGGCAGGTGCTCGGCGGCGAACAGGCCCAGCACGTGCTTGGTGTCGGCCGGGATGGCCTTCAGCTGGTCGATAGTCGTCACGTAAGACGAGCCTTGCCCTTCGGCCTTCACCCACTCGGCGGTCAGGTCGCGGCCGTCGGCGCGCTTGCCCACGTCCTTGCCGTCGGGAAGGAAGCGCGAACGACCGCCGCCCATGACCACGTCCAGACGCAGCTTGTCGGGGGCCTCGATCAGCTGGCGGGCGATATCCTTGCAGCCGGCCGCCAGGGCCTCGGCCGGCATGTCGGCGTCGCCTTCCCAGTCGCGATAGGCGGTGTGGGCGTAGGCGCCGGCCGGGGTGGCGTGGGTGACGCGGGTGGTGGTGACGACGCCGGCGGCGCGGCCGTTGGCCTTGGCCAGCTCGGCCAGGGTGTCGACGGCGTTGCCCTTCTCGGTCTCGCACTTCTCGCCCAGCGCAGCCCCGGTCAGGCCGATGATCTTGTTGCGGGTTTTGACGCCCGTCATGATCGCCGTGATGCCGGCGGCGCTGTCGGTGACCTGGGTGTCGTGGCTGTAGGTCTTTGAGAGCGCCGAATAGGACAGCGTCTCGAACGACAGCGAGTTCGACTCGCCATCGACGCCCTTCTGCTGGCCGTCATAGATGCGGCCGGCCGTGACCGTCGAAATGCCCATGCCGTCGCCCAGGAACAGGATGACGTTCTTGGCCTTGCCCGTGTTGGGGACCACGGCCATCTGCTTGGCCAGGGCGGCCTGGCCGGCCTTGTAATAGGCGTCGGCGGCGCTGACGGCGGCGTTCGGGGTTTGAGCGAAGGCGATTGCCGGAACGGCGACGGACGCGACCAGCGCGAGAACGAGGGGGCGGATCAAGGCCAAGCTCCATGAGGAATCGGCCCGATTTGCGCTCGGCGTGTGACAGTAGTTCCGGGGCTTTGTTGCAGCCCCCGAAATTCAGGGTCGGCGGACGCGCCAGGCGAAGACGGTCGCCGTCGCCAGCAGCAGGGCCGCCCCGGCCTGGTGCAGAACACCCAGCGCGATCGGCACGCTGGTCATCAGCGTCCAGATCCCCAGGCCCGCCTGCAGCGTCACGACACCGGCCACGGCCAGGGCCATGGCCTTGCTCCCCGCTGACAGCGGCCGGTCGCGCTGCGCCAGGAAAGCGATCGCCAGGCCCGCCGCGAACAGGGCGTAGGCCGTCAGTCGGTGGTGCAACTGCACCGCCCCCTGACTGTGGGCCAGCGTGCCCCAGAAGCTCTTGCCGGCGTATTCGGCCGGGAAGAAGCTGCCGTTCATCAGCGGCCAGTCGTTATAGACTAGGCCCGCGTCATTGCCGGCCACCAGAGCGCCCAGCAGGCTCTGGAAAAACACCGCGCCCAGGAAAGCCAGGGCCCAGCCGCGCCAGGCCGAGCGCTCCTCGACCCGCGGCGAACCGCTCCAGGCGTCCAGGGCCGTCCAGATCAGGACGACGAACAGAGCCAGCGCCAGGCCCAGGTGGATCATCAGCCGCTCGGGCGCGACCGAGACCCGCTCGGACAGGCCGCTCGACACCATCCACCAGCCGACCAGGCCCTGCAGGCCGCCCAGGCCCAGCATGACGGCGCAACGCGCGATCAGGCGGCGCGGGATGTCGCGGCGGATCAGGAAGACGGCGAACGGGATGGCGAACGCCACGCCGACGGTGCGGCCCAGCAGGCGGTGCGCCCACTCCCACCAGAAGATGCCCTTGTACCCCTCGACGGTCATGTCGGGGTTCACCAGCTGGAACTGGGGGATCTTCTTGTAGAGCTCGAAGCTCTCGCGCCAGGCCTGCTCGGACATCGGCGGCAGCGCGCCCATGATCGGCTTCCACTGGGTGATCGAGAGGCCCGAGTCGGTCAGGCGGGTCGCGCCGCCGACGACGACCATGCCGAACACCATGGCGGCGACGATGAAAAGCCAGATCGCGACGGGACGCGAACGGTCGGAACGCAGGAAAGACGTCATAGGGCCTGAAAAGCGTCACTAGTGGGCCGAAATGCGGCGAGCCATCCCTACGCCCGCCGCTTGCCCGCTTCAATGTTTCTGTGGCTCAGCATGACGGCGTCGTGACTTCGGGCTAGAAACGCTCTGTCTCGGGGGAGAGAACGATGAGCGGCATGGGCGTATTCGCGGCGGCGGTGATCGGCATCCTGGCCGGCTGGATCGCCGATATCGTGCTGGCCCGCCGCCACTCCCTCTTCATCAAGCTCTTGATCGGCGTGATCGGCTCGTTCATCGGAGCATTCATCGCCTCGCGCATCGACCTGCACCTGGCCGGCTTCGTCGGCGAGCTGGTCGTCTCCAGCGTCGGCGCGATCCTGTTCCTGGCCGTGCTCGGCCTTTTCCGGAGAACCGCGTGAGCGTTCCTATGATCCCGGCCCGCCTGCGCAAGCTGATCGGCTCGTTCGGCGTGATGGGGGTTCTGATCGCCTGGATCTGGGCCTTCACCAGCCTCTACGACCACCTGCCGCAGAACCGCTTCGTGCACCTGATCTACTTCGTGGGCCTGGGCATGGGCTGGGTGCTGCCGGTCATCCCACTGATCAGCTGGATGGGCAAGGCCGACAAGCCGCTGGACGTCGGACAGAGGTAAGAATGAAAAAGGCCGCCCCGAAGGGCGGCCTTTCGTCTTCCGTTTATTCCCCGAAGGAAATGGTCGGAGCGACAGGATTCGAACCTGCGACCCCTTGACCCCCAGTCAAGTGCGCTACCAGGCTGCGCCACGCTCCGACGGAAGAGGCGCTCTTATAGGCGCCGCTCCCTGGGAGGGCAACAGCGATTTCGGACGAATTCAACCGCGCTCCAAAAGTCCGTCCAGGCGGGACTTCACGGCGGTCAGATCGGTCAGCGCGAAGGCCAGGCGCATCCTCGCCTCGCCCTCGAGTCGGGGCGCGCGAGTCGTCGGCGCGTCGTAGTCGAAATCAGGATCCAGGCTGGCCGAACCGTTCGAGCCGATGCCCGCGGCGACCACCTGAGCCAGGCCCTGGTCGCGGTGCAGCTTCTGCACGCCCTTGATGGTCAGCCCCTCGCTATGCAGCAGGGTGCGGACGCCGTTCAGCACCGCCACGTCCTGCGGACGATAGAAGCGCCGTCCGCCGGCCCGTTTCATCGGGCGGATGAAGGAGAACTTGGTTTCCCAGAAACGCAGGACGTGCTGCGGCACGCCCAGCTCGTCGGCGGCTTCGGAAATCGTGCGGAAGGCGTTGGGCCCCTTCGCCACCGCATCGTCTCCTAGTCGCCGAGGGCGCGGTCGATTCGCGCCTTCATGACTTGAGAGGCGCGGAAGCCGATCACCCGACGGGGTTCGATCTCGGCCGGCTCGCCGGTCTTGGGGTTACGCCCCATGCGAGCGCGCTTGGCGCGGACCTGGAAGACGCCGAATCCGGAAAGCTTGACCGTCTCGCCCTCTTCGAGCGCCTCGGCCACGAGATCCAGCGTACGCTCGACCAGGCCGGCGCAGTCCTGACGGGTCAGTCCGACCTCTTCGTGGACCGCCTCGCACAGGTCGGCCCGGGTCAAAGTAGCGCCCTTCATGCAACCCCCTTCACGCGTATCTTGGCGGCCAGACAGACCACCTCCGATGGAGCACTCGCGGCGAACCTGGGTATGCCGCGACCGCCCTCAACGGACCGCGCCCAAATTCACCGACGACCTCATGCCGTGATTACCGCATGAAGTCAAAGGCTCAACGTCAGGAGTTCAAGCCCCGGCGCAGGGATGCGCAGCTTGACCGTTAAAGGCGCAGCAGGCAGGCGCCCCAGGTCAGGCCGCCGCCCATGGCTTCCAGCAGCAGCAGGTCGCCCTTCTTGATCCGCCCGTCCTTGACGCCATGCGCGAAGGCCAGCGGGATCGAGGCGGCCGAGGTGTTGGCGTGGATGGCGACCGTCGAGATCACCTTCTCCTCGTCGATGCCGCAGCGATGGGCGACGCCGGCCAGGATGCGCTGGTTGGCCTGGTGCGGGATGAACCAGTCGACGTCGGGCACCGTGACGCCGGCCTTGGCGGCGGCGGCGTGGATGGCCTCGGAGATGTTGACCACGGCGTGCTTGAAGACCTGGTTGCCCAGCATCCGCAGCTTGCCGACCGTGCCGGTGGTGGACGGGCCGCCGTCGACGAACAGCAGGTCCTGCTTGGTCCCGTCGGCGCGCAAGGCAAAGCTCAGCATGCCCTGGTCGGCCGTGGTCCCCTCGCCTTCCTTGGGCTCCAGCACGACCGCGCCGGCGCCGTCGCCGAACAGCACGCAGGTGCCGCGATCGCTCCAGTCCATCAGGCGGGTCATGGTCTCGGCGCCGATCACCAGCGCGCACTTGGCGTGGCCGCGCGCCACGAAACCGTCGGCGACGCTCAGCGCATAGACGAAGCCCGAGCACACCGCCTGGACGTCGAAGGCGATGCCGATCGGCGCGCCCAGCTTGCGCTGCACGATGGTGGCCACAGCCGGGAAGGTCAGGTCGGCGGTGGTGGTGGCCACGATGATCATATCGACGTCGGCGGCGGTCTTGCCGGCGGCCTCGAGCGCGTCCTTGGCGGCCTCGAAGGCCAGGTCCGAGACCGGCTGATCGTCGGCGGCCTGGTGGCGCTGACGGATGCCGGTGCGCTCGACGATCCATTCGTCGCTGGTGTCGACGAACTTGGCCAGGTCGTCATTGGTCACGACCTTCGGCGGCAGGTACGCGCCGACGCCGGTCACTGCACTGCGAACTACGCTCACTCGGCCGCTCCCTGCCCTTGATCCGGGGCTTCGCTCTTGGCCGCGACGGCGGTCAGACGCTTCAGATTTCTGTCGATCTCGGCGCGGAAGTCGCTGCGCGCGAGGTTGGTGGCGACCCGGATGGCCGAGTCGAAGCCGTTGGCGTCGGCGCCGCCGTGGCTCTTGACCACGATGCCGTTCAGACCCAGCAGCGGCGCGCCGTTCACCCGGCTGGGGTCCAGGCGCTTGCGCATCTTGCCGAGCGCGCCCGAAGCGATCACCGCGCCCAGCATGGCCAGCGGGCCCGAGGTCAGGGTCGACTTGATCTCGTTGGTGAAGAACCGCGCCAGCCCCTCGGCGGTCTTCAGGGCGACATTGCCGGTGAAGCCGTCGGTGACGACCACGTCGACCGTGCCGTAGGCGATGTCGTTGCCCTCGACGAAGCCGTGATAGTCGAAGTCCAGCGTGGTCTCGCGCAGGATGGCGTGGGCCTCACGCACTTCCTCGTGGCCCTTCTGGTCCTCGGAGCCGACGTTCAGCAGGCCCACCGTGGGGCGCTTGGCTCCGTGGACGGCGTGGTGGTAGGCCGCGCCCATGATGGCGAACTCGACCAGCTGGGCCGCGTCGCTCTCGACATTGGCCCCGACGTCCAGGACCGTGGTCACGCCCTTCATGTTGGGCCAGTTGGCGACGATGGCCGGGCGCTCCAGGTCCGCGCCCATGCGCAGGATCAGCTTGGAGATGGCCATCAGGGCGCCGGTGTTGCCGGCCGAGACGCAGGCCTGGGCCTCGTTCTCGCGCAGGGCCTCGATGGCGTTCCACATCGACGAGCCCTTGCCCCGGCGCATGGCCTGGGCGGGCTTCTCGTCCATGGCGATGGCCTTGTCGGTGTGACGGATCTCGCTGACGGCCTTGGCGGCCGGATGCTTGGCCAGCTCGGCCTCGATCTTCGCGCCGTCGCCATGCAGCAGGAACCGCACTCCGGGGTTCGCCTTGGCCGCCTGGGCGACGCCGGGCACGACGACGGAGGGGCCGTGGTCGCCGCCCATGGCGTCGATGGAGATGACTACGGATTGGGACACGTGGCGCTGAGAGCTCCGGCAGGCGGCCCGACCGCCCTCAAGGCGGCGGACGATACATCCGCGTGAATATCACGCAAGCGGTCGAGTCGGAGCCTTTTAGGCCTCGTCGCCCTTCGTTTTCAGCCCCTTCAGCGCCGCGAACGGGGAAAGTTCGACCGGTTCGGGCGGCTGCACGAAGACCGCGCCCGGCTTGCGGGGGAACGGGTCCAGCTCCAGGGCCAGGTGCTCGACCACATAGCCCGAGACGTCGATCTTCTCGCCTTCCAGCACGTCCGGCGGATCATCAGCATCCGGATCGACGCCCAGGTCGCCGCTCTCCTCGCCCTGCGGCGCGTTCTTGCTGTCGGCCGGCAGCACCCGCAGGTCGAAGCGCGCGTCGATCGGCGTCTCGAAATCGTCGGCGGTGGCGCTGCAGGTCTGCACCACGCGGGCGCGCAGCACGCCCGACACTTCAGCCCCGTCCAGCCACGAGGTCAGGAACACCTCGGCGCTGAGCTCTTCCAGGCTGACGAGATCCAGCTGCTTGGCGATGGCCTTGCGCTGCTCGGCGGTCGGCTCCAGGCGCAGCTTGACGGCGCCACGGTCGACCTGGGCCAGCGGAATCTCGCAGGGCCAAGAAGCGTCCTTAGGGGCGGTCACGGGTTCGGCCACGTCACGTCTCCTTGCAGCAGGGCGTCCAGCGACTGTTCCGCCAGGGCCTCGCGCGTCTTGATCACATAGGCGGCCAGAGCGGCCACATCACCCTCGCCGCGCTCCTCGAACGCGGTGCGGGCCAGGAATTCGTTCAGGCCCGCCGAGTCCGGCAGGGTCGCGACAGCTTCGTCGTAAGCCTTCAGGCGGCCATAGAAGGCGCCCGCCAGCTTCTTCATCTTCTTGCCGACCGCGGTGTCGGACACGCCGATTTCGCGGAAAGCGTCGTCCAGGCCCTTCACATAAGAATCGAACACGGCCTGCGAGGTCTCGGCCGCCGCATCGCCCTGCCCCTTCAGCCGCTCGATCAGGAAGATCACGTGCAGGCTGAAGAGCTCGAAGCGACCTTCCATCGAGTCGCGGACGCCAAACTCGCGATAAAAGGCCGCGGAACGGGCCTGGGACACCGCGCCAGCATACAGCTTGGCCCCCGCCGCCTTGGCGGGCCTGGGCTTGAGCCACCTGTCCAGAAACATGAAACGCCTCGATTTCGCCGCGACATCCCGCTAGACGCGGGGTCCGCTTTCACGCGGGCATTGAACTAAGCTCCCGCGGGCGATAGGTCAAAGTCTGCATTTTTCCGGTTCGGAGCCTTGATGTCTCGCCCCGCCGTTTTCGCCGCCGCCATTCTGGGCCTGGCGATCGCCACGTCCGCCTGCACGCCGCTGACCAGCTACTCCGGCTTTCAGGCGATCGAGGCCAAGCCCGCCGACATGAAGGTGGGCGACGACAGCAAGTCCACCCTGATGGAAAAGCTGGGTTCGCCGTCGGCGGTTTCGACCTTCGACAACAACACCTGGTACTACATCTCGCAGACGACCGACCGCGTGGCCTTCTACATGCCACGCGTGATCAAGCGCGACGTCGTGGCCATCAAGTTCAACCCGGCCGACGAGAAGGTCGCCTCGGTGAACACCTTCACGCTGAAGGACGGCAAGGTCATCGCCTACAACGGCCGTGAGACCCCCACCCGCGGCCGCGAGATGACCATCCTCGAGCAGCTGCTCGGCAACGTCGGCCGCGGCGGCATGCTCCCGCAGGACGACGAGGCGCCAGGCCAGCGTCCGGGCGGCCGATAGGCCCCAGGCGACCTTCGGACCAAAGTCGACAACTCGACAGATTAGAAAAGCCGTCCACCGCGAGGTGGGCGGCTTTTTCGCGTTCGAGTTACACCGAGGAACGCCATACCACTCCGGCGAGTGAGTAAATCATGCGGGTTTACTCTGAATGGGAAATTCACCGTCTTAATTCTACCGGTATACCATCCCTTCAACACTTAATAAACCCGGATTGGGTCACGTTCGACTCAAGCGCTACAAGTTGTCGCGCAACGAATTCACGCAGCGGTGGGAGACGCAACGTGGAGGGCATGGACCTTCGTGACGTATCGGTGCTGCTGGTTGACGACAACGCGAACATGCGGAAGGTCGTGGCCCATATCCTGAAGGCCGCGGGTGTTCGCAAGATCCGCGAGGCTGGCGACGGCCTGGACGCGCTCAAGATTTTCCAGGCGCAAGAGATCGACATCATCTTCACCGACCTGATGATGTCGCCCGTGGATGGCCTGGCCTTCATCCGCTGGATCAGAACCTCGACCGCCAGCCCCAATCCGTACGTGCCGGTGATCATGATGACCGGCCACGCCACCCAGCGCACGCTGACCGCCGCGCGCATGGCGGGGGTCACCGAATTCCTGGCCAAGCCGCTGACGGCGCGTGGGGTCATGCACCGGATCAATGAGATCGTGAACAACCCCCGCCCCTTCGTACGGGCCAGCGAGTATTTCGGTCCCTGCCGTCGCCGGCGGATCGACCACGAGTTCTCGGGCGTCGAACGCCGAGGCCCCGCGCCGTCGCTGGTCATGGACGCCCTGGCCGAGATGGACCACGAGGACGTCTACTGAGTTCGCCTCGGTTCCCGAAAACAGACGCCCTCAAAGCAGAACGCCCCGGAGTTTCCTCCGGGGCGTTCCCGTTTTCAGGCTGCTCCCGAAGGATCAGCCGTGGGCCAGCACCGCCAGCAGCAGCAGGGCCACGATGTTGGTGATCTTGATCATCGGGTTCACGGCCGGACCCGAAGTGTCCTTGTAGGGGTCGCCGACGGTGTCGCCGGTGACGGCGGCCTTGTGGGTCTCGCCGCCCTTCTTGTGCAGGACGCCGTTCTTGTCGGTGAAGCCCTCTTCAATGACCTTCTTGGCGTTGTCCCAGGCGCCGCCGCCGCTGGTCATCGAGATGGCGACGAACAGGCCGGTGACGATCACGCCCATCAGCATGGCGCCCAGCGAGGCGAACGCATCGACCTTGCCGGCGATGGCCTTGATCACGAAGAACAGCACCACCGGCGAGACGACCGGCAGCAGGCTGGGCACGATCATCTCGCGGATGGCGGCCTTGGTCAGGATGTCGACGGCCTTGCCGTACTCGGGCTTGACCTCGCCGGTCATGATGCCCGGGTTTTCGCGGAACTGACGACGCACCTCGGCGACGACCGACTCGGCCGCGCGGCCGAGGGGGGGGGGCCGACGGCGGTCATCGACAGACCGCCGAACAGGAACGGCAGCAGGCCGCCGAACAGCAGGCCGACCACGACATACGGGTTCGACAGGTCGAAGGTCACAGGACCCATGCCGTCGAAGAAGCTGCCCGGCGTCGCATTGGCCGAGAAGAACTTCAGGTCCTCGGTATAGGCGGCGAACAGCACCAGGGCGCCCAGGCCGGCCGAACCGATGGCGTAGCCCTTGGTGACGGCCTTGGTGGTGTTGCCCACCGCGTCCAGGGCGTCGGTGGTGACGCGGACTTCCGGCGGCAGGCCGGCCATCTCGGCGATGCCGCCGGCGTTGTCGGTGACCGGACCGAAGGCGTCCAGGGCGACGATGAAGCCGGCCAGCGACAGCATGGTCGTGGTGGCGATGGCGATGCCGAACAGGCCCGCCAGGTTATAGGTGACCACGATGCCGACGATGATGGTCAGGGCCGGCAGGGCCGTGGACTCCAGCGACATGGCCAGACCCTGGATCACGTTCGTGCCGTGACCCGAGACGCTGGCCTGGGCCACCGACTTCACCGGACGATAGTTGGTGCCGGTGTAGTATTCGGTGATCACCACGATCAGGGCGGTGACGGCCAGGCCGGCCAGACCGCAATAGAACAGGCTGTCGGCGTCGAAGCTGCGCGAACCCACGGTCACGGCGTTCGGCACCAGCTGGTGGATCACGTACCAGACGGCCGGGATCGACAGCAGGCCGGTGACGATCAAGCCTTGGTAGAGCGCGCCCATGATGTTCTGGCTCTTGCCCAGACGCACGGCGAACGAGCCGATGATCGAGGTGACGATGCAGATGGCGCAGATGGCCAGCGGCAGCAGCATCATCGACGACACCGCTTCGGTGCCACGGAAGAAGATCGCGGCCAGGACCATGGTGGCGACCGTGGTCACCGCATAGGTCTCGAACAGGTCGGCGGCCATGCCGGCGCAGTCGCCGACGTTATCGCCGACGTTGTCGGCGATGGTCGCCGCGTTGCGGGGGTCATCTTCCGGGATGCCGGCTTCCACCTTGCCCACGAGGTCGCCGCCAACGTCGGCGCCCTTGGTGAAGATGCCGCCGCCCAGACGGGCGAAGATCGAGATCAGCGAAGCGCCGAAGCCCAGGGCCACCAGCGAGTCCACGACCACGCGGTCGGTGCCGCCATGGCCGGTCGACAGCAGCACGGCATAGTAGCCCGCCACGCCGATCAGGGCGAAGCCGGCCACCAGCATGCCGGTGACGGCGCCGGAGGTGAAGGCCATCGACAGGCCCTTGGCCAGGCTCTCCGACGAGGCCTGGGCCGTGCGGACATTGGCGCGGACCGAGATCAGCATGCCCGCGAAACCGGCCGCGCCCGAGAGGATCGCGCCGAGCGCGAAGCCCACGGGCTGCTCCCAGGATTTGAAGAAGAACGCCAGAGCGGCGATCACCACCACGCCGACAATGCCAATCGTCGTGTATTGGCGGTTCAGATAGGCCTGGGCCCCTTCCTGGATCGCCGCGGCGATCTCTTGCATTCGTGCATTGCCGGCCGAGGCCCGCATCAGACTGGCCGATTGTACGGCGCCATACAGCACCGCCAGCAGCCCGGCCCCGATGGCCAGTTCAAGCCAAAGACTCATTAGGTTCTTCGCCCCTTCGCGCTTCAATCACGAGGGGTGCGCCGGTCCCGGCGGCTGGAGGCCTGAGCGAGCGCCAAACATGACGAACGCCAAACCGCCGCCCGGATCGACGGGCGGGCCTTTTGGCCTCGTGCCCCCTCGATGCTCCCAAAATGACAACCGAACGGCGTCATCCGAAAGAGACTGTCAGATGGTCGGGGGGCGCGCAACCCGTGTCGGCGCAAGCCTTTGCAGGGGCAAGGCTTGGCCTTCGAGGTGGAATCAGGGGTGGAGATCGCCCTGGCTGGCGGGCTTGGCGGCGCCCAGCTTGGGCGGCATCAGCTGCTGGCGGGGGATCTGCTTGACGATCTCGACCGAGGCCACCTTGCCCTTGCCCATCAGCACGTTGCACTGGCTCAGGACGAAGTTGGTCAGGCGCGGGCCATCGACTTCCTTCCAGGTGTCGGCGCGGGTGAAGGGGGTCTTGTAGGCCGCCCGCACGATGGCGTCGCGCAGCATCGGCTCCTGGTCCTTCAGCGCCGCGGCGTCCGCGCCCTCTTTCAGCTTCAGGGTCATGGCGACGAAGACGTAGTTGACGATCCGGCCATTGAAGATGATCGGGATGGTCATCGAGCCCAGCTTGTAGGTCGGGTCCAGCGCCTGGCCTTCCTCGCCCTCCTTCTTCTTCTCGTCCTTCTTGCCGCTGCTGGCGAAAGCCGGCGCGGCCACGACGCTAAAGGCGGCGGCGAGCAGGAGGCGGCGCGAGGGCGTGACGAAGCGGGTCATGGGTTCTTCCCATAACCGACAGGCCTTGAGATTAACCTAATCAGCCGTGCAGCCAGCCCAGGCGCGAGGGCGTGACGTCGCGGCCCTTGTAGTAGGCCGAGACCCCCTCGCCTTCCACGAACTCGCCGATCTCGCTGACCTTGACGCCAGCGGCGGCGGCGGCCACCCGGAAGGCCCAGGCCTCGTTCGGATCGACGGCGCAGACGATCTCGTAGTCGTCGCCGCCGGAGGCCAGGGAGATGCGGCCCTCGACCTGCTCGGGCTGCTGGTCCAGCCAGGCCTGGCCGCCGGGCGACAGCGGCAGGCGCTCCAGGTCGACCCGCACGCGGCAGCCGCTGGCCTTGGCGATGTGGGCGCTGTCGGCCAGCAGGCCGTCGGAAACGTCGGCGGCGGCCTTGGCGTGCAGGCGCATGGCGTCGCGCAGGGTGACGCGCGGTTCAGGCTGGCGGTAGCGGCGCAGCATGGCGCCGTCGGCGTCCATCACCTCGCCCCACTGGGCCAGCAGGCCCAGCCAGCCGTCGCCGATCGTGCCGGAGACCATCAGCCGGTCGCCCGGCTTGGCCCCGCGCCGCAGGACCGCGCCGCCTTCGGGCACCCAGCCCAGCAGCGTCGCCGAGACGACCAGCGGACCCGAGGTGGTGACCGTATCGCCGCCCAGCAGCGACATGTCGAACAAGGCCCCGTCCTCGGCCAGGCCACGGGCGAAGATCTCGCGCGCGGCGACGTCGGAGCCCGAGGGCCAGCCGACGGCCAGGAAATAGCCGTAGGGCTCGGCCGCCTTGGCCGCGAGGTCGGAAAGATTGGTCCGCAGCAGCTTGCGGGCGATGACGTCCAGGGCTTCGTCGGCCAGGAAGTGCACGCCGGCGACCATGGCGTCCTTGGTGATCACCAGGTCATAGCCCGGACGCGACGGCAGCACGGCCGCGTCGTCCAGCAGGTCCAGGGCGACCGGGTCGCCACGCGTCAGCGGGCGCAGCAGTCGCGCGATGTGGTCGAATTCAGTCGGGGCCGCGTCCGCCGCGGCAGGCGCGGCGGCGTCGTCTTCGGCAAACCAGTCGTCTTCGTCAGTCTCGTGCATCACGGGCGATCGCGTCGAGGGCGCCATTGATGAAGCCTGACTCGGGACCTTCAAAAAAGGATTTAGCGATCTCGACATACTCGTTGATGACGACTTCGGTCGGAACATCCTTCCGGAACATCAATTCGTAGGCGCCGGCGCGCAGCACGGCGCGGGCCGTGGCGTCCAGACGCTCCAGGCGCCAGCCCGAGGCCAGGCGCTTGACGATGCCCTGGTCGACCTTGGCCTGGTTGTCGACGACACCCTTGGCCAGCTCGGCGAAGAACTTTTCATCGGCGGCGGCCAGGCGCTCGCCCTCGACGTCGCGGTCGAAGCGGTGCTCGCCGAATTCACGGACCACCGAATCGACGCCCGCGCCCGAGACTTCCATCTGGTACAGGGCCTGGACGGCGGCGAGACGCGCCACCGAGCGCGGTTGGATGCGGTTGCCGCTCATCGGGCCTGTCCCAGCAGTTGACGCTTCAGGGCGATGGTCTCGAGGCACGCCTTGGCGGCCGCGCCGCCGCGATCGCCTTCGCTGACCCGCGCGCGGGTCCAGGCTTGAGCCTCGTCGTCGACGGCCAGCACGCCGAAACCGATCGGCAGGCGCTTGCCGATGCCCAGGTCCTGCAGGCCGCGGGCGGTTTCGTTGGCGGTCAGCTCGAAATGGTAGGTCTCGCCGCGGATGACCGTCCCCAGCGCGATATAGCCGTCGTAGCGCACGCCCACGGGGCGGTGGCCGGCTTCCTCGGCGATGGCGACCGCCGTCGGGATCTGCAGGGCGCTGGAGACCGTGATCACGTCGTACTCGGCGCCCTGGGCCTCGATAGCCTGGGCGGCTCCGCGCAGCAGTTCGTCGGCGATCCCCGAATGGCTTCGGCTCTCCACGACCAGCAGGCGGATGTTGTCTTCAACCATCTAGCTTCGAATCTCCACGGCCGCGCTTGCCGCGCGCGTACAAACACACATCAGGGATTAACGGACTATAGCTCTCTATAGCTCTTCTTCGACGCCGTCGCTCAGACCTTCTTCGGTCAGGAACTTGGCGAAGTCGCTGGTTTCCTTGAAATCGCGATAGACCGAGGCGTAGCGGACATAGGCCACGTCATCGAGCGATTTCAAAGCCTTCATGACCATTTCGCCCACCGCGGAGGACGGCAGCTCGGTCTCGCCCATGCTTTCCAGCTGCCGGACGATGCCGTTGATCATCCGTTCGATCCGCTCGGCCTCGACGGGCCTTTTCTGAGTGGCCAGGGCGATCGAGCGGACAAGCTTGTCGCGATCGAACGGCGAACGGCGGCCCGAACGCTTCAGGATGATCAGCTCGCGCAGCTGCACCCGTTCGAACGTGGTGAAGCGGCCGCCGCACTCGGGACACATGCGGCGACGGCGGATCGCCGCGCCGTCTTCCGACGGGCGGCTGTCCTTGACCTGGCTTTCGGCATGGCCGCAGAAGGGGCAACGCATGATGTGGCCCCTCCCGCGGCGCCTAATGCCATTAGTTGTAGATCGGGAACCGGGCCGTCAAGGCCAGCACTTCCTCGCGGACCTTGGCCTCGACCTCGGCATTGCCGTCCGCGCCATTGGCGGCCAGGCCGTTGACCACTTCGCCGATCAGCTCGCCGACGCGGGTGAACTCGGCTTCCTTGAAGCCGCGCGTGGTGCCGGCCGGCGTACCCAGGCGGATGCCCGAGGTGATCGTGAACGGCGCGGTGTCGAACGGCACGCCGTTCTTGTTGCAGGTCATGTGGGCGCGCTCGAGGCTGTGCTCGGCGTCGCGGCCCGTCACGCCCTTCGGACGCAGGTCGACCAGCATCAGGTGGCTGTCGGTGCCGCCCGAGACGATGTTGACGCCCGACTTCAGCAGGGCTTCCGACAGCGCCTTGGCGTTGGCGATGATCTGCTGGGCGTATTCCTTGAACGCCGGCTGCAGCGCTTCACCGAAGGCCACGGCCTTGGCGGCGATGACGTGCTCCAGCGGACCGCCTTGCAGGCCCGGGAAGACGGCCGAGTTGACCTTCTTGATGATCGCCTCGTCGTTGGTCAGCACCATGCCGCCACGCGGACCGCGCAGGGTCTTGTGGGTGGTGGTGGTGACCACGTGGGCATGCGGGACCGGGTTCGGGAACACGCCGCCGGCCACCAAGCCCGCGAAGTGGGCCATGTCGACCATCAGATAGGCGCCGACGCTGTCGGCAATCTGGCGGAAGCGGGCGAAGTCGATCTCGCGGCTGTAGGCGCTGCCGCCGGCGATGATCAGCTTGGGCTTCTCGCGCTCGGCCACCTCGGCGACGTTGTCGTAGTCGATCAGCTGGTCCTGCTGGCGCACGGTGTAGGACACCGGCTTGAACCACTTGCCCGACTGGTTGGCGGGCGAGCCGTGGGTCAGGTGGCCGCCGGCGGCCAGGTCCATGCCCATGAAGGTGTCGCCCGGTTGCAGCAGCGACATGAACACCGACTGGTTCGCCTGCGAGCCCGAGTGCGGCTGGACGTTGGCGAAGCCGGCGCCGAACAGGGCCTTGGCGCGCTCGATGGCGATCGTCTCGATCTCATCCACGAACTCGCAGCCGCCGTAGTAGCGCTTGCCCGGATAACCCTCGGCGTACTTGTTGGTCAGGATCGAGCCCTGGGCTTCCAGCACCGCCTTCGAGACGATGTTCTCCGAGGCGATCAGCTCGATCTGGTTCTGCTGACGGTCCAGCTCCAGACCGATGCGGTCGAAGATGTCCTTGTCCGCGGTGGCGAGGTCCGCGCCAAAGAAGGCGCTCGTGTTGGCTTGGGTCATTTCGCTCTCCGGGCGTTTGGGGGAGTCGGCAGAGGCGCCCTCTTTAACGGGTAAGGCGCGGTGATCAATCTCGGAACCACATGTCGCGTTGCGCGTTGCCGTCCTGCAGGGCGGTGCTCAACCCCTGCGGAGTTCGAACGACAACAACGGGAATGGGGTATCTCATGGCGTCTCAGGGTAATGGTGTGGACACGGCGAGCGGCAACGATGTCGACATCCTGGGACTTAGCGCTGAGATCGTAGCGGCCTATGTCGGCCAGAACACGGTCTCCCAGACGGCCATTCCGGACCTGATCCGCACCGTCCACCAGGCGCTGAGCTCGCTCAACGGCGGCGGCGAGCTGCCGCAACCCGTCGAGAAGGCCAAGCCGGCCGTGCCGATCAGCCGCTCGGTGCAGCACGATTTCATCGTCTGCCTGGAAGACGGCAAGAAGCTGAAGATGCTGAAGCGCTACCTGCGCTCGCACTACGACATGAGCCCCGAGGAATACCGCCGCAAGTGGGGCCTGCCGCCCGACTATCCGATGGTGGCCCCCGCCTATGCGGCCCGGCGCTCGGACTTCGCCAAGAAGATCGGCCTGGGCAAGGGCGTGCGGCGCGGCAGCTGACCGCGCCCTGAATTCTGGACATGCGAACGCCGCCGGAAGCTCCCGGCGGCGTTTTTCGTTTCGACGATGTGCGGCTTGGTCGAAGTTGAAGTTCGGTCTGTTCCTTAGGCCGCGTGGCCGCCCATGCGGGCGACGTTGCAGTGGGCCCACAGCTTTTCCATCGCCGTGACCAGCTTGCGCATCATGTCGTCGGTGTGGAACGGGGTCGGGGTGAAGCGCAGGCGCTCGGTGCCGCGCGGCACGGTCGGATAGTTGATCGGCTGCACATAGACGCCGTGATCGGCCAGCAGCATGTCGCTGATCATCTTGGTGTGGACGGGATCGCCGACCAGCACCGGGACGATGTGGCTGTCGTTGTCCATCACCGGCAGGCCGGCGGCCTTGAACATGGCCTTCAGGGTCGCGGCGCGCTCCTGGTGGATCTCGCGCACTTCCGGGTGCTGCTTCAGCCAGCGGACGCTGGCCAGGGCGCCGGCCACCAGCGCAGGCGGCAGCGAGGTGGTGAAGATGAAGCCCGAGGCCATCAGGCGGATGGCGTCGATCACCTCGGCGTCGCCGGTGATGTAGCCGCCCATGACGCCGAACGCCTTGCCCAGCGTGCCTTCGATGATGTCGATCTCGCCCATCAGGCCTTCGCGCTCGGCGACGCCGCCGCCGCGCGGGCCGTACATGCCGACCGCATGGACCTCGTCCAGATAGGTCATGGCGCCGTACTTCTTGGCCAGGGCGGCCGTGGCGCGGATGTCGGCGATGTCGCCGTCCATCGAGTAGACGCTTTCGAACGCGACCATCTTGGGCGCGTCGGCCGGAGCGGCCGCCAGCAGCTCTTCAAGGTGAGCCAGATCGTTGTGACGGAACACCTTGCGCGGACCGCCGCCGTTGCGGATGCCGGCGATCATCGAGGCGTGGTTCAGCTCGTCCGAGAAGATGATCAGGCCGGGCAGGATCTTCTGCACCACCGACAGCGACGCCTCGTTCGAGACATAGCCGGAGGTGAACAGCAGCGCGCCTTCCTTGCCGTGCAGGTCGGCCAGCTCGGCCTCCAGCAGGACGTGGTCGTGATTGGTGCCCGAAATGTTGCGCGTGCCGCCCGAGCCCGAGCCGTGCTGATCGACGGCGGCCTTCATGGCGTCGAGAACCACCGGGTTCTGGCCCTGGCCGAGATAGTCGTTGCTGCACCAGACCACGACTTCGCCTTCCGAGCCGTCCTGGCGGGTCCAGGTGGCGCGCGGGAACTGCCCACGCTGTCGCTTCAGGTCGGCGAAGACGCGATAGCGGCCTTCCTGACGGATCTGATCGACGGCGCTGCGGAACGCGGCTTTGTAGTCCATGTCGGTCTCTAAACCGCCGGCCAAGTGAGCCAGAGGTCCCCTTTATTCACGGCTCGGCTTTTCGCACCAAGCGCCGGTAGTGTCCATCTACGGACGTTTACCTACAAATTGAATTGCGCGATTGGCCGCATCGATTTCGTCAATGGACACCCTCGCGAAAGGCGGCGTCTTGGACGATTCAGGTAAGCTGCGTCAACTTTCCGCGCAGTAACTCGATGACGGCGGAGAAGTCCTTGCCGCCGAAGCCGTTGGCGTCGAACAGCGCGTACAGCGCCTCGGCCTGCGCGCCCATCGGCGTGCTGGCGCCGGCCTTGGCGGCGGCTTCCTGGGCCAGTTTCAGGTCCTTCAGCATCATGGCCGAGGCGAAGCCGCCCTCGTACTGGCGGTCGGCGGGCGTCTGCGGCCCGACGCCCGGGACTGGGCAATAGCTGGTCACCGACCAGCACTGGCCCGACGACTTGCTGGCGATCTCGAAGAAGCGGTCGGCGCCCAGGCCCAGCTTCTCGGCCAGGGCGAACGCCTCGCAGGTCCCCAGCATCGAGACGCCCAGCAGCATGTTGTTGCAGATCTTGGCCGCCTGCCCCGCCCCGTGGTCGCCGGCGTGGATCGTCACGCGCGACATCGGCGCCAGCGCCGCCTCAATGGCCGGGAAATCGACCGCCGCGCAGCCGACCATGAAGGCCAGGGTCCCGGCCTCGGCGGCCATGATGCCGCCCGACACCGGCGCGTCGGCGAAGCGGAAGCCCGCCTCGGCCGCCTGCCCCGCCACGACGCGGGCGCTCTCGACGTCGATGGTCGAGCAGTCGATCAGCAGGGCCGTCTTCGGCGCGCTCTTGAGGATCTGCTCGCCATAGACCGACCGGACGTGCGGACCGGCGGGCAGCATGGTGATCACCACCTCGGCGTCGGCCACGGCCTCGGCGATGGAAGCCGCCGCCTGGCAGCCCGCCGCCACAGCGCGTTCGACCGCTTGCGCCGACAAATCAAAGGCGCGGACCGTATGGCCGGCCTTGGCTTGGTTCGCGGCCATGCCGCCGCCCATGTTGCCCAGGCCGATGAAGGCGATGCTGGTCATCGTGAAGCTCCCTGCAAATGCGAACCGCGCCTCATGGGCGCGGCTCTTATCGTTGTCGTTCGTGGTCTTTTGAGGTTCAGCGCGCGTTGGCCGGCTTCCGGAACTTGTAGACGAACTGGTCGGTCTTGCCGCGGATCGACGGGTCGAAGACGTTGACCTTGCGGGTGTCGCCCGGGTCCTTCAGCACGCGGCTCTCGCCCTCGAAGATGAAGCCGGCGGCCGTGATCTCGGACTTCACCACCGCCGAGTCGATACGGTGCAGGGTCTCGGTGTCACGCAGGCCCGAACCCGGCTCGGCCGAGTGGTCGATGACCAGGAACACGCCGCCCGGCTTCAGGGACTTGAACACCTGGCGGTTGACCACCGACAGGTCGGCCGGGCCCATGAACTTGTCGTGCATGTCGTGATAGTTCTGGGCCGTGAACACCAGGTCCAGCTTCTCCGGCGCGGAGAAGTTCGGCAGCGTGTTCAGGATCACCTTCACGTTCGAATAGGCCGGGTCGCGGGCGATGGCGTTCACCGCCGGCTCGCGCTTGGCCAGCTTGGTCAGCTCGTCCGGCACATAGGCGTAGACCATGCCGCGCGGCCCGACCGACTTGGCCAGGATGCGGGTGAAGTAGCCGCCGCCGGGGATCAGGTCGGCGACCTTGGCGCCCGGACGCACGCCGGCGAAGCTCAGGACCTCGCCCGGATGGCGGTTGGCGTCACGCACCATGTCGGCGGCCGGACGCGACGGGTCGCTGAGCGCGGCGGCGATGTTCGGCGAGATGGCCGCGGCTGCCGGGCCCGAAGGCGGCGGCGGCGGAGGTCCCATCATCGGCTGGGTGGCGCAGGCCGCGAGGCCCAGCACGGCGACGAGACTGAGAAGCGGCTTACGCATGGCAATCCTTCCGAACCGACAGTGTTCTTAGTTGAAACGACGTTAGCCTACGCAATCGGTTACGTCAGCGGTACCCATTCTTCCGCTGCGGGAAGCGGCGCGAAAATCTCGTCGAGCATGGCGTCTGTGACGCCCTCGAGGGTCGCGGGGCTCCACTTCGGGGCGTTGTCCTTGTCGACGATCACGGCCCGGACGCCCTCGATGAAGTCGTGCCTCATCACCACGCGCGCGCCGATCCGGTATTCCATGGCCATGTTATCGGCGAAGTCGGTCATGGCCTCGCCGCGCTTCAGCTGCTCGAAGGCGACCTTCATCGTCTGGGGCGACTTGGTCTTCATGACCTCCAGCTGGGCCTTGCCCCAGTCGCTGGAGTCGAGGGTCAGGAACTCGACGATCTCCTCGACGCTCTCGCCGACGAACAGGCGGTTGAGGTCTTGCTCGAAGCCCAGCAGCGCGGCCTTGCCGGCGTCGGCGCGGTACTTCTTCAGAATCTCGTCGATGCGGCGCGGGTCGGCGATGATCGCCTTCTTCAGCCCGGCGATGGCCCCGAACTCAACGAAGTGGGTGGCGATGCCCAGCCGCATACAGTCCGCGCCCTTGATCCGCGCCCCGGTCAGGGCCAGCCACAGCCCCGCCTTGCCCGGCAGGCGCGGCAGGTACCAGCCGCCGCCGACGTCCGGGAACAGGCCGATGCCGGTCTCGGGCATGGCGAAGGTCGTGCGCTCGGTGGCGATCCGCACGTGGGCCGGCATCGAGATGCCGACGCCGCCGCCCATGACGATGCCGTCCATCACCGCCACGACCGGAGTGTCGTACGTGAACAGCAGGTGGTTCAGCTGGTATTCGGTGTGGAAGAAGGCCCGCGCCTCGACGCCGTCCTTGGCCCCGCTTTCGGCCAACATGCGGATGTCGCCGCCGGCGCAGAAGCCGCGCTCGCCCGAATGGTCGATCAGGACCATGTAGATCTCGGGGTCTTCCTGCCAGTCCAGCAGCGCGCCGATCATGGTCTCGCACATGCCCTGGGTCAGGGCGTGCAGGGCCTTGGGACGGTTGAGCGTGATGCGGCCGACGTTCTTCTCGACGCTGATCAGGACTTCGGGTTCGTCGGTCATCTCAAGTCCTAAGCGTTCTCGGCGACGGGCGCGCAGTCGAGGCGGTCGATCCGGCCGGCCATCAGGCGATAGACGGCGTCCTGCGGGATGTCCTGGGCCAGGGTGTCGGCCTTCGAGAGACCCGCATAGGCGCCGCGCAGCAGCCGGCCGGCGACGCCATGGCTGACCACGATCAGCCGACGCTCGGGCTCGGCGGCCTGCTCGGCCAGCCACGCGGTGAGGCGGGCCATCATGCCCTCATAGGTCTCGCCGCCCGGCGCGTGGAAGCCCCAGGCGTCGTCGCCGTGCAGGTGCGGGTTCTCGCCCCTCACCTCTTCGCGCAAACGGTTGGACCACTCGCCGACGTCGATCTCGACCAGGCGCTCGTCGATCGCGACCGGCAGACCCAGGCGCGCACCGATCGTCTCGGCGGTGTTCAGCGCCCGGCGCAGCGGGCTGGCGACGATGCGCCAGCCGGCCGGAGCCTCGACCAGCGTGGCCAGCAAATCGCCCATGGCCGCCGCCTGGGCGCGGCCCAGCGGCGTCAGGTCCGATTCCGACCGTCCTTGCAGACGGCCTTCGCGATTGTGGAAGGTTTCACCGTGGCGACAGAGATAAATCACTGTCGGAACATCTCGCGGGCGATGATGACGCGCATGATCTCGTTGGTCCCTTCCAGGATCTGGTGCACCCGCAGGTCGCGCACGATGCGCTCCAGCGGATAGTCCTGGAGGTAGCCGTAGCCGCCGTGCAGCTGCAAGGCGTCATTGGCCACCTGGAAGCCGGCGTCGGTCGCGAAGCGCTTGGCCATGGCGCACAGCTTGGTCGCTTCGGGGTGTTTGTTGTCCAGCGCATGGGCGGCGCGGCGCACCATCAGGCGGGCGGCCTCCAGCTCGGTGGCCATGTCGGCCAGCTTGAACTGCAGGGCCTGGAAGTCCTTCAGCGCTTTGCCGAACTGGTTGCGGGTCTCCATGTAGGCCTTGGCGGTGTCGAGGGCGAACTGCGCGCCGCCCAGCGAGCACGAGGCGATGTTCAGGCGTCCGCCGTCCAGGCCCATCATGGCAAAGCGGAAACCCTCGCCTTCCTGCCCGATGCGGTTCTCGACCGGCACTCGGCAGTTGTCGAAGTTCACTTGGGCCGTCGGCTGGGCGTTCCAGCCCATCTTGCGCTCGTTGGCCCCGAAGCTGAGGCCTTCCATGCCCTTCTCGACCACGAAGGCCGAGACGCCCTTGGCGCCGTCGCCGCCCGTGCGGGCCATCACGACATAGACGTCCGAGACGCCGCCGCCCGAGATGAAGGCCTTGCCGCCGTTCAGGACATAGTGGTCACCGTCCAGCCTGGCGCTCGTGCGCATATTGGCCGCGTCCGAGCCCGCGCCCGGTTCGGTCAGGCAGTAGCTGGCGATCAGCTCCATGGTCGTCAGGCGCGGCAGGTAGCGCTTGCGCAGGTCGTCGGAGCCGAAACGGTCGATCATCCACGAGGCCATGTTGTGGATCGTGAGGTACGCCGCCGTCGGCACGTCGCCGTAGCTGAGCGCCTCGAAGATGATCGAGGCGTCCAGGCGCGACAGGCCCGAGCCGCCGACATCCTCGTTCACATAGATGCCGGCGAAACCCAGTTCGGCCGCTTGGCGCAGGGTGTCGACGGGGAAGTGTTTCTGCTCGTCCCACTGCGCCGAGAACGGGGCAAGCTGTCCTTCGGCGAAAGCGCGGGCCGCATCCTGGATTGCGACTTGATCTTCGTTCAGCGCGAAATCCATGCGCATTTCCTCCCTTTAGGGGCGGAACCGCCCTCACCTTCTTGGCCGCTGACGTGCCGCGCGGAAAGCCTGCTGTCAACGCGTGTCACAGCCGTCTCCTACTGTGACCTGAAATCCTCCGTTACACGGTGTGTAGCGTCTGTGACGCCACACCCTCTTGATAACCATCGCCTTTCACTCCAAATGCCAGCTTCGAGTCTGGGCGTTCTCAATCATAACAACTGCATCAACGATTATGCGTTTCTTGAAACTTGCACTGGCCGCCCTGACGGTGGCCCTCGGAATGGCCGCGGCCACGGTTCCGGCTCAGGCCGCCGACAACGGCGTCGAGCGGAGCTATGGCGTGTGGCGCAACCCGCGCAACAGCGTCCACCTGGAAATCAAGGACTGCGGTCCCAGCACCTGCGGCGTCGTCGTGTGGGCCAGCGCCAAGGCCGAGGCCGATGCGCGCAAGTCGGGCACCGACACCCTGATCGGCAAGCAGTTGCTGCGTGACTTCGAAAGCCAGCGCGACGGTTCGCTGAAGGGCCGCGTCTGGGTTCCGACCCTGAAGGTCACCCTGGTCGGTTCGGCCGACATCGTCGATCCCAAGACCATGCGCGCCAAGGGCTGCGTGATCGGCAACTTCATCTGCAAGTCGCAGCTGTGGACCCGCATCGACGGCCCGTCGGTGCTGGCCTCGCGGGCCGCTCCCTAAACTTCCCCCTTAAGGTGCTAGGCGTCTTGCCTCGCGCGGTCGCTCGCGCGAAACCAAGCGCATGACCGTTCCGCCCCTCGCCCCTTATCCCGCCACCCGCCTGCGCCGCGTGCGCCAGGCCGACTGGACCCGCCGCCTGATCCGCGAGACCGAGGTCCGACCGTCCGACCTGATCTGGTCGATGGTGGTGCACGAGGGCGAAGGCGTGATCCCGGTCGCCTCGATGCCGGGTGTCGAGCGCCTGTCGGTCAAGGAAGCCGCCAAGGCCGCCGTCCGCGCCCGCGACCTGGGCATCCCGGCCATCGCCATCTTCCCGCACATCGACGGTTCGCGGAAAGACGCGACCGGCTCGATCGCCGCCGATCCGGACGGCGTCATCCCCCGCGCCGTCAAGGCCATGAAGGACGCCGCCCCCGAGGTCGGCATCATGTGCGACGTCGCCCTGGACCCCTTCACCGACCACGGCCACGACGGCGTGATCGAGGGCGGCAAGATCCTCAACGACCCGACCATCGAGCGCCTGATCGAGCAAGGCCTCATGCAAGCCGAAGCCGGCGCCGACATCCTGGCCCCGTCCGACATGATGGACGGCCGCATCGGCAAGCTGCGGGCGGCATTGGAAGGCGCGAACTTCCAGGACGTGATGATCATGTCCTACGCCGCCAAGTACGCCTCGGCCTTCTACGGCCCGTACCGTGACGCCATCGGCTCGGCCAAGCTGGCCGGCGGCCAGGGTGACAAGAAGACCTACCAGATGGACCCGGCCAATACCGAGGAAGCCATCCGCGAGGTCGCGCTCGACATCGCCGAGGGCGCCGACATGGTCATGGTCAAGCCGGGCATGCCGTATCTGGACATCCTGCGCCGCCTGGTCGACGAGTTCCGCATGCCGACCTACGCCTTCCAGGTGTCGGGCGAGTACGCGATGATCATGGCCGCCGCCCAGAACGGCTGGATCGACCAGGACCGCGCCATCCTCGAAAGCCTGACCGCCTTCAAGCGGGCCGGCGCGGCGGGGATCATCACCTATTTCGCCCCCTGGGCCGCCGAGAAGCTGGGCTAGGATGGCCGCGCCCAGAACTGCCTTTCGCCCAGGCCAGTTCTACGGCGCGCCCACCGTCGAGCGCCAACTGCCGGGCGTGCGCCTGGCGCACCTGGAGGCCACCAACCGCGCCGACCACGTCGACGAGCACAGCCACGACGACGCCCACTTCGTGCTGGCCACCCACGGCCGCTACATCACCACCGCCGCCGGCCCGGAAACCGAAGGGCCCGTGCTGGTCTACAACCCGCCCGGCGTCGTCCATCGGGATCGGTTCGTCGACGGCGGCGGCTACTTCCTGGCCGTCAGCTTCGCGGCGGCCGACTGGCGGGCCCTCGCGAGCTCCGGACGCGGCGCGGCCATCGACGCCCTGCGGCTGACAGGCCCGGCCGCGCGCCGCGCGGCCCTGCGCCTGACCCGTTCGCTGCTGGCCCGCGACGCCGAGGCGATCTCGCTGGAGGGCCTGAGCCTTGAATTGGCCGCCCAGGCGCTGGCGCCCACGCGGGACAGCGACAAGCGCCCCTCGTGGCTGGACCGCGCCGAGACCTATCTGGCCGACACGTTCGACCAGCCGATCAATGTCGCCGACCTCGCCGAGATCGCCGGCGTGCATCCGGTCTATCTGGCGCGCGGCTATCGCCGCTGGCTGGGCGCGGCGCCCGGCGATCGCCTGCGCACCCGCCGGCTGGAGCGGGCAGCAGACCTGCTGATGCGCGGTCGCGACCCGATCGGCGAGATCGCCCTGGCCTCGGGCTTCTGCGACCAGAGCCACCTCAATCGCCAGTTCCTCAAGGCCTATGGCGTCACCCCCGGCGAGTTCGCGCGGCTGTGCGGACGCCGGCCACAGGTTTCAAGCGTCCAAGACGAGACGACCGGCGCGGCCTAGACGGCAGAGGTTCCTTTTGGAGTTCCCGCCTTGAAAGCCTTCGCGTTCGCCGCCGCCCTCGTCCTGGCTCCGCTCACCACGCAAGCGGCCGACTGGACCACCGCTCCGCCCGCCGCCGAAGGCCTTTCGGCCGCCAAGCTCGACGCGATGTCGGCCGCCATCAAGGCCGGTGAGTTCCAGAAGATCACCAGCGTCCTGGTCGCCCGCCACGGCAAGCTGGTGTTCGAGGCCTATTACGATCAGGACGGCGCTGAGGCTCGTCGCAACACCCGCTCGGCCACCAAGACCGTCACCGCCATGCTGGCCGGCGCGGCCCTGGCCCGTGGCGACCTGCCCAGCCTTAATGCGCCGATCAAGGCCTACCTCAAGGGCCGCCCGCCGGTCGCCAATCCCGATCCGCGCAAGGACAAGGTCACGGTCGAGGACCTGCTGACCATGAGCTCCATCGCCGAGTGCGACGACGACAATTCGTTCTCGCGCGGCAACGAGGAGCGGATGTACCTGATCGAGGACTGGGTGGGCTTCTACCTGGACCTGCCGGTGCGTGGCTTCCCGGACTGGAACCCCAAGCCCGAGGCCTCGCCCTATGGCCGCAGCTTCAGCTACTGCACCGCAGGCGTCGTGGTCCTGGGCCAGGTCGTCCAGAACGCCGTCAAGCAGCCCCTGCCCGCCTTCGCCGACGCGGTGCTGTTCAAGCCGCTCGGCATCGAGAACCCCAAGTGGCAGATGTCGCCCACGGGCCTGGCCATGGGCGGCGGCGGTCTTGGCCTGCGCAGCCGCGACCTGCTGAAGCTGGGTCAGCTCTACGCCAATGGCGGCCAGTGGGACGGCAAGCAGGTGCTGCCGGCAGCCTTCGTGAAGGCCTCGATCACGCCGCACGCCAATGCCCGCGAGAACACCGACTACGGCTATCTGGTCTGGCTCCAGACCTTCAACGGTCACAAGGCCTGGCTGATGAGCGGCTCGGGCGGCCAGAAGGTGGCGATCGTGCCGGACCTGGACCTGGTGGCGGTGATCACCACCGCCAATTTCGGCGTCCGCCAGCCGCACGCGATTTCCGAGAAGCTCTTGGCCGACCACATCCTGGCGGCGGTCGAGAAGTAGCGGAACGAATCCGAGGACGGGGCTACCCTGGCCGCATGAGCCGCGTCCTCGACATCGTCACCGCCGTGATCCGTGATGCGGACGGCCGAATGCTGCTGGTCCGCAAGCGCGGCACGACCGCCTTCATGAAGCCCGGCGGCAAGCGGAACGGCGGCGAGGACGACCTCTCAACCCTGGCTCGCGAGCTGGACGAGGAGCTGGGCTGCCGGCTCCTCGATGCCGAGCTGCTGGGCAATTACTCGGCTCCCGCCGCCAACGAAGCCGGCTTCACCGTGCAGTCGGCGACCTATCTGGCCACGGTCGAGGGCGCGATAGAGGCTCGGGCCGAGATCGAGGAACTGGCCTGGATCGACCCGGTCGCGCCGGGCGACCTGCGGCTCGCGCCGCTGCTGACCGAGCAGGTGCTGCCGGCGCTGCTGGCTAGGTCGTCGCGCCGCTGATCTTGCCCTGGATCATCTCCAGCGCCAGTTCGCGCGCCCGCCCTGGCGGACGGCCCAGAAGCTCGCTCAGGGTTGGTCCGAACAGGCCTACCCCGACGGCCAGGATGATGTTCAGCAGGATGAAATCGACCACGGTGTCGCGCTCCACCCCGGCGTCGCGCGCCAGCCGCGTCTGAACCACCTCGTCGACGACCTGGCGGACCAGGGTCATCCGGCGTCCCTCGCCGGTCAGCTCCAGCCACGCCGCCAACCGCGCCGCGCCCTTGGTCTCGAAGGCGTCGAACAGCGCCTGGGCGCCGAAGCCCAGCGCCGCGCCCTGTTGCTCGAACCCCGCGATGATCTTGTCGGCCAGTTGGCGGATCATCCGCTCCATCAGCGCCGTCTCGACCCCGGCGATCGAGCCGAAGTGGTGGATGACATTGGCGTGCACCACCCCTGCGGCCTTGGCCACGTCGGCCAACTTGATGGCCTGCGGGCCATGCTCGACCAGCAGCGCCTCGGCGGCGGCCAGGATGTTCTCGCGCGCGGCCTCCGGCGATCGACGGACACGGGTCTTCGGAGCGGCGCTAACAGGCTCGGGCGTCTCTATTGACATTTTTGTCAGTATAACTCAGGGTGCGTCACAACACGGGCTGACCAAGCCCTAATCCGGCGGAGCGCACAACGCCATGACCGAGACCCAAACGACTCTGGGGAAGACCACTCCTTCCGACCTCGATGTCACCCCGCGCGACATCCGCTTCGACTTGGCCGACGCCCAGAAGGGCCACTGGCTGGGCGGCGATCCGGTCGGCACGGCGGTGTTCAACGCCCTGTCCCTGACCTTCCCGGACGGCGAGCGCCTGTTCATGGACGCGGTGCGCAACTACCGCCACCTGCTGACCGGCAAGCTGCTGGACGACGCCAGGAACTTCATCGCCCAGGAAGCCATCCACTCGCGCGAGCACCATCAGCTGAACAGCCTGATCGACCGCACGCGCTATCCGGTCGCCGAGATCGAGGAGACGGTGAAGGGCCGCGTGAAGATGGCCCGCGAGCGCGGCAAGATGGCCATGCTGCTGTCGACCATCGCCCTGGAACACTTCACGGCGATGATGGCCGAGATGCACGTGCGCCATCAGGACCTGTTCGACGAAGCCCATCCCGAGGTCGAGAAGCTGTGGCGCTGGCACGCCATGGAGGAGACCGAGCACAAGGCCGTCGCCTATGACGTCTTCATGGTCGCCACGAAGGACTGGACGCCCCGCCGCCGCTACTTCATGCGCTGCCGGGCGATGTTCTTCGTGACCCTCATGTTCACCCGCAACATCTGCCGCTACGCCGCCCGCCTGCTGGAGACCGACGGCTATACGCCCAAGCAGGCGCTGAAGGCGGTCAACGCGTTCGTGTGGGGCAAGCCGGGCCTCTTCCGCCGTGGCTGGAAGACCTATTTCGCCTGGTACCGCCCGGGCTTCCATCCGTGGGACCAGGACGACCGCGCCGAGTTCGCCGGCTGGAAGGCGGAGTTCGACGCGGCGGCGGCTTAAAACCCCTAACCCGTCTCCCCGGCGAAAGCCGGGGTCCAGATCCATCCTGAGCGTCATCCGTGAATGCAAAGAGCGCCGCGCGAAACCGCACGGCGCTCTTGATTTGATCTGGGCCCCGGCTTTCGCCGGGGAGATCGGAGAGTGGGTTTAACCCGCGATCAGCCCGAAGTCCGCCACCTGGCCCATGGCGTCGCGGACGGCGGCCAGGGTCTTGAGGCGGTTGTCGCGGTGCTCGGGCTCGTTGACGAAGACGCCGTCGAGATAAGCGTCCACCGGACCGCGCAGCTCGGCCAGCTGGGTCATGGCGCCGGTGAAGTCCTCGGCGTCCAGGGCGTCCTTCAGCGGCTTGGCCAGCAGGCGCAGGGCGTTGTAGAGGCCCACCTCGGCGTCGCTGTCGGCGGTCGGCGCTTCCGGAGCCCCGCTCGGCAGAGCGCCCTTCTTCTCCTCGGCCTTGAGGATATTGGAGGCGCGCTTGTAGCCGGCCAGCAGGTTCTTGCCGTCGTCGGTCTTCAGGAACCCGTCCAGCGCCTCGACCCGCGCGACGATGCGCGCCAGGTCGTCATCGCCCAGGGCGAAGACGGCGTCGACGAGGTCGTGCCGCTTGCCTTGGTCGCGCAGGGTGACCTTCAGGCGGTCGGCGAAGAATGGAAGTATTTTATAGTCATCTTCCATAACAGGCCAATTTTCGATCCCGGCACCATCAGCCGAGAACTTTTCAATATTTTGTTTCAGTTCTGTGTAGGCACTGCGAAGCCGATCTAGGGAACTTGGATCCAGTTCCATTAGCTCGGCATAGCTGCCATTGATGCCCGTATCGAGCTTAACCTTCATAGCCGAAAGGCGTGCCCTGATCACTTGGCGGCTCAAAATCTTTGCAAGCGGCAGACCTAGCTTAGTTTCAATCAAAATGCGGATCACGCCCAGCGCCGCACGACGCAGCGCATAGGGATCCTTCGACCCCGTCGGCTTTTCGTCGATCACGAAAAAGCCGACCAGGGTGTCCAGCTTGTCCGCCAGCGCCACGGCTATGCTGACCGGGGCGGTCGGCACGGCGTCCGAGGGGCCTTGCGGCTTGTAGTGGTCGCGCACGGCGTCGGCGATCTCGCCGTCCAGGCCGAAGGTGCGGGCGTAGTAGCCGCCCATGACGCCCTGCAGCTCGGGGAATTCGCCGACCATCTGCGAGGCGAGGTCCGCCTTGGCCAGGCGCGCGGCTTCCTGGGTCTTCTCGACATCGGCGCCGACCAGCGGGGCGATCTCGCCGGCCAGGGCGACGATGCGTTCGACGCGCTGGGCCATGGTGCCGAGCTTGGCGTGGAAGGTGACGCCGTTCAGCTTCTCCAGCCACGGCTCGAAGCCGACCTTGACGTCCTCGTCCCAGAAGAAGCGGGCGTCGGACAGGCGCGAGGACAGCACCTTGGCGTTGCCGGCCGCGATCACCGCCCCGCCGTCGGCCGCCTGGATGTTGGCGATGGTGATGAAGTGCGGGGCCAGGCCCTCTTCACCGGCCTTGCGGACGGCGAAGTACTTCTGGTGCGTGCGCATCGAGGTACGGATGACCTCGGGCGGCAGGCTGAGGAACACCGGGTCCATGTCGCCCAGCACCGGCGTCGGCCATTCGGCCAGGCCCGCGACTTCGTCCAGCAGGCCCTGGTCCTCGACCAATTCGAGATGACGCGCGAAGCACAGGGTCTTGCAGCCCTCGAGGATGCGTTCCTTGCGCTCCTCGACGTCGAGCACGACGAAGTGGGCCTCCAGGCCCGCCGCGTATTCGTCGAAGTCCTTGGCCACGAACGGCTGGGCGTCACCCATGAAGCGGTGGCCTTCGGTGACGTCACCGCTGGGGATGCCTTCGATGGCGAACGGCACGACCTCGCGGTCCAGCACGCACAGGATCCGCTTCAGCGGACGCACCCAGCGCAGCTTCTTGGTCCCCCAGATCATCGACTTGGGCCACGGGAAGCCACGGACGATGGCCTCGACCATCTCGGCGACGATCTCCGGGGTCGGACGGCCCTCCTTCTCGATGAAGGCCATGTAGACGCCGTCGCGCTCGACCAGCTGGTCCTGCGTCAGGCCGGCCTTGCGCAGGAAGCCTTCCATGGCCTGCGGCGGGGCGCCGACGCGCGGGCCCTTCAGCTCTTCCTTGCGGTCGGCCTGGGCCAGCGGCAGGCCTTCGGCCACCAGGGTCAGGCGGCGCGGGCCGGCGAAGGTCTTCAGGGCCTCGGGCAGGAAGCCGGCGGCGGCCAGGTGCTCGCGCGCCATGCGCTCCAGGTCCTTGGCGGCCTGGGCCTGCATGCGGGCGGGGATCTCTTCCGAGAACAGTTCGAGGAGAAGTTGGGGCATCTTAACTTACGCGGCTTCCTGCTGCTCGACCCAGGCGCTGGCGCACATCTTACAGAGGTCGCGGATGCGGCCGATGTAGCTGGCGCGCTCGGCGACGGCGATCGCGCCGCGGGCGTTCATCAGGTTGAAGAGGTGGCTGGCCTTGAGGACCATGTCGTAGGCGGGCAGCACCAGGGCCTTGTCCTGGTACGAGCGGGCCAGCATCAGCGGGACCTGCTCTTCCATCTGCTCGAACTGCTGCTTGAGCACGGCGACGTCATAGCCGTGGAAGTTGGCTTCCGACTGCTGGCGCTCGTTCTCCAGGAACACGTCGCCATAGGTCGTCGCGCCCAAAGGCGAGTCCGGGTCGTTGAACGGCAGGTCGTAGACGTTGTCGACGCCGAACACGTACATGGCCAGGCGCTCCAGGCCGTAGGTCAGCTCGCCGGCCACCGGCGAGACGTCCAGGCCGCCCACCTGCTGGAAGTAGGTGTACTGGCTGACTTCCATGCCGTCGCACCAGACTTCCCAGCCCAGGCCCCAGGCTCCGACCGTGGGGTTTTCCCAGTCGTCCTCGACGAAGCGGATGTCATGGGTGCGCAGATCCAGGCCGATCGCTTCCAGCGAGCCGAGATACAGGTCCTGCATGTTCTCGGGGTTCGGCTTCAGGATCACCTGGTACTGGTAATAGTGCTGCAGGCGGTTGGGGTTCTCGCCATAGCGGCCGTCGCCCGGGCGGCGCGAGGGCTGCACGTAGGCCGCGTTCCACGGCTTGGGACCCAGGGCGCGCAGCACCGTGGCCGGGTGCAGGGTCCCCGCCCCCACTTCCACGTCGTGCGGCTGCAGGATGATACAGCCCTGCCGGCTCCAATAGTCATGGAGCGTCAGGATCAGGCTTTGGAAGGACTTGGGTTTTTCGCGCGACATCAATCGAAGCAGGCCTAGAAAAAAGTCGGCGGACCATAGGGCCCGCCGACTGCTGCTTCAAGCGAAGTCCGGAACGTAGAAGGCTTTAGTTGCCCTTGGGGACCGTGCGCTTGCCGGCGTTGGACTCCGGCGCGCCGTACTTGACGCGGTTGGCCTTGGTGTCGGCGACCGGCGGGTTGGAGACGACATTGGCGTCACCGGCCTTCAGCGTGGCCTGGGCCTCCGGCGATTGCGACGAGGTGGCGACCACGCCCGAGGTGTTCACGCCGGCGTCAGGCGCGGCCGTAGCGGCCGGCATGGCGGGCGTGGCGGCCGGATCGGCGGCCATGTCGGTGGTCGCGGTCGGCGCCGGCGGCGCGGCCTGCGGATCAGCCGGCATCGCCTGACCCGCCGGAGCCGTCTGTTCGTTGGCGGCCACTTCCATGGTCGCGGCCGCATCGGTCGCCGCGGCGGCGGCCTGCAGGCCCGGGACGTCCTTGGGGATCAGGACCTTGTCTACGACGTGCAGCACGCCGTTGGTCGCCATGACGTCGGTCTGGGTGATGGTGGCCATATCGACCATCGGAGCCGCGCCCGAGCCGTCCAGCAGCAGCGGCGAGCCCTCGACGCTCTTCACCTCACCCTTGGCGCCCTTGATCTTGGTGGAGTCCACCTTGGCGTTGATCAGGTGGTAGGTCAGCACCTTCTGCAGCATCGGGCCGTTTTCCGGCAGCATCAGCTTGTCCAGCTCGCCAGCCGGCAGCGCCGCGAAGGCCGCATCGGTCGGGGCGAACAGGGTCAGGTTCTGGTTGGTCTTCAGGACGCTGGTCAGGTTCACCGCGCCGACGGCCTTCAGGAAGGTGCTGAACTGGCCCGAAGCTTCGACGGTCTGGATCAGGTCGCCCTTGGCCACGACGGGCGAGGACGCGGCGGGCGGCGGAGCCGCCGCGGCGGGCGCCGTGGCGTCCTGGGCGTGAGCGAAGCCGGTCATCAGGGCGACCGCGGCGGCGGCGGTCAGGAGACGCTGGGTGATCATGGTCGAGTTCCTCTCGGTTCGAGCGGATTACGCCCAGGCCGGGGAGTCGGTTCCGTGATCACGGCCACGTGATCAAACTAGAGCTTCACTTGAAGAAGAACACGACGGCCACGCCGGCGATGATCAGGCCGAAGCCCGCGACCGTCGACCACTTGATGGCTTCCCCCAGATAGAAGAACGAGAACAGGGTGAAGACCAAGAGCGTGATGAACTCCTGCCCGACCTTCAACTGAGCTGTCGAATACACATGGTGCCCGATCCGGTTGGCGGGCACGGCCAGCAGGTATTCGGGCAAGGCGATCAGCCAGCTGGACAGGATCGCGATCGGCAGGGCCATCGGCTTGCCCTTGAGATGACCATACCAGGCGTAGGTCATGAAGATGTTGGACATGACCAGCATCAGCCAGGGGGCGATCTTCATGACCAACGGCGACATGGGCGGGCTCCGGAGCGGGGCGATGGGGATTGCGCCAACCTAGGGCAAGCCGGGCCGTCGCCGCCAGAACCTCCCGTCAGGCCAAATCGCCGATTTCTGACGCAACGGCGGCGCAGCATGATGAGATTTTAGGCGCCTTGCCTATTTCCTTTCCAAAACCTTGCCCGCGCCGCCCGTCACGGAACCGTCGCCGATAGCGTGGCCAAGCCGGGGAAACGATGCAGCGCGTGATGGCGGCGTCGGCGGTGATCACACCGGGGGCGAAGAGCTTCCGAACAACCAAGCAAAGCAAGCCCGCGGCTCAGCGGGTCGGAGCAAGGCGGATGAAACTGATCATAGCGGTCGTCAAACCCTTCAAGCTGGATGAGGTGCGCGAAGCGCTCGTCGCCGCCGGCGTCGAAGGTCTGACGGTGTCGGAAGTGAAGGGCTACGGCCGCCAGAAGGGCCAGACCGAAATCTACCGGGGCGCCGAATACCAAGTGAACTTCGTGCCGAAGGTGAAGCTGGAAGCCGTCGTGGACGACGCTTCGGCCGCCAAGGCCGTCGAGGCGGTCAAGGCCGCCGCGGCCACGGGCAAGATCGGCGACGGCAAGATTTTCGTCCTGAACGTCGAGGAAGCCGTCCGCATCCGCACCGGCGAAACCGGCTCGGCCGCTCTGTAACGCATCGGGAAAAGGGGATACCGACGATGAAACTCACATTTAAACCGCTGGCCGGGCTTCTGCTCGCCGCGACGCTCGCGGGGGCCCCGCTGGGCGCCACCGCCTTCGCCCAGGAGGCCGCGCCCGCGCCGGCCGCCGCCATGACCGCCGCAGCGCCCGCCGAGGCTGCTCCGGCCGCCACGCCCGCTCCCGCCCCGGCCGCCGCGCCCACCATCGTCGACAAGAACGACAAGGGTGACAATGCGTGGATGCTGACCTCCTCGCTGCTGGTCCTGCTGATGATCCTGCCGGGCCTGGCGCTGTTCTACGGCGGCCTGGTCCGCGCCAAGAACATGCTGTCGGTCATGATGCAGGTCTCGACCGTCGCCCTGATCGGCTTCGTCGCCTGGGTCCTGTGGGGCTACAGCTTCGCCTTCTCGGATGGCGGCAGCTGGGACACCTTCGTGGGTGGCCTCGGTCGCCTCTTCCTGAAGGACGTGACCCCGGCCAGCAACGTCGCGACGTTCTCCACCGGCGTCGTGATCCCCGAGTTCACCTTCATCTCGTTCCAGTCGACCTTCGCGGCCATCACCGCCGCCCTCGTGGTCGGTTCGCTGGTCGAGCGCATGAAGTTCGCCGCCATCGTCGCCTTCGCCGTCCTGTGGCCGCTGCTGTCGTATTATCCGATGGCGCACATGGTCTGGTGGTGGCCGGGTCCTGACGCGATCGCCCTGGCCCCGACCGCTCCGGTCAAGTCGGGCCTGATCTGGGGCTTCGGCGCGCTGGACTTCGCCGGCGGCACCGTCGTTCACATCAACGCCGGTATCGCCGCCCTGGTCGGCGCCCTGATCCTGGGCAAGCGCCAAGGCTACGGCAAGGAGCCGATGCCCCCGCACTCGCTGACCCTGACGCTGGTGGGCGCTGGTCTGCTGTGGGTGGGCTGGTTCGGCTTCAACGCCGGCTCGAACCTGGAATCGAACGGCTACGCCTCGCTGGCCATGATCAACACCTTCGTCGCCACCGCGGCCGCCGGCCTGTCGTGGATCGTCGTCGAGTGGGTCACCCGCAAGAAGCCGTCGGCCCTAGGCCTGGCCTCGGGCGTCGTCGCCGGCCTCGTCGCCGTCACCCCGGCCGCTGGCTTCGCCGGCCCGATGGGTTCGGTGATCCTGGGTCTGGTCGTCTCGCCGATCTGCATCTTCTTCTGCTCGGTCGTGAAGAACGCCTTCAAGTATGACGACAGCCTGGACGCCTTCGGCATCCACGGCGTGGGCGGCATCGTCGGCGCCATCGGCACCGGCCTGCTGGTCAACCCCGCCTGGGGCGGCGCCGGCATCGTCGACTACACCAGCTGCGCCAAGGACGGCGACATCTCGACCTGCGACAACGCCGTCTACAACCTGGGCACCCAAGTCATGGCCCAGCTGAAGGGCGTCTGCGTCACGGTCGCCTGGTCGCTGGTCGCCTCGCTGATCGTCTTCTTCGTGATCAAGCTGGTCATCGGCCTGAAGGCTTCGCCGGAAGCCGAAGAAGAAGGCCTGGACATCTCGGAACACGGCGAACGCGCCTACCACAGCTAAGCTGGCGGTAGGGGTTCACCCCGAAACGTCGAAGGGCGCGGAGAGCGATCTCCGCGCCCTTTCTCTTTGGGCGCGGTTCGGCCAAGCTCGCGCCTTCCCGCCTGGAGACTGCCGTGGACGCCCAACTGTTCCTGCTCTGCGTCCTGACCTTCGTCATCCATCTGATCGGGGCCCTGGCCTATGCCGTGCGCATCGCCGGGGTCCGCACGCGGCGGATCGCCATGTCGTTCGCGCTGTTCAACGTGCTGGTGCTGCTGTCGCGCGCCTCGAACGCCTTCCAGGGGCCGTTCCTGTCCAAGCGGATCGAGAGCGACCTGCTGCATGGGACCGGCCAGAACCTGCTGGCCGACTTCCAATGGCTGATGGCCAGCGCCAGCCTGGCGGCGGTCATCGGCGCGTTGCTGATCCCCACCGCCCAGCGCCTGTTCACGCGCGCCGTCGCCCACTTCCAGGTCCACCGCTCAGTGCCCAAGCTCTTGATGCACGCCTTCGCCAAGGGCGGATTGTCCTATGTCCGCGACGCGGTCGCCCTGCCCGCTCGCGGTCATCTCGAAGGCCTGAAGCAGAAGATCGACGTGCCTGCGCGGGTGATCGTGCTGAACGTCCTGGCCCAGGCGCTCCTGACCGTCGGGGTCTTCGCCTCGCTCTATGCCGGCTATCTGGACCCGCAGTTCCGGGTCACCGCCGTCAGCCTGTCGTCGGTGATCAACGGCGTGGCGACGATCCTGCTGTTCGTGCTGATCGATCCGGCCCTGTCGATCATGACCGACGACGTCATGGACGGCCGCGTCAGCGAGCCGGCCTTCCGCCGCGCCGTGGTCTGGTTCGCCGGCAGCCGCGTGGCCGGCACGGTGCTGGCCCAACTGCTGCTGGTCCCAGCCGCTAGCGCCGTCGTGATGCTGGCGAGACTGATCTAAATCCGGCGAGCCGTGACGATCGGCACCACCGGGTCCAGCATCTGGCCTTCCATGACCGGATTGATCGCCTTGCCCGGCGTCGGCAGGTTCAGGATCGTGCGGACCACGTCCATGCCCTTGATCACCTGGCCGAAGGCCGCGAAGCCGAGATTGTCGCCCTCCGCCGCCGGATTGGCGTCCAGGTACGGGGCCTCGCCCGCGCAGATGAAGAAGTCGCTGTCGCCGCTGCCGGGCTCGCGGCGCGCCAGGGACAGCGTGCCGTCGACATGGCGCAGGCCCGTTTGGGTCGTCGGCTCGTGGGCGACGGGTTTCAGCACCTTCTTCGGATCGCTGGCCAAGCCGCCTTCGATCAGGCCGTAGGTGGTCGAACCGGGCGCCTTGGCCGAGCGCCAGAAGCTGGAACCGTCATAGAGCTTGGCGTCCACATATTGCAGGAAGTTGGCCACGGTCAGCGGGGCCTGCTTGGCCTTCAGGGCGATGACGATCTGGCCCTGGCCGGTGTCCAGGCTGACCAGGATGTCGCCAGCACCCGGCACGATCGGCGTCGGCGCCAGGTTCAGGATTTGGGCGTCGGCCAGGCCCGGCACGGCGGCCAGGCCTCCAAGGGCGGCGAGAACGTCACGGCGCTTCATACTCAGCTCCTCAGCTCAAGCGGCAGCGCCGCACCCACCAGTCCGGCCGCGTCGTCTGCAGACGCTCGGCCAGGGTCTCGGCCTCGATGTCGCCGGCGCAGAGGGCGAAGCACGTCGCCCCCGAGCCGGACATCCGGACCAGCAGACTTTCGGGCTCCTCGCGCAGCACGTCCAGCACCTCGCCGATGCGCGGCTCCAGGGCCACGGCCGGCGCTTCCAGGTCGTTGCGGGTGGCGACGGAGAGCCAGGCGGCGACTTCCTCGACGCTCTCAAGGTCTTCCGGCATGAACGGGCGCTCGGCCCCGTCCGGATGCACGGCCGCGTCATAGGCGCGATAGACCGCCCCGGTCGGCGACGGCACGCCCGGATTGACCAGCACCGCGTGCAGTTCGGGCAAGGCCGGGGCCGGCGACAGGACCTCCCCTCGCCCCTCGGCCATCAAGGCCACAGCCCGCAGGCAGGCGGCGCCATCGGCGCCCAGGCTGGCGGCCAGCGGCTCCAGCGCGTCGTCGGACAGGTCCGGCGCCAAGGCGTCGCGCAGCAGCTTGAAGGCCGCGCCCGCATCGCTGGAGCCGCCACCCAGGCCCGCCGCGATCGGCAGGTGCTTCTCGAGGATCAGCCGGTAGGGCGGGATCGGCCCGCCCAGCCTGGCATGGAAGGCCCGCGCCGCGCGGACCACCAGGTTGTCGCCATCGACCGGGATGTCGCCGCCGAACGGTCCCGAGGTCTCGAAGGCCGGCGCGTCGCTGGGCTGGATCATCACCTGGTCGCCGACATCGGCGAACACCATCAGGCTGGCGATCGGGTGATAGCCCTCCGCATCCGGCCCGCCCACATGCAGGAACAGATTGACCTTGGCCGGGGCGAAGGCGGAAAGCCGCATGGTCTCTCGAACTCAGATGAAAGGGACGAAAGCCCGATAGCTCAGTTGCTGGCCGTCGTCGACGACGTCGCGGCCGCGCCGTTCGCGGCCAGGCCGTTCTTCAGCTTGGTCTCGGAGTCGGCCTTCTGCTTGTCGTCGGGCTCCAGGCTCAGCACGCGCTGCCACTGGAACTGGGCCTCGGTCTTGCGCCCGATCCGCCAGTAGGCGTCGCCCAGGTGGCCGTTGACGTCCGGGTCGCCCGGCTCCATCTCGACGGCCGTTTCCAGCTTCTCGACGGCGTTCTTGTAGTCGCCCAGCCGGTAATAGGCCCAACCGAGACTATCGAGCATGGCGCCAGAGGTCGGCCGCGCGGCGACCGCCTTCTGGACCATGCCCAGGGCCTCGGCCAGGTGCTCGTTGCGGTCGATCCAGCTGTAGCCGAGGAAGTTCAGCAGCTCCGGCTCGTTGGGATTGATCTTCAGCGCCGCCTGCAGGTCGCGCTCGGCCTCGGGCCAGCGTTTGGCCTGCTCCAGGGCCACGGCGCGCAGATAGAGCACGCGCCAGTCGGGATTGGCGCTCTCTCGGGCGACCACCTGGTCCAGCACCGCCACCGACTCGTTCCACTGGCTGCCGGCCCGCAGCAGGTCGGCCAAGGCTAGCTGGGCGTCGCGGTCAGCCGGCGCGGCCGTGGCGGCGGCGCGGGCCACCTCCAGCGCCTTGGCCTTGTCGCCGATGTCGTTCCAGGCCCAGGCGATCTTGCTCTGGGCCGAGGCGTAGTGGGGCGAGCCAGCGGGCACGTGGCCATAGGCCTCGATCGCGCCCTGCGGGTCCTCGCCCTGGTTCAACAGGTCGCCGACCAGCACCCAGGCCTCGTCGCGACCCGGATCCAGGCGCAGGGCCAGGCGCAGATAGGCCAGGGCGAACTGGGCCTGGCGCTCGCCGGCGAAGGTGGCGGCGCAGGCCACCAGCCCCTCGGCCGCGCCCTGGCGGATCGTCGGCATCGGCGGCGGCACGCCCTTGGCGGCGGCGCGGGCGCGGGCGCGCAACAGGCCTGTGTCGTTGGGCGCGCTGCGCAGGGCGGTGTCGTAGAGGGCCACGGCGTCGTCGTGACGCTTGCGACGCTCCAGGAACGCCCCGTAGTCGATGGTGAAGATGCTGGCCGTGGCCGTGTTGCCGGTCAGGGCCTTGTAGTCGGTCTCGGCCTCGTCATAGCGCTTGGCCCGCTCATAGAGCCGCGCCTGGCCCTGCTGGCCGAAATACTGCACCAGCTTGTCGGTGCGCAGCGTCGGCTGGACGATCGCGCCCTCGTTGTCGCCGGCCGCGGCGGCGGTCCACGGGGCCAGCAAGGCGGCGGCCTGCTGGTGCGGGAAGCCCAGCGCATTGGTCTTCAGCAGCGCCTGGGCGTCCTTGCCCTTGTTGGTGGCCAGCGCCTCGACCACGCGGGTCAGCACGCCCATGCGCTGGACGGCCTCGGTGGCGTCCGGACCGGTCGGGGCCGCGGCGGCGGCGCGGGTGATCTCACCGGCCAGCAGCAGGGCCGAGAACGAACGCTCGCCGATCACGCCGGGATCATCGCCCAGCACGGCCGCCGTGCCGAAATAGCTGGCCGCTTCCTTGGACTTGCCGTCGCGCAGGGCCGCCTGCCCCGCCAGGAACTGGCCGTATGAGCTGCGGGTGTCGAACAGCGGCGAGCCCGCCACGGGGCCGCGCAGAGTGACCGTGCTGGGCCCTTGGGCGCAGGCCGCCAGGACCGAAACCGAAACGCAGGCGAGGAGGACTTTGAAACGCGTCATCCCGCCACCCTCGGCGGTTTCGAGGTCGCTCGCAAGAAAAAGCCTCCCGATCGGGGACCGGGAGGCTGTTCCATTTACATGTTCGGATAGTTCGGTCCGCCGCCGCCTTCGGGCGTGGTCCAGACAATGTTCTGCGACGGGTCCTTGATGTCGCAGGTTTTGCAGTGGACGCAGTTCTGGGCGTTGATCTGGAAGCGCGGGTCCTGACCTTGCTCGTTGTAGAGCACCTCGTAGACGCCGGCCGGGCAGTAGAGACGCGCCGGCTCGCCGTACTTGGGCAGGTTGACCGAGATCGGGACCGACGGGTCCTTCAGCTTCAGGTGCGCCGGCTGGTCTTCCTCGTGGTTGGTGGCCGACAGGAACACCGAGCTCAGCTTGTCGAAGCTGATCACGCCGTCGGGCTTGGGATAGACGATCGGCTTGTAGTCCTTGGCCAGGCCCGTCGAGGCCGCGTCGGTCTTCTCGTGCTGCATGGTGCCGAAGAACGAGAAGCCGCCGAACAGGTGCGTGCACCACATGTCGAACATGCTGACCGCGCCGCCGAGAGCCGTGCCGAACTTGCCCAGCATCGGCTTGGCGTTGCGGACGACCTTCAGCTCCTTGGCCACCCACGACTTGTCGTAGGCGGTCTGGTAGCCGGTCAGCTCGTCGCTGGCGCGGCCCGTCTGCACGGCCTCATAGGCGGCCTCGGCGGCCAGCATGCCGGTCTTGACGGCGTTGTGGCTGCCCTTGATGCGCGGCACGTTGACGAAGCCGGCCGAGCAGCCGATCAGCGCGCCGCCCGGGAAGGTCAGCTTCGGCACCGACTGGTAGCCGCCCTCGGTGATGGCCCGCGCGCCATAGGCGATGCGCTTGCCGCCTTCCAGATAGGGTTTGATCCCCGGATGCTGCTTGAAGCGCTGGAACTCGTCGAACGGCGAGATCCACGGGTTCTTGTAGTTCAGGTGCACGACGTAGCCGATGGCCACGTAGTTGTCCCCGAAGTGGTACATGAAGCTGCCGCCGCCGGTCTGGTTGTCCAGCGGCCAGCCGGTGGTGTGCTCGGCGAGACCCGGCTGGTGCTTCTCGGGCGGGACCTGCCACAGCTCCTTGATGCCCAGACCGAACTTCTGCGGCGACTTGCCGGCCGACAGGTCGAACTTGTCGATCAGCTGCTTGGCCAGCGAGCCGCGCACGCCCTCGGCGATGAAGACGTACTTGCCGTGCAGCTCCATGCCCGGCTGGAAGTCCGGCTTGTGGTGGCCGTCCTTGGCGATGCCGACGACGCCGACGACGACGCCTTTGACCGAACCGTCTTCGTTCCACACCAGGTCCGAAGCCGCGAAGCCCGGATAGATCTCGACGCCCAGCTCCTCGGCCTTGCCGGCCAGCCAGCGGGTCAGGTTGCCCAGCGAGGCGATGTAGCAGCCGTGGTTGTGCATGAACGGCGGCATGGCGAACATCGGCAGGCTGAGCTCGCCTTGCGGGCCCAGCAGCTTGAAGCGGTCCTTGGTGACCGGCGTCTCCAGCGGCGCGCCCAGTTCCTTCCAGTTCGGGAACAGCTCGGCCAGACCCTTGGGATCGATCACCGCGCCCGACAGGATGTGGGCCCCGACTTCGGAGCCCTTTTCCAGCAAGGCCACCGAAATCTCGGTCCCGGCCTTGGCGGCCAGTTGCTTCAGGCGGATCGCGGCGGAGAGCCCGGCGGGACCGCCGCCGACGATGACGACGTCGTACTCCATCGACTCGCGTTCGAGGTCTTCGCTCATAAGGTCTCCCGATCGGGCTCGGCCGCCCGTCTTATGACTGTTTGAATCAGAGCTTATCCAAACGTGACGTAGTGGCGGTCAAGCGCCTAGCGTCTCTTTTTTGCTGCATCGCAGCGTGGAGACTGGCGAAGTTCCGCGCTAAGACGGTCTCATGAGCCTCGCCGTCGATCAACGCGCCGTCGAAAGCCTGCTGGCCTTCTGGGCCGATGCGGGCGTCGACGCCTCGTACGCCGACGCGCCGATCGACCGCCTGGCCGAGGGCGCGGCGATGCTGCGGGCCAAGAGCCAGCCGCCGCCTCCGCCCGTCCCGATCGCCCGCCCGATGCTGGCGCGCGGTCCCGACGTCGGCTCGGCCGTCGCCATGGCCAAGGCCGCCGCGGGCGCCTGCAACGACCTCGAAAGCCTGGCCGCCGCCATCGCCGCCTTCGACGGCTGCCCGCTGAAGACCCAGGGCGCCAAGCAGGCCGTGTTCTCGCGCGGGACCGGCGATGCGCCGCTGATGATCATCGGCGAAGGCCCCGGGGCCGACGAGGACGCGCAAGGCCAGCCGTTCGTCGGCCGGGCCGGCAAGCTGCTGGACCGCATGCTGAAGGCCGCCGGCCTGGAAGGCCGCGTCTTCATCACCAACACCGTGTTCTGGCGTCCGCCGGGCAACCGCACGCCCACGCCCCAGGAGCAGGCGACCTGCGCGCCGTTCGTCGAACGCGCCATCGCGCTGGTGCAGCCGAAGATGCTGCTGCTGGCCGGGGGCGCTTCGGCGAAAGCGATGCTGAAGCGCGAGGAAGGCATCCTTTCGATGCGCGGACGCTGGTTCGAATGGCTGTCCGACGACAAGTCCATCGAGCTGCCGGCCATGCCGACCCTGCACCCGGCCTTCCTGCTGCGCACGCCCGCCCAGAAGAAGAAGGCCTGGCAGGACCTTCTGACGCTGACCGAACGGCTTGATCGTCCGGACCGTCCGCACTAGAATCCTCGGAACTATGGGAATGGGGGACGCGCGCCTGCGGGGGAGCGCGGATCACTTTTGCAGCTTTGGGCTCGCCCTCTGGCCGTTCTGTCGGCCCTTTTCGTGTGCGCGACGTCGCCTATGGCGCACGCCGGCGCCCTTGATCCCCTGACTCCGGAAGACGTCCGCGCCTATCGCGCCGCCTTCGCCGCCACCGACCGAGGCGATTTCGACGCCGCCGCAGCGGCCTTCGCCAACGCCCATGACCGCAGCCTGGCCGGCCGCCTGGCCTTCGCCAAGGTCATGCACCCGACCCGCTTCTCGGCCAGCTACGACGACCTGAACCGCTGGCTGCGCACCTATTCGGACGAGGCCGGCGCCGATCGCGTCTACGCCCTGGCCGTCAAGCGCAAGCCGGCCGGCAAGCGCGTCGCCGCGCCGCTGGCGCCCGAACTGTTCATCGGCGACGACAGCGCCCCGCCGCCCGCCGACAAGGGCCGCGCCGCCCGCGAGGCCTATTATTCCGGCGACGTGCAGAAGGCCTTGACCCTGGCCGTGGCCGGCGGCGAGACCTGGATCGCCGGGCTCTCGGCCTATCGCCTGGGCGACACCCGCACCGCCCAGACCTATTTCGAGCAGGTCGCCCACGACGAACACGAGGACGAGTGGCTGCGCGCCGCCGGGGCCTTCTGGGCCGCCCGCGTGGCCAGCCAGGCCGGCCACGAGCGCGACGCCCAGGCCCTGCTGGGCGAGGCCGCCCGCTCGCCCCACACCTTCTACGGCATGATCGCCGTGCGGCAGCTGGCCATGACCGGCGTGAGCGCGCCGGAAGAGAGCTACGACCCGATCGCCAGCCTGCTGACCCGCGCCAGCTATGCCGGCCCCGACACCGCCTCGCTGGACCGGCTGGTCACGACCGATCCCCGCGCCCGCCGCGCCTCGGCCCTGGCCCAGGTCGGCCGCTGGCGCGAGGCGGGCATGGAGCTGCGCGCCGGCCTGTCGCTGGCCGACACCCCGGAACTGCGCGACGACTGGACGGCTCTCGCCCTGGCGCTCAACGCCAACGCCCCGCTGAACGCCGGCCGCCCGGTGCGCCGGGTCGGCGGCGAGGACTATCCCCTGCCCCCGCTGGACCCGGTCGGCGGCTTCACCATCGACAAGGCCATGGTCTATGCCCTGGTCCGCCAGGAAAGCCGCTTCGACCCGATGGCCCTCTCCGCCGCCGGGGCCATGGGCCTGATGCAGGTGCGCCCCGCCTCGGCCGCCGACGTCGTGGGCGACGACAAGCTGCTGGCCGACAACAGTCCGCTGTTCGATCCGGCCTACAACCTGCGGGCCGGCCAGGACTATTTCACCTGGCTGATGGACCGCGGCGTCAAGAGCCCCGACCTGCTGCGCGCCGTGGCCGCCTATAACGGCGGGCCGGCCACCCTGAACCGCACGGCGGCCCAACTGGGCGCCGACTGCGACACCCTGCTGCTGATCGAGAGCCTGCCGTACAAGGAGACGCGCAACTACGTCGAGAAGGTCATGGCCAGCTACTGGACCTATCGCCGGCTGATGGGCGCGGAGAACAAGACCCTGGACGCCGTGGCCTCGGGGGCCCGGACGGTGGACTTCCGGCTGGACCCGCAGGTGGCGGCGCCGACCAGCATCGACCAGCTGATGGTGCAGTTGACGTCGGCGCAGCCCTAACCATCCCTACCCCCGCTCATCCCCGCGAAAGCGGGGACCCATGCGGGCTCTCGGCCTAGCGGGAAGATTTCGGATCCACCCCGATTTCAGCTTGGGTCCCCGCTTTCGCGGGGATGAGCGGATGGGGTTGGGCTCAGTAGTCGAGCCGCTTGGCCTTCAGGGCCTTGGCCAGCGCCTTCTCGTCACCACCGCCCGCGGGCCAATCCAGCCGCCGCACCAGCACCCCGTGCAGACGCGGCGAGAGCTTGCTGAGCATGCCACCCGGGACCGTCAGCACGGCCGGAGCCCCTGCCCCGCCCGCCAAGTGTTTCTCGATCGGCTCACGCCAGCCTTCGCGCAGGGCCGGGGCCGATCGCAGGGTCAATATCCAGTCGCCCCGCGCCGCAGCCGCGCCGGCCGCCAGGCGGTCGCCGGCGGTGGTCACCAGCCGGGCGCCGCTGTCCTCGACCAACGCCTCGACGCCGTGCTCGCCATTCGCGACCAGCACCACCTCCTTGACCAGCCCGTCCACGGCGGCGGGCACCAGTATGGACATCTGGGCGGCCAGGCCGGTCAGGTCTTCGGAGGCGACGAGGACGACGGAGATCATGGCTTTGCTTGGCCAGCGGGGACGATGCGGTCAAGGCCTTGCGTGGTCCTCGTCCTTCGACAGGCTCAGGATGAGGACCACGCAAGGCCTCGCAGTCGAAACCTCATCCTGAGCTTGTCGAAGGACGAGGTTTCGGGCGCTAGCCGAACAGATCCATCTGCACGCTCGGCTTCCTCGGTGCCACGAACTGGCTCGCGTCCAACGCCGTCCACGGCTGGTCCAGCCCGAACTTCTTCACCGCCAGGTGGAAGCGCTGGCGAAGCACCTCGGCCACCGGGCCGTCGCCGAGCATGCGCTCACCCCAGTTGGAGTTGTTGACCTCGCCCTTGCGGATCTGCCGCACCAGCGACATCACCTTCTTGGCCCGGTCCGGATGGTCGGTCTCCAGCCATTCCTGGAAGAGCTGGGCGATCTCGCGCGGCAGACGCAGGGCGACATAGCCCGCGCCCTGCGCGCCGGCCTTGGATGCCGCCTCCAGCACCGTCTCGACCTCATGGTCGTTGAGGCCCGGAATGGCCGGGGCGAACATCACCGTCACCGGAATCCCCGCCTCGGTCAGTCGCCGCACCGCCTCGATCCGCTTGCCGGGCGTGGCCGCGCGCGGCTCCATGCTGCGGGCCAAGCCGCGGTCCATCGTCGTGATCGAGATCGCCACCCGCGTCAGCTTGCGCTGGGCCATCCGGCTCAGTACGTCGATATCCCGCAGGATCAGCGCCGACTTGGTGATGATCGTGAACGGGTGGCTGGCGCGGTCCAGCACCTCGATGATCTGTCGCGTCACCCGCAGCTGCTTCTCATCCGGCTGATAGGGATCGGTGTCGCCGCCGATATGGATCGTGGCGGGCTTGTACGAGGCCTTGGACAGCTCCTTCTCCAGCAGCTCGCCCGCATGCGGCTTGAAGAAGATCTTGCTCTCGAAATCCAGACCCGGCGACAGGCCCAGATAGGCGTGGTTGGGCCGCGCATAGCAGTAGATGCAGCCGTGGCTGCACCCCCGGTAAGGGTTGATCGAGCGATCGAAGCCGATATCCGGGCTCTGGTTGCGGGCGATGATCGTCCGCGACTTCATCGGCTGCAGCTCGGTCTTCAGCTGGCCCGGCTCTTCCTCCTCGCCCCAGCCGTCGTCGAACGCTTCGCTGGTCCGGGACTCGAAGCGTCCGGTCCGGTTGGATTTCGCGCCCCGCCCGCGCGGTGCGGGCGCCAGTTTCGCTGCCTCGGCCATGGCGCGACCATGCGCCGACACCAAGAACATAACAAGAACAATTTCGCCACACTCAAGCTGCGCCAATCGGCCGCAGCTCAATTCGGGTGCGGCTCAACTTTTGGAAAGCAGCCTGGGCGATGCTGGACATCAGGCGGCGCAAAGGTTTGCACGGCCAAGCTTGGAAGTTGGAATGTCCGAACACGACCGCCTCGCGGCCCTCGTTTCGTATCGGGTGCTGGATACCGCGCCCGAGCCCGTGTTCGACGACATCACCCGTCTGGCCGCCCAGCTGTTCGACACGCCGATCGCCGTGGTTTCGCTGGTCGACCACGAGCGCCAATGGTTCAAGTCCAGGCAAGGCCTTGGCGCATGCGAGACCCCACGCGACCAAGCCTTCTGCGCCCACGCGATCAAGCTGCCGCCGCACGAGGTCATGGTGGTCGAGAACGCCACGCTCGACCCGCGCTTCGTCGACAACCCTCTGGTCACCGGCGACCCAAACATCCGCTTCTATGCCGGCGCGGTGCTGACCACTGCCGAGGGCTACAATCTCGGCACGCTGTGCGTGATCGACAGCAAGCCACGCCCTGCGCTCAGCGACCTCCAAAAGGCGCAGCTGCGCGTGCTGGCCTCGGCGGTCCTGGCCCAGTTCGAAAAGGCCCGCGCCGAACGCCGCCTGCAGGAGGAAAGCCGCCTGCTGCAGATGACCGAGGTCATCTCCGGCGTCGGCCATTGGCGCGCCGACCTGCGGACCGGGACCATCCAGTGGTCGCAGGAGGTCTACAAGATCTACGGCCTGTCGCCGGACACTTTCACGCCGACCTCGGACAACTGGCTGGAGCTCTATCCGCTCGAGGACCGTGACGGCGCCCGCCAGGCCTTCGCCCGCGCCATGAAGGGCGGCGGCCTGGTCGAGCACCAGATCCGCCTGCTGCGCGCCGACGGCCAGGTCCGCCACGGCCTGTCCCGCGCCACCTGCGAATATGACGACGCCGGCAAGGTCGTGGCCATCTTCGGCGTGCTGGAGGACGTCACCACCCGCAACGCCGCCTTCGAGGCCGTGCGCCGCAGCGAGGAGCAGCTGCGCGCCAGCGAAGCCCAGGCTCGCAAGGTGGTGGCCAACGCCTACCAGGCCATCGTCACCATCGACGAGACCGGCCACGTCACCGATTGGAACCGCTTCGCCGAACAGACCTTCGGCTGGACGGCCGAGGAGACGGTCGGCAAGCGCCTCAGCGACTTCATCATCCCCGAAGAACACCGCGCCGCCCACAACAAGGGTTTGGCGCGCTTCCTGCGCACCGGCGAGAGCGCGGTCATCGACCAGCGCATCGAAGTGCCGGCTCAGCGCAAGTCGGGCGAGGTGTTCCCGATCGAGCTGGCGATCAGCGGCGCGGCCGGCCCGGACGGCTGGAGCTTCACGGCCCTGATGCACGACATCTCGGCGCGCAAGGCGCAGCTGGAGATTTTCGAGACCGCGTTCGACTACGCCTCGGTCGGCATGGCCCTGGTGACGCTGGAAGGCGGCTTCCACAAGATCAACGACGCTTTCTGCGGCATCGTCGGCTACACGCCCGACGAACTGCTGGCGACCGACTTCCAGACCATCACCCACCCGGACGACCTGGAGAAGGACCTGGCGCTGCTGCAGCAGCTGCTGGCCGGCGAGATCCCCAGCTACGGCATGGACAAGCGCTACCTGCACAAGGACGGCCGGCTGGTCTGGGTCCACCTGTCGGTGTCGCTGGTGCGCGCGCCCGACGGCGCGCCCCGGCACTTCATCGCCCAGGTCCAGGACCAGACCGCCCGCGTCGAGGCCCAGGACGCCCTGGAGCGCCAGACCCTGAGCCTGGCCGCCATGGCCGAGCAACTGGCCGTCGCCAAGGACGTGGCCGAGGACGCCGCCCGCGCCAAGAGCGAATTCCTGGCCACCATGAGCCACGAGCTGCGCACGCCGCTCAACAGCGTCATCGGCTTCTCGCGCCTGCTGACCGACAGCACCGACCTGACGCCGGGCGACCGCCGTCACGCCGAGCGGGTGCGCTCGGCCGGCGAAGGCCTGAACGTGCTGATCAACGACATCCTCGACTATTCCAAGCTGGACGCCGGCGCGGTCAGCCTGGAGAGCAAGCCGTTCAGCCTGGACGACCTCGTGGCCGACACCCTGGCCATGGTCGAGCCGCAGGCCGCCCAGCACGGCGTGGCCCTGCGCCGCTCGGGCCGCACCGCCGGCTGGGTCGAGGGCGACGCCTTCCGCCTGCGCCAGGTGCTGCTGAACCTGCTGTCCAACGCCGTGAAGTTCACCAAGGACGCCGCCGTCACCGTCGACATCACGGCGCTGGACGCGCCCATCGGCCGCCGCCGCGTGCGGGTGTCGGTGATCGACGAAGGCGTCGGCATCGCGCCCGACGCCCTGGGCCGCCTGTTCCACCGCTTCGCCCAGGCCGACGACAGCATCAGTCGCAAGTTCGGCGGCACGGGCCTGGGCCTGGCCATCTCGCGCGAGCTGGTCGAGCTGATGGGCGGCATGATCGGCGTCGAGAGCGTGCTGGGCCAAGGCTCTACCTTCTGGTTCGAGATCGACCTGGCGGTCGCCGCCCCAGTCGCCACGGTCGGCGGCGCCAAGACCCTGCGCCGCTTCGAGGGCCGGGTGCTGCTGGTCGACGACACCGAGCTGAACCGCGAGCTGTTCAAGGCCCTGCTGGGCCGGCGCGGCTGCGTCGTCGAACTGGCGGGCAACGGCGTCGAGGCCATCGAAGCGCTGGAGCGCGCCACCTACGACCTCGTCCTGATGGACGTGCACATGCCCATCATGGACGGTCGCGCCGCCACGCGTGAGATCCGTCGCCGGGGATTGACGCAGGCCCCGATCATCGCCCTGACCGCCGGCGGCTCGCCCGACCAGATCGCCGCGTGCAAGGCCGCCGGCATGGTCGGCCACCTGCTGAAGCCGCTGTCCGAGCAAGACCTGGAAGCGGCCCTGATCGAGTATCTGGGCGGCCAGGCCCAGGCCGCCGCCCCGCCCATGGCCTCCGACGAGCTGAAGGACGAGCGCGAGGCGCGCGACGCCCTGGAAGCCCTGATGGGCTCGGAAGCCAGCCTTAAGATGGCCCGCCTGCTGCGCACCCAGCTGGCCGGCGCCCTCAAGGAAGAGCGCGCCCCGCGCGTGGCCGAGGAGGCCCACACCATGGCCGGCTCGGCCGGCCTGCTGGGCTTCAACCGCCTGTCGGCCACCGCGCGCGTGCTGGAAGACTGCTGTCGGGCTGGCGAGGACAGCAAGGCCGCCTTCGCCGCCGCCCGCGCCCAGTGCGACGCCGCCGAGCGCGTGCTGGCCGCCTGGATCGCCCGGCTGGAGCAGCAGGTCGAACGCGAGGCGGCCGCCTGATGCCCAACCGCATTCTCATCGTCGACGACGACCCGACCGTCCGCCAGTTCGTCGATCTGATCCTGACCCAGCACGGCTACAACATCTCGTCGGCCGCCACGCCGGACACGGCCATGCAGATCCTGGGGCGCGAGAGCTTTGGCCTGGTGCTGCTGGACATCCGCATGCCCGGCATGTCGGGCCTCGACATCCTGCGGCTGATGCGTTCGCGCGCGCACGGCCCGAAGATCCTGATGATGACCTCGCAACGCGATCCGGGGACGATCATGCAGGCCATCGAGCAGGGCGCGGCCGGTTATCTGGTCAAGCCGTTCAAGCCGCTGGACCTGCTGAAACGGGTGGACGCCATCATGCGCCCCTCGCCCGCCAAGCCTTCGAACCTGGCGCCGAGCCAGCCCGACGACGCCTTCATCCTCGACTAGCGAGCGCGCCAAAAACACCCGCCATGCGACAGTAGGCCGCTGTCGATCCTAGCGCGGCGATAACCTCGTTCGCGCAGCATGGGTCCATGACCGCGCTCGCTTGTCTCAAGATCATGGTCGGCGACACCCTGATGTTCGCCGACGCCGACACGATGGCCGGCCTCGTGGCCAAGGTCGCGGGCGCCTACCTGGAAACCACCTGGCTGTGGCCGCGCCGCTATGGCCTGGTCGCGCCCTTCTCGTTCGTGCTGGCCGATCCGCGCGCCACCCTGCTGGACGCCCGCGAACTGCAGGCCCTGGCCCGCGCCCTGCAGACCAAGCTGTTCGGCCAGACCAGTGACGGCGAGGTGTCGCTGCTGATGCTTGAGGGCGACAAGGCCGAGGTGATGCGCTTCGCCGGCATGCCGGCCCACCAGATGAAGGCCCTGCTCGAAGCCGACGACCTGGGCGAAGCGATCGGACGCGTTTGCCGCATCACCCCCGACGGCGTGGTCTCGCTGGCCCCGCCCGGCGGCCCGGTCACCGGCGAGCCACCTCTGGAAGCCTTGCAGGACATCCCGCCCGAGCCGCCCAAGGCGCGGATCGCCTATCGCGGCGTCTATCACTCACCCCGAGAGCTCTTCGTGGGCAATGTCGCCCTGTGGCGCGACGACGCCATGCCCCGCACGCTCGACTTCGACGCGCCGGCGCCCGCCGCGCACGGACGCGAGGCCGATCACGACATCCCGATCCTGCAGAGCGCCAAGGACATCCTGGGTCAGCAGGACTCCGGCGTGCTGTTCTTCCCGATCTGTTTTTCGACGCTGATCAAGCCCAGCGCCCGCGATGCGTTGCTGCCGCACTTGCGGGCCCTGCCCCGCGCCGCTCGGCAAAGGCTGGCGGCGGCGATCTACGACACGCCGCGCGCGCCATCGTTCTCGGCCATGCAGGCGATCCAGGCCTATCTGTCGCCGCACTTCTCGCGCCTGGACCTGCGGGTCGCCGATCCGGCCTTCCAGGTCGAGGACCTGCCGGTCGACTTCGCCAATTCGGTGACCCTGATCCTGCCCGAGGGGAGCGAGAGCCTGCGCCTGTCGGCGGCATCCCGCTTCCTGCGCGACGCGCCGCTCTATGCTCGCAAGCACATCTGGCAGGGAGTCACCGAACTGCGCACCCGCCGCGAACTGAACGCCTGCATCGAGCACCGGGCACCCTTCCTAAGCGGCTCGGCGATCACCGACCTGCTGGAGGCCCCGACCCCGACCACGCCGTGCCCCGCGCTGCATCTGCCGCTCCACGACTGGTCGCACATCGACTCCGGCGAGGTGTGCGTGGCCTGAAGGCCCTCCATGGACTGACGACGAAGACGCCGCCAAGCCCATGGCTAAGCTTACTTTTCGGCCTCGGCCTTCATGCTGGCCAGGCCCTTCTCGAAGTCCTTGCCGACCATGGCGTCCATGTCGAGGAACAGGCCCATGACCTTGGCCATGAACGGGCTCGCGCCCTCCATCGACCAGGTCACCAGGGTGGCGTCGCCCTGCGGCTCGAAGGTGAAGCGACCCACATTGTCGGCCTTGAACGGCTTGATGAAGTGCAGGTCGAACATGACCTCGCGGCCCGGCTCCACCTTCTTGATCTCCATGTTTCCCGAGCCGACCTTGTCGTTGCCGACCCAGGCATAGGTCGCGCCGACGCCCTTTTCCGGACCGCCATAGGTGCGGGTCAGATTGGGGTCGATCTTCTCCCAGGGCGACCACAGGCCCCACTGGTGGAAGTCCTCGACCATGGCCGACAGCGCCTCGGGCCTGGCCTTGATGGTCGCGGTGCGCGTGACGGTGAACTTGTCCGGCCGCGCGGCGGCCAGACCCAGCAGCGCGATCACCGCGATGGCGACCAGCCCCAGAACGATCTTCAGAACCAGCATATGCCCCTCTCCTCTACCCCGCCTCGGCCGCCACGCGGTCCAGGTATTGGCGGATATTGGCGGCCTCGGCCGCGGTGTTGGCCAGCGAAATCGCCCGATCGAAGGCTTCCCGCGCCTCGGCCTTGCGCCCGACCTGCAACAGGAAGGCGCCGCGCGCGCCGTGATAATGGAAATAGGCGTCCAGCCGCGCGGCCAAGGGCTCGATCATCGCCAGCCCCGCCTCGGGTCCGCGCACCTTGGCCGTGGCCACCGCGCGGTTCAGCGTGATCACCGGCGAGGGCTGCATGATCTCCAAGGTCGCGTAGAGCGCGTCGATGCCAGCCCAGTCGGTGTCCGCGGGGTTGGCGGCGCGGGCATGCAGAGCGGCGATGGCGGCCTGGACCTGGTACGGCCCCGGATCGCGCTTCAGCATCGCCTTGTCGATCAGCGCCAGCCCCTCCCCGATCAGCTTGCGATTCCAGAGGCTTCGGTCCTGATCCTCCAGCAGGATCGCAGCCCCGTCGGCGGCGAAGCGCGCGTCCGAGCGGGCGTGCTGAAGCAGCAGCAGCGCGGTCAGCCCCATCATCTCCGGCTCGGCCGGGAACAGGCGCAGCAGCAGGCGCGCCAGGCGGATGGCCTCGTCGCACAGCCCGCCCTTGGCCTCGACCGCCTGACCGCTGGCCGAATAGCCCTCGTTGAAGACGAGGTAGAGCATCGCCGCCACGGCCGCGAAACGCTCGGCGCGCTCGACTGGCCCCGGCGCCTCGAACGGCGCGTCGCCGGCGCCGATGCGGGCCTTGGCGCGGGTGATCCGCTGCTCCATCGCCGCCTCGGTGACGACGAAGGCGCGGGCGATCTCGCGCACCGACAGACCAGAGACGATGCGCAGCGCCAGAGCGATCTGCTGGGTGGCCGGGAGGTCGGGATGGCAGCAGATGAACAGCAGCCGCAGCACGTCGTCGCGATAGTGCGAACCGTCCAGCCGCTCGGCAGCTTCGGCCTCGGCGTCTTCCAGGTCGGAGAGCAATTCCTCAGGCGGCAGAGCCACTTGGCGGCCGGTCTTGCGGACGGCGTCGATGGCGGCGTTGCGGCCGACCATGATCAGCCAGGCGGTCGGATCGCGGGGCGGACCGTTCTTGGGCCAGGCCTTCAGGGCGCGCAGGCAGGCGTCCTGGAAGGCCTCCTCGGCCGCGTCCATGTCCCGGAAGTAGCGCAGCAGCGCCGCGATGGCCTGAGGCCGCGCGGCGCCGATCGCCCCTTCGATCCAACCGAGGTCGGTCACGTCGCGGCGAACTCCGGGTTCGGGGCCGGGTTGAACAGCGCGATCGGGCGGATCTCGTACGAGCCGCCGGGATTGGCCTTGCCCAGGTCCTTGGCGATGTCGAGCGCGCCGTCCAGGCTGTCGCAGTCGACGACGTAGAAGCCCAGAAGCTGCTCCTTGGTCTCGGCGAACGGACCGTCCAGCACCAGCGGCGGTTCGCGGTCCTTGCGCAAGGTGGTGGCGGCCGTGGTCGGCATCAGGCGGGCGACGGGGCCCAGGCGGCCTTCGCGCGCCAGCTTCTCCTGGACCGCGCCCAGCTTCTGCATGACCTCGTCATCGTGCTCCTTGGACCAGGCGCACGTCACGTCTTCCTGATTGTAGCAGAGTATGGCGTAGAGCATGGGCGGTCCTCGCGTGTTGTCCCTAGGACGGCGGACTATGCCGGCTTCCGACACGCCGCCGAGAATTATTTAGAGGCGCCGCAGCCGGCGGCGGACAGGCTCGTCGTAGAGCTTCAGCATCGCCCAGGCGAACGCCAGGATCACCGGGATGGCCACCGCCGCGAAGGCCAGTGGATAGCCATGCCCGCCCAGCGCCCGGAACAGCCGCAGCATCAGCTCCCAGCCCAGCCAGTGCAGGGCGTAGAGCGGGTACGAGATCGCGCCGGACACCCGCGCGAGCTTCCCCTGAAGCCCCTCCGGATCACGCCGCCCGGCCAGCACCATCAGCGGGAACACCAGGCTCATGCAGACATAGTCGTAGACCCAGTTCAGCGGCGTCCACGGGAAGCAAAGGATCGCGGCCAGGATCAGGGCCAGCAGCCAGGCGGGCGCGGTGAAGGTCGTGAACGACTGCACCCGGTAACAGCCCCAGCCCAGCAGGAACGAGAACACCGTCCGCAGAAAGCTGATGAAGAAGGTCGCCCGATCCCAGCCGGTCAACACCCCGCCCATGCCGTGGGCGATATAGGCCATGACCGGGATCAGCAGCACGATCATCAGCACGTGGCCCATGAGACCCAGCCGCCGGATCGGGAACCACAGCGCCCCGACCACCAGCTCGAAGAACAGCGACCAGGCCGGCGGATTCAAAGGGAAAATCGGCGCGAACCCAGGCTCCTCGGCCCACAGGCGCGGGACCATCAACAAGCCTAGGACCAGCCACTCGGGCACCCGCTCGCGGTGCTGGATGATGACCGTGGCGCCAGCCAGCATGGTCACAGCGATCAGCGGCCAGAGCCGGATCAAGCGCTGGCGGATGAAGCCCCACCAGCCGATCTCGCGCCGGCCATAGGCATGGGCCAGCACGAAGCCGGACAGGCAGAAGAAGAAGTCGACCGCCAGGTAGCCGTGGCTGACCAGCCAGGGCCGGCCGGTCCAGCCGCCGATGTGGTAGAGCATGACGCCCACGGCCGCGACGCCGCGCAGGCCGTCCAGCGCCTCGTATCGTCGTCCCGACTCGTAAGCCCGCAACCTGTCGCCCCCGTCCCCGGTCCTTTGTTAGCTGACGGGTTTCTCCAGCAGCAAGGCCTTGGTCAGGAAGGCGCGGTCCTCGCCGACCACCTTCAGGCCCGCATCGGCGAACAGAGCGACCAGATCGGTGTCAGCGTAGCTGCCGTAATAGGGCTCGTGGAAATAGACCGGGAAGGCTTCCAGCAGCCGCGCCAAGTCCGGCGTGTCGCTGGGCCGCACGGAGTCGACGAAGACCAGCACGCCGCCGGGTTTGAGCACCCGCGCCAGGCTGGCCGCCACGACGGGCCGCACGCGCGGCGGCAGCTCATGGAAGAGGTAGACGCAACTGACCGCGTCCAAAGAGGAATCCGCGAACGGCAGAGCTTCTGCATTAGCCTGGACGCCGCCCACGCCGGTGCGCTTCCTGGCCTGCGCCAGATAGGCTTCCGACAGGTCGAGGCCCGCGATCGCCGCGCGCGGGAACGCCGCCTTCAGGTCCTTGAGGAAAGCGCCCGAACCGCAGGCCGCATCAAGGATTTTGGCGTCACGGTGATCGCGGCCGCGCCAGTGCCTGGCCAGCAGCGACAGGCCTCGCCTACGCATCGCCCCGGCCGTGCCGGAGAACAGCGCCTCGACCTGGGCGTCGTAGCGGCGGGCGCTCTCGGGCGTGAACCAGCCGCCCGACTGGAAGTGGAAGTTCTGGCGATAGTAGCTTGGATAAGCTTGACTATTGGCCGCATCACGCACCTCGACGCCATCGCCGCGCCGGCGGCGCTGATCGACCTCGAAGGCGTCGGCGATGAAGTCGGCGGCCTCGCGCAGGGCGGCCGAGGGCCGGACCGGACCGTCCTCGACGGCGGGATAGAGGCCGGCGGCGACGTCGCGGGCGTCCTTCTCGAACGCCTCCAGATAGGCGCGGCGCAGACTGCCCTTGGCGGGCGCGGCGGCGGTCGGCTTGAAGCTCTTCGCCTGTTCGCCCTTCGTAGGTCGGGTCATGGAGCGGGCCAGCGAGCCGGTCGCCGTCCACCAGGCGGCCTTGACCATCGCCCTGGCGCGCTGGCCTACCGCATCAGCGGTGAAAGCGGCCCTGCTGCGTCGCTCGTCCATCCAGACCTCAGCGCGTGAAGACTCCGACCAGTTCAATATGGGGCGACCAGACGAACTGGTCCACCGGCAGCACCTTCTCCAGGCGGAAACCGGCATCGACGAGGGCGCGCGCGTCCTTGGCGAAGGTGCCCGGATTGCACGAGACGCTGACCACCTTGGCGACCTTGGACTTGGCGATCTCGACCGTCTGCTCGGCCGCCCCGGCGCGCGGCGGGTCGATGACCACGACGTCGGTCTTGGCCAGTTCGGTGCTCAGCATCGGGCGTTTGACCAGGTCGCGAGCCTCGGCGGTGATCGGCTTCAGGCCCGGCGCGGCGCCGATGGCGGACTTCAGGGCGGCGATGGCCGGCGCGCTCATCTCGGCGGCGTAGACCGCGCCGATCTCGGCCAGGCGGAAGGTGAAGGTGCCGACGCCGCAATAGAGGTCGGCGATGCGGGCCGCGCCCTGGCTCTCGGCGACGGCGAACGCGACCATGGCCCGCTCGGCGGCCGGCACGGCCTGCAGGAAGCTCCCCGGCGGCAGGGCGACCACGGCCGGACCCAGCTTCACCATCGGCTGGCGCGCGCCATAGACGGTCTCGCCGGCCAGGGTCACGCGGGCGAAGTCGCCCTCGCTGGCGGCCATGGCGGCGCGCATGCGGGCGTCGGCCGAGAGACCGCCGCTCTTGCGTTCGACGCCGGTGACGTCGATGTCCAGGCCCGTGGCCGTCAGGGTGACGTGCAGGGTCGGCGCCGACTTCGGATGCTCCAGGAACGGCTCGGCCAGCTTCGCCAGGGCCGGGAACGCCGCGACCAGGCGCGGATCGGTGACCGGGCACTCGTCGATCGACACCAGGCTCCACGAGCGACGCTCCTTGAAGCCCAGCAACGCGCCCTGCCCCTTGCTGCCTCTACGAGCGTGCAAAGCCACCCGGCGACGCGAGGCCGCCGGCGCGGCGAAGGTCGGCAGGATCTCGGTCTCCAGGCCTTCCATCGAGAGCTGGACGCGGATCTGCTCGGCCTTCCAGCCGAGATAGGGCGCGGCCGCCCAGTGCTGGAGCGAACAGCCGCCGCAGTGGCCGAAGTGCTTGCAGGCCGGCGCGACGCGGTCGGCGCTGGCGGTCAAGATCTCGACCACCTCGCCGCGCGCGCCTTCCATCTGCGCCCGCACGGTTTCACCTGGCAGGGTCAGGGGCACGAAGGCCGGCTTGCCATCGTCGAGGCGGGCGAGTCCGTCGCCTTGCGCGCCGATGGCGCTGATCGTCATGTCTTGCATTTGCCGTCCATACCCCAATTTTAGGGCTTGAGCGCGGACTTCGAACGTTTTTCCGTAGCGGTGAACGAAGCTGAATAGTCCGGTCAGCGACCGTTCATGTTGGTGATGCCACACATGACGTCATCGGATGGGCCAGGGCGGCCGGCGAAGAACCGGAAGCCCTCAAAAAGACAAGCTCTCTCATGCATATGACCGCCTCCACGAGCAGGATTTCCAAGATGAAGACCGTTCTGGGCGTCACCGCCGCCCTCGTCTGTGGCGTGCTGACGCCGACCCTGGCCTCGGCCCAGGCCTATGGCTCGACGCCCTATGGCGGCGGCGCTTACGGCGGCGCTTATGGCAACCAGGGCTACTATTACGACCAGTGCCAGCGCTCGACGACCAACCGCACCACGGGCGGCGCGCTCACGGGCGGCGCCATCGGCATGGCCCTGGGCAGCGGCATCGCCGCCCGCGGCCACCGCACCGACGGCTCGGTCGTCGGCGGCCTGCTGGGCGCCGTGGTCGGCGGCATGGCCGGCAAGTCCTCGGCCGCCTGCACCCCGGGCAGCAACATCGCCCC
>NZ_JBWKZF010000018.1:0-65753 GCF_059424195.1 Caulobacter sp. GW456-12-1-14-TSB4
GGGCGGAGGCGGCGGGGGCGGCGGAGGCGGCGCGGACCCGAAGGTGTAGCGCAGACCCAGGGTCACCGAAGCGTCCTTGTACTTGCCCGAGAAGGTGCCGACGTCGGTGATCGAACCACCGGCCGGACCCGTGTTCGTGGTCACCGAACCCCACTTGAGGTTCTTGGTTTCCAGATAGCGGCCGGTCAGGTCCATCGACCAGTTCTCGGCGAAGTTCCAGCCCAGACCCACGATGCCTTGGTAGGCGAAGGCTTGGTCGACGTCGTCGAAGTTGGTGTTCTGGAAGCGCGCGCCGCCGGCCGGAACGCCCGACAGCTGGCCATAGGCCTTGTTGTGCACCCAGGCCGTACCGGCGCCGGCGCCGATATAGGGGTTGAACGTGCCGCCCGGGGCCAGGTCGAAGATGACATTGGCCATCAGGGTGGTGGCCTTCAGGCTGCCGTCGATCTCACCGCAATCCGGCGAGGCCGGCGAGCGGCCGACGCCCGGGGTGCAGAGGCCGATCGGCTGAGCGCCGGCCAGGCCGTTGCCGCGAACGCTCTTCTGGTCGCTGGGACGATAGCCGTATTCGGCTTCCACGCGCCAGTTCGGGGTGAACTTGTAACCGAAGCGGGCGAAGCCGGCCCAGTCCTTGTCACCCGAGAAATTCCACTGATAGCCGTTCGAGGACGTGGCCTTCACGTCTCTCGGCTCGTGGTAGCCCACGTCGCCCGCGACATAGAAGCCGCTCAGGGCGCTTTGAGCCGAAGCGCCCGAGGCCGCGCCGAGCGCGATCAAGGCGACGCCGGCAAGCAACCGCATATTCATGTGTAAAAACCCTCTCTAGTCTCAATCGAATGTCGCGGGCCCGACACGTCCCCGGGACCTCAGCACGACAAACGCGCACTTCCCGGATTCAGGTGTGGCGTAAACGCCACAGAAACAGGTCAATTGTAAAAAAGGTCGCGGGCGGGGGATCAGACCGGTGGCGCTTAGCTTAGCCAGGAAACTGCGCGCAGATGTCGCAAGTAGCCGAGATTGCAGGAGAAATCTCGATTCTACATACTTGGGATGTTGGGCGTGTGGAGTATGTGCGTGAGTATTGAACCGTTTCCCGTGGCCGACCAGGAACCCGCCCCCATCACGGGCGATCAGACCCCAAACAGCTTCGTCAACGCCGACGCCCGCGACGGCGTGGTCGCCGGCAAGAACAGCCTGACGGTGGCCGAGGCGGCCTCGCAGCTGCTGCGCGGCGAGCCTGGCTGGGGCCCGGCGCTGAATGTCGCCGCGACGGTGACCTACGCCTATCGCGCCTCGGCGCCGAACACGATGCCCAGCGACACGGCGGGCTTCTCGCAATTCAACAGCGCCCAGATCGCCCAGGCCGAGAAGGCCCTGCTGGGCTGGTCGGACGTGGCCAACATCACCTTCGTGCGCGCCGGCGCCGGAACGACGGGCGCGGCCGCCTATAGCGACAACGCCGCGATCCTGTTCGGCAACTACAGCACCGGCGAGTCCGGCTCGGCCGCCTTCGCCTACTATCCGGGCAACACCCAGGCCAGTAGCCGTTCGGGCGATGTCTGGATCAATTCCAGCCTGGGTTACAACAGCAACCCCAGCGCCTCGAACTACGGCGGCATGGTGCTGGTCCACGAGATCGGCCACGCCATCGGTCTGGCCCACCCGTCCGAATACAACGCCGGCGGCGCGGCCCTCACCTACAGCGCCAACGCCACCTATTACGAGGACAGCCGTCAGTACACGGTGATGTCCTATTTCGGCGAGGGCAACACCGGCGGCGCCTTCGGCGGGACCTATGCGTCCGCCCCGCTGCTGGACGACATCGCCGCCGCCCAGATGGCCTATGGCGCCAACATGACCACCCGCACCGGCGACACGGTCTACGGCTTCAACTCCAACACCGACCGGGACTGGTTCTCGGCCACGTCGTCGTCGAGCAAGCTGGTTTTCGCCGCCTGGGACGCCGGCGGGACCGACACCTTCGACTTCTCCGGCTACAAGGTCGCCCAGACCATCGACCTGCGCGCGGGCTTCTTCTCCAGCGTCGGCGGCGCGACGGGCAACGTCACCATCGCCATCGGCGCGGTCATCGAGAACGCCATCGGCGGCTCGGGCGTCGACACCATCGTCGGCAACGCGGTGGCCAACCGCATCACCGGCGGCGCGGGCAACGACATCCTGGATGGCGGGGCGGGCCTGGACACCGCCGCCTATGCCGGCAAGTTCGCGTCCTACGCCATCACCGCCCTGGCGACCGGCGGCTGGCAGATCAAGGACAACGCCGGAAGCGACGGGACCGACACCGCGATCAATATCGAGAGCCTGCAGTTCTCGGACCGCACCGTGGCCATCGTCGACAGCCGCGTGGCCGCGGCCATGGCCAGCGTCCTGCGCCTGCAGGCCTTCAGCACCGGCGCCGACGCCGTGACCAAGTCGATCGCCGGCGCCATGGCCTCGGGAACCAGCTACGCCGACGCCCTCACCCTGGTGACCAAGGCCGCGATCGGCACCAGCGCCGTGGCCGCCCTCTCCTACCAGTTCTTCACCGGCAAGACGCCGACGGTGGCTGGCATGGACTATCTGGTCGATCCGAACGGGGCGAACCAGAACAACCTCAACAGCGCCTACTACCAGTCATTCGACACCATCAACCGCTTCATCAATTTCGCGGTGAACCTGGGCAAGAACGGCGAAGGCGCCACGGCCTTCAGCAACATGTACGGGTCGCTGTCCCTCTTCGACGCCACCAAGAAGGCCTATGCCAGCATCTTCGGCCTGACCCCGACCGACCAGAAGGTCCACGACCTGCTGGACACCATGGTGACCGTCGGCGGCATGACCATGACCCGGACCGACTACCTGGCCTACTACGGCCAGGACGGCGCCAACGGCCAGGGGACCAAGGCGGCCATGGTCGGCTTCCTGCTGGCGGCGGCCGAGAACGAGCATGTCGGCCTCTACGCCAAGTCGGCCGACGCCTTCTTCGCCGACCAGCTGACGCACAACGTCTATGGCGTCGACCTTATCGGGACCTACGCCAAGCCGGAATACAACCTGACCTGAGGCGACGACCTTGCGGTTCAGACCAGACGACGCGGCGGCGGGCCTTCGGGCGCGCCGCCGTTTTCGTTCGTGGCGCGGGCGTGAAAAGCCGGTTTCCTTCAAGCCGCCCTCGCCGCGACGTGGTGGATCGCTCCCGACATTCCCCATCTGGAGTAACCGACATGAAGATCGTCAGAAGCGGCTCGGCCGCCTGGAGCGGCGGCATCAAGGACGGCAAGGGCTCGATCTCGACCGAGAGCGGCGCCCTGACCGACTATCCCTACGGCTTCGCCAGCCGCTTCGAGGGCCAGCCCGGCTCCAACCCCGAGGAGCTGATCGCCGCCGCCCACTCGGCCTGCTTCACCATGGCCCTGTCGCTGATCCTGGGCGAGGCCGGCCTGAAGGCCGACCGGATGGACACCTCGGCCAAGGTCACGCTGGAACAGGTCGAGGGCGGCTACGCCATCACCGCCTCGCACCTGACCCTGAAGGCCAGCATCCCCGGCGCCGATCAGGCCCAGTTCGAAGAGCTGGCCGCCAAGGCCAAGGCCGGCTGCCCGGTCTCCAAGCTGCTGAACGCCGAGATCACCCTCGACGCCAGCCTAGTCGAATAGGATCCTTCCCGGCGTTGCGCTTCATCCGAGTGCGGCGCCGGGAGACCTCTCCATGAGCCACTACAGTTTCCTGGACCTGGCCAGCTCGGCCAGCGTGCGCGCGGCCCAGGCCGAGATGGGCGTCGATCATCTTTGGACGCCCGGCGCGGTCGATCGCGTGTCCGAGGCCTTCACTCCGAACGAAGTCGCCTTCATCGCCGAGCGCGACAGCTTCTACATGGCCAGCGTGTCCGAGACCGGCTGGCCCTATGTGCAGCATCGCGGCGGCCCGCCCGGCTTCCTCAAGGTGCTGGACGAGACGACCCTGGCCTTCGCCGACTATGCCGGCAACCGCCAGTACATCAGCATGGGCAACCTGGACGCCAACGATCGCGTGGCCCTGATCCTGGTCGACTATCCCCGCCGCGCCCGGCTGAAGATCCTGGCCCACGCCGAGCGCCTGGCCCTGGACGCCGAGCCCGACCTGATGGCGCGGGTCGCGGTTCCCGGCTATCGCGCCCGGCCCGAGCGGATCTTCCGCCTGCGGCTGGCGGCCTTCGACTGGAACTGCCCGCAGCACATCGTGCCCCGCTTCACCGAGGCCGAGATCAATCGCGCGGTGACACCGCTGCGCGAACGGCTCAGCGCGCTGGAGGCCGAAAACCAACGGCTGCGCGAATGGCTGGAATCGTTCCCTTCCGGAAGCTGACGAAGTCGTGTCTTGGCGGGATGGGCCTCGGCGCCGCAGGCTGCGCGGGCAGGTAGAGGGACCGATCATGAACGAACGCATCTTCCGCCAAGGCGACTGCTGCTGCGCACCGGCGTGAGCCTGCCCCACCTGGGCGTCTATTCGGGCCAGGTCTACGAGGTCGAGGACTACCACCACCACGCCGAGGGCCTGTACGTGAAGGGCGTCGATGAGGGTCTCGATCCGGCCAGCTTCCAGGCGGTCGGCGAGCCGGTCTAGGCTCCCCTCCCCCATCAGGACGTACAAACTCCCAAAACCCCGCTCATCCCCGCGAAAGCGGGGACCCAAGCCGTGTCAGCGATCATGGCAAGGCCATTCAACAGACCCGAAAGTCAGCTTGGGTCCCCGCTTTCGCGGGGATGAGCGGCTAGGAGCGGTCCTTTTCGTTGAACCTCGATCCGACCTACCGCGTCGCCCAGGCGCGTCCGATCTCGGCCAGCGGCACGCAGCCGTGATAGGCGCCAGGTACGGCCTCGTACTTCAGGGCCTGGGTCGCGCCGACCTCGGACGTGAAGTAGCCGACCGTGACCATGTCCTCCAGCACCGGGAAGAAGTGGCCCTGCCCCTGCCCGCGCGCGGCGCCGGCTTCCTGGTCGTAGGTCGTCAGCAAGGCCACCTGCTGCTCGGGCGCCAGCGCCACGAAGCCGTCGCCGTGCGCGGCGCGGGCGTCGGCGTCCATGCGCGAGAGGCCGCCCAGCAGCTGCTCGACCTGGCCCTTGTCGTAGTAGTCGCCGACCGCGCGGTCGATGAACTGCGGGACGCCGGCCTCGCGGGCCCCGGGCGTGTCGGTCGCCGGGATGATCAGCTCGGCCACCACGTCGAGCAGGCGGGCCTGGTCGGCGGTCAAGGCCGTCGGGGTCCAGCTCAGGGCCGGCGCCGGCGCGGCGGCTAGGGCGCGCTGCGCCCAGCCGGTCGAGGCGACGCCGACCGCCAGGGCCAGGCCGCGCAGGGTGTCACGTCGGTTCAGCATCAGATGTCTCCCCGCTTGCGAGCCTTCACCGCATGGTCGGCGGCGCGGGCGGTCAGGGCCATGTAGGTCAGGGACGGGTTCACGCACGAGGCCGAGGTCATGGCCGCCCCGTCGGTGACGTAGACGTTCGTGCACTCGTGGACCTGGTTATGGGCGTTCAGCACCGAGGTCTTGGGATCGCGGCCCATGCGGGCGGTGCCCATCTCGTGGATGCCCAGGCCGGGCGCGTAACCGCCGTCGTGGCCCTTGACGTTCTTGAAGCCGGCGGCCTCCAGCATCTCGACCGCCGCGGCCTGCATGTCGCGGCGCATGGCCATCTCGTTCTCGCGCATGGTGACGTTGAACGACAGGGTCGGCAGGCCGAAGGCGTCCTTCACAGCGTGGTTCATCGTGATGCGGTTGTCCTCGTAGGGCAGGATCTCGCCGAACCCTCCGAGGCCCATGTTCCACGGACCGGGCTGGGTCAGCGCGGTCTTGCGCGCCGCGCCGAAGCCCTTGGCGCCCTTGGCCCGGTTGCCCAGATCGCGATCCCAGATCGGCCGCGACGCCCCGCCCTGATAGCCGAAGCCGCGCAGGTAGTCGGTGCGCTTGGTGGCCTCGTCGCCGAGGTTGCGGAAGCGCGGCACGTAGATGCCGTTCGGACGCCGGCCCGAATAGTACATGTCGCCGAACTCGGGCGCGTCGCCCGACGCGCCGACACCCAGATGGTGGTCCATGACGTTGCGGCCCAGCTGGTCGCTGCCGTTGCCGAAGCCGTTCTCGAACCGCGAACTGGTGGAGTTCATCATGATCCAGGCCGAGTTCAGGGCCGAGGCGCACAGGAAGATGACGTCGGCGTGGAATTCCTCGTCCTGCTTGGTCTCGGCGTCCAGGATCCGCACCCCGGTCGCCTTGCCCGCCTTGGCGTCATAGATCAGCTCGGTGACGATCGAGTTCGGGCGGATCACCAGGTTGCCGGTGCGCTCGGCCGCCACCAGGCCGCCGGAGTTGGAGCTGTAATAGCCGCCGAACGGGCAACCGCGGATGCACTGGTTGCGGAACTGGCACTTGGTGCGGCCCAGGCTCAGCTGTTCCTCGGTCGGGTCGGTCAGGTGGGCCGTGCGGCCGATGCTGACCCGGCGCTCGGGGAAGCGGGCCTCGGACTTGGCCTTGAAGGCCTTCTCGACGCAGTTCATCTCCATCGGCGGCTGGTAGTGACCGTCGGGGAAGTGGGCGAGACCCTCGTGCTGGCCCGAGACGCCGATGAAGCGCTCGACGTGTTCGTACCAGGGGGCCAGATCCTCGTAGCGGATCGGCCAGTCGACGCCGATGCCCTCCTTGGCGTTGGCCTCGAAGTCGATCGGGCTGTGGCGATAGCTCTGCCGGCCCCAGGTCAGCGACCGGCCGCCGACGTGATAGCCGCGGATCCAGTCGAAGCGGTTCTCTTCGGTGTAGGGGTTCTCGTCGTCCTTGACGAAGAAGTGCTGGCTGTACTCCGTCATGGTGTAGCCGGTGCGGCGCTGCACCTGGTAGTGCGCGTCCAGCTCGGCGTTCGGCAGCTGGCCTTGCGGGTACTTGGTCTGCCAGGGATCGAGGACGGCGGTCGGATAGTCCTCCAGATGCTTGACCATGCGGCCCCGCTCGAGAACCAGGACCTTCAGGCCCTTCTGGGTCAGCTCCTTGGCGGCCCAGCCGCCGGTGATACCGCTACCCACCACGATCGCGTCATAAGTGTTCTTACGCCGCGCGCGACCGTTCACATTGGCCATGTTCGCTCCCTTTGCGGCCGCTCGATGGACCACGTCGGAAGCTCTAAGCAACGCGACGCCCCGACCTCGGCGAACCCTTCATTCTTGCCTGGAGGCTTCCATGAAATGGGTTACATTGCAAGAAAGCTCGGCATTTGACCGTAAAAATGGGCTGAGCGATTGGGAGGGAGACAGGATCATGGCCAAGCCGTTCGTCGCGATTGGACTCATGCTGGCGCTGCTTGGGGGGACCGCCCACGCGCAGGACGTCAAGGCCGGCCCGTGGCGGCCGCTGTTCGACGGCAAGACCCTCAACGGCTGGACGCCGAAGGTCGCCAAGCATCCGGCCGGCGAGAACTACCGCGACACCTTCGTCGTCGATCACGGCGTGATCCGGGTGTCCTATGCCGGCTACGACAAGCTGGACGGCCAGTTCGGGCACCTCTTCTACAAGACGCCGTTCAAGGCCTATCGCCTGAAGCTGACCTATCGCTTCCTGACCGAGGGCGGCCTGCCCGACACCCCCGCGTGGGCGCGCAGCAACAGCGGCATCATGTTCCTGAGCCAGAGCCCCGAGAGCATGACGGTCCCCCAGCCCTTCCCGGTCTCGATCGAGTTCCAGCTGCTGGGCAAGGACGGCGACGCGCCCCGCCCCACCGGCGCGGTCTGCACGCCGGGCCTGACCATCACCATCGACGGCGCCAAGGTGAAGGAGCACTGCACCCCGTCCGCCAACGCCCCGACCATCCCCGATGGCACATGGGTCCAGGCCGAGCTGGAAGTGCTGCCCAACGGCCAGATCACCCAGAAAATCAACGGCGCGGCCGTCCATCACTATGCCGACGTGATGCTCGACCCCGAAGACACCGTCGCCGCCGGCGCCAAGCCCTACATCCTGGAGCGCGGCGCGAAACCGGTGACCGAGGGCTACATCGCGCTACAGAGCGAAGGTCACCCGATCGAATTCAAGGACATCCAGATTCAAGAGCTGACGGCGCGCTGAGCGCCGTCACTTCGCGCCGGGCAGCTTGACGCCCAGCAGGACCAGTCGCTCGCCGGTGATGCCGAACCAGTGCGGCACGCCGGCGGGCACGAGGATGACGTCGCCGGGGCCCAGCGTCCGCGTCGTCCCGCCTTCGATCTTGTCGCCGTCGGTGAGCGTGGGGTTCTTGACCTTCGGATCGACGAGCGTCCCGCCCGAGACCAACGTGCCGTCGCCCTCCAGCACGATGGCGTATTCCGCCTGGTCGGGGTGGACGGCGGGGCGGCCCGGCTTCTTCCAGATTTCGATCGCCGCCACGGTGGTCCCATCGCGGACCAGGGGACGCCACATGAACCCCTGGTCGGGCTTCATCGCGGCCAGCATGTCGCGGATCTGGGCCTGGACCTCCGCGCCGCTCGCGAAACCGGTCGGGTCGGCGGCTTGAGCGCTGGAGACGCCTGGCAAGGCCAGCAGCAACGACGTCGCGCAGATCGCGAAGGCTCTGACCATCGTCTTCATCGCCGCTCTCCCCAGGCTCAGCCTACTTCTTCACCGACGACAGATACTGGATCACCGCCGCGCGCTGGGCGTCGTCGGGCGCGCCCAGCAGCATCTTGGTGCCAGGCACCTTCTTGCCCGGGGCCTTGATGAAGGCGTCCAGCTCTTCCGGCGTCCAGGTGATGCCCGAGGCCTTCATGGCGGTGCTGTAGGCAAAGCCCGGGGCGGTCCCGGCCTTGCGACCGGCGACGCCGGCCAGGGGCGGGCCCATCTTGCCCGGCGCGGGCTGCAGCGAATGGCAGACCGTGCAGCGCTGCTCAAACACCTGCTGGCCGGTGGGTCCGGCGACGGCGCTGGTCGCCGTCGCGGCCAGAACGGCGGCGAACATAAGCGGGGACTTCATCGAGGATACTCCGTCGGGAAAGATCACAGGCCTAGTAGGCGACGATTGCGACCGGCGTCCGGCGCGCTGCCGGCGAAGTCGTCGAACGCCTTGTCGGTGACCTGGATGATGTGGTCGCGGATGAACGGCGCGCCTTCGCGGGCGCCCTGCTCGGGATGCTTCAGCGCGCACTCCCACTCCAGCACCGCCCAGCCGTCGAAATCGTACTGGGCCAGCTTGGAGAAGATCGCCTTGAAGTCCACTTGGCCATCGCCCAGCGAGCGGAACCGGCCCGGCCGCTCGGCCCAGCCCTGATAGCCGCCATAGACGCCCGACTGGGCCGTCGGCCGGAACTCGGCGTCCTTGACGTGGAAGGCCTTGATGCGCTCGTGATAGCGGTCGATGTAGCCCAGATAGTCCAGCTGCTGCAGGACGAAGTGGCTGGGATCATAGAGGATATTGGCGCGCGGATGGCCGCCGACCTCGTCCAGGAATCGCTCGAAGGTCGCGCCGTCGTGCAGGTCTTCGCCCGGATGGATCTCGTAGGCGACGTCGACGCCGTTGTCCTCGAACACGTCCAGGATCGGCTTCCAGCGACGGCCCAGTTCGGCGAAGGCCTCCTCGACCAGACCCGCCGGCCGCTGCGGCCAGGGGTAGAAGTACGGCCAGGCCAGAGCGCCGGAGAAGGTGGCGTGGGCCTTCAGGCCCAGGCGCCGGCTGGCGGCGGCGGCGGCCTTCACCTGGCCCACGGCCCAGACCTGGCGCTCGGCCGGCTTGCCGCGCAGCTCCGGCGGGGCGAAGCCGTCGAACAGCTCGTCATAGGCCGGATGCACGGCGACCAGCTGGCCCTGCAGGTGGGTCGAGAGCTCGGTGATCTCCAGGCCGTACTCGGCCAGCAGGCCGGCGATGTCGTCGCAATAGGTCTGGCTCTCGGCGGCCAAAGCGAGATCGAAGAACGAGTCCGCCCCGCCGGTCGGCATCTGCACGCCGACATAGCCCAGGTCAGCGACCCACTTGGCCATGGTCTCCAGCTTGTCGAACGGCGGCTTGTCGCCGATGAACTGGGCCAGGAAAATCGCGGGCCCTTTGAGCGTCTTCATCGGCCGTCTCCTGTTAGGCTCACCCAGCCGGCGTCGTCGCGGCTGGCGGCCACGGCGCGCTCGACGAAGGCCATGCCGCGCACGCCCTCGCCGATGTCGGGCACGACCCCGCCGCTCCGCCCTTCAATGGCGTCGGCGAAGTCGCGATAGATGTTGGCGAAGGCCTCGATGAAGCCCTCGGGATGGCCGGTCGGCAGGCGTGTCACGGCGCGAGCCGCCGCGCCCAGATAGCCCGAGCCGGCGTGCAGCACGTGGCTAGGACCGTCCAGCCAGTCGATCGTCAGGACGTTGGGGTCCTCGTGCGACCAGGTCAGGCCGCCCTTCTCGCCATAGACGCTCAGCGTCAGGCCGTTGCGAGCTCCGGCCGAGATCTGCGAGGCGATCAGCACGCCGCGCGCCCCGCCTTCGAAGCGCAGCAGCACGTTGCAGTCGTCGTCCAGGCCCCGGCCCGGGACGACGGTGGAGACGTCGGCGCACAGGCGCGCGACGCGATGGCCGGTCACGAACTCGGCGATGTTGAAGGCATGGACGCCGATGTCGCCGATGCAGCCGCCGACGCCGGACTGCTTGGGATCGGCCCGCCAGCTGGCCTGCTTGTTGGCCTCATCCAGTTCCAAGGGCTTGGACAGCCAGCCTTGCGAATATTCGACCACCACCTTGCGCACCGCGCCCAGGTCGCCCTGCGCCACGATCTCGCGCGCCTCGCGGACCATGGGATAGCCGGTATAGGTGTAGGTCAGGCCGTAGAACTTGCCCGACGCCGCGACGATGCCCGCCAGCTCTTCCGCCTCAGCCAGGTTCAGGGTCGCGGGCTTGTCGCTGATCACGTGCAGCCCGCCCTTCAGCGCGGCGGCCGAGACGTCGAAGTGCAGGTGATTGGGCGTCACCACCGAGACCAGCTGGACGCCATCCTCGCGCGCCCGCTCGGCGGCGATCATCGCGTGATGGTCTGGATAGACCCGGTCGGGGGCGACGCCCCAGGCGGCGGCCGCCTGGGCGTTCTTGGCCGCATCACGGCTGAACACCCCGGCGACCAGCCGGATGCGGCCGTCCAGTTCGGCGGCCATGCGGTGCACGGGCCCGATGAACGAGCCCGGACCGCCGCCGACCATGGCCATCCGAAGGCTCATCAGGCGACGACCTTGGCCAGGTAGTCGTAGCTGATCTTGGCCGACTCCAGACGCGGATGGGCGAACGGCGGCTCCTGCTCGTAGTAGAAGCCCCGCACCCCTTCGGCATAGGCGGCGGGCAGCAGCTTCTTCCAGTCGATCATGCCGCCGCCGACCTCGGTCGGGTCCTGCTTCAGTTCGAAATTGGTCTTGGTCGTCGCCTTGACGTCCTTGACGTGCATCTGGGTGAAGCGGCCCGGATGGGCCTTCAGCAGGGCCAGCGGATCGTGGCCAGCCGCCGTGACCCAGCCGGCGTCCATCTCGAAGGTGACCACGGCAGGATCGGTGCCCTTCAGCAGGATCTCCATGCCGTTGGTGTCGCCCCCCTTTGCATCCTTGAGAGGCGCGAACTCGAAATTGTGGTTGTGATAGCCGGCGGCGATGCCGGCCTTCTTCAGCACGGCGGCCTTCTCGTTGAGGAAGTCGGCGTTCCACTTCCAGTCGTCGGCCGTCATCTGCACGCCGGCCGCGCGCAGGTCCTGGCTGAGGCGATCGGGGATGTAGAAGATCGGCATCATCACCGACTTGACGCCGATGACGTGCATCTCGTCGGCCAGCTTGGACAGGTCGCCGCTGAAGCCGCTCGGCCCCTTGGGCGAGATGTGGGCGCTGGGGCAGACCAGGCCCGCCTTGTCGAAGGCGGCGCGCAGCTCGGCCGGCGTACGGCCCAGATAGCCGGCCAGCTCGACCGACTTGAAGCCGATCTTGGCGACGGTGGCCAGCTGGGCGTCCAGCTCCTTGGCCAGGTCCGGACCCAGGCTGTAGAGCTGGATGCCGACCGGCAGCTTGTGGCGCTGGAAGAACGGCTGCTGGGCCGCGCCGGCGACGCCAGCGAAGCTCGCGCCCATCAGGGCCGCGCCGGCGCCGAGGAGACCACGTCGAGAAAGATGTGCGTTCACGAGGCTTTCCTTCGTTGAAGCTTAGACTTGGGCCGGATTGGCGGTGGCGGAGAGGTCTTCGGTCTCGGCGACCGGACCGCGCGAGGGCGGGCGGAAGAAGATCGCCAGCAGCAGCACCGCGACCAGGGCCATGCCGGTCGGGACCAGGAACAGGCGGGTGTAGTCGACCGTGCCGCCGGCGCTCAGCTTGCTGATCAGCTCGGGGAACAGGAAGCTGGCGACCACATTGCCGATCCCCAGGATCAGCAGGTTGAACAGGCCCTGGGCGCTGGAGCGGACGTCCTTGGGGAACACCGCATCGACGAAGATGTACACGGTGGCGAAGAAGAACGCGTAGCAGATCCCGTGGAGCAGCTGGACGGCGACGATCGTCGGGATGCTGTCGGCGGCGAAGGCGAAGACCAGGAAGCGCGCGGCGTGGCCCAGCACGCCGATGATCATCGTCGTCTTCCAGCCCAGGCGCACCAGCACCCGGCCCAGCAGGAACATGGTCAGCACCTCGGCCACCTGGCCCAGGCTCAGCACCACCATCGAGAGGTTGCCGGCGATGCCGACGCGGTTGGTCAGGAAGGCGTCGGCCATCACGAAATAGCCGTTGTGGATGACGCTATCGATGAAGGTGACGACGAACAGCACCAGCACGAACGGCGCGGCCAGCAGCTTGAAGGCCCGTCGCCAGGCCAGGTTGTCGATGCCCGGCGCGTCCTTGCGGGCGGGCGTGTGCGGCAGGGTCAGGGCGTAGCCGGCGAAGGCGAACGAGACGATCGCCGCGACCAGGAAGATCCAGCGCACCTGCTCGACCGACGAGTGGCCGCCCAGCAGGAACACGAAGGGCCAGCTGACCAGCACCCAGCCGACCGTCCCGCCCATCCGCACCGCGCCGAAACCGGCGGCCGGGTCCTTCAGGTTGGCGAAGGCGATCGAGTTGGTCACCGACAGGGTCGGCACATAGACCAGGCTGAAGACCAGGTAGCAGGCGAAGAACGGCCAGAAGTCGGTGGCGAAGGCCGTGCCGACCAAAGCCAGGCCGCCGATCAGGTGGCTGACGGCCAGGAACTTCTCCGCCGCGAAGTTGCGGTCGGCGAACTGGTTGGAGAAGAAGATGCCGACCAGGGCGGCCACACCCCACGAGCTGCCGACCAGCGACTGCTGCCAGGGCGCGAAGCCCAGCATGCCCATGTAGGGGAAGATCTTTGGCGCCCAGGCGCCCCAGATCGCCAGCTGCAGCACCATCATCACGAAGAGCCGGAAGCTCGTGTTCATGGATCTGGCCTCCCCGACCAGCTTGGGCGGCAGTTTCGGCCCGTTTGGACCGCCTCCGCTCCGATGTAATCGAAATCATCGATAACAGGGCTCCGTCTGCTTGCCAAGCTGTCGGCTAGTCGCCAGTGTCCGGCCAATGGCCACCATTCAAGACGTAGCGCGCGACGCGGGCGTCTCCACGGCGACGGTTTCACGGGTGTTCAGCGCGCCCGAACTGGTGCTGGAGACCACCCGCAACAAGGTGATGGAGGCGGTCAACCGCCTGGGCTACGAGCCCAACTTCGCCGCCAAGAGCCTGCGCACCCTGCGGACCGAGAAGATCCTGGTCACGGTGCCCGACATCTCCAACCCGTTCTTCTCGCAGGTGATCCGGGGCGTCGAGGAAGCCGCTCTCGCCGCCGGCTATTCGGTGCTGCTGGGCGACACCCGCCACGAGGAAGCGCGCGAGGAGCAATATGCGGCGATGTTCCGCCGCAAGGAGGCCGACGGCCTGATCTTCCTGGGCCACCGCCTGCCCGACGTGCTGGCCGAGATGGTCGCCGCCAAGGGCCCCAAGACGCCGATCGTCAACGGCTGCGAGTTCCGCCCCGGTCTGGCCGTGTCCAGCGCCCATATCGACAACGCCGCCGCCGCCGCCGAGGTGGTCGACTACCTGTACGGCCTGGGTCACACCCGCATCGGCGTGGTCACCGGTCCGCTGGCCAGCCCGATCAGCAGCGACCGCCTGGCCGGCGTGCTGGCCGCCGCCCAGCGTCACGGCCGGGCCAGCGCCCTGCGCATGGCCATCGGCGACTTCTCGATCGAGTCCGGCGTGCGCCAGACCGGTGAGCTGCTGGACGAACCGGGCCGGCCGACGGCGATCTTCTGCTTCAGCGACGAGATGGCCATGGGCGCGCTGGAGGCTATCCGCCTGCGCGGCCTGCGGTGTCCGGAGGACGTGTCGCTGGTCGGCTTCGACGACATCCGCTTCGCCCAGTATCTGCACCCGCAGCTGACCACGGTCAGCCAGCCCAAGGAGCAGATCGGCCACGAGGTGGTGCGCCTGCTGATGGACATCCTCAGCGGCCGGGCCACGGCTCTGCAGAACGTCACCCTGCCCCACCAGCTGGTGGTGCGCGCCAGCACCGCGGCGCCGCCCGTCTAGCGGGGCGCCAGTTCGCGGACCCAGATGTTGCGGAAGCTGATCGGCGCGCTGGGATCGCCATGCGCCTGCAGCTTGATCGGCGCGGGGCCATGGGCCTTGTAGCTGGGCTTGCCGATATAAACCGTCTCGCCGGCCAGCACCGTGTGGTCCTGCACCAGCACGCCGTTGTGGATCACGGTGACATCGGCCGGCGTCACGAGCGCGCCGTCCGCGCCGAACACCGGCGCATGCCAGACGATGTCGTAGGTCTGCCATTCACCCGGCTTGCGGCTGGCGTTGGCCAGGGGCGGATGCTGCTTGTAGACGCTGGCCGCCTGGCCGTTGACGTAGGTCGGGTTCTCATAGCTGTCGAGGATCTGCACCTCGTAGCCCTTGTCGCCGGCGCCCGTGGACGCCAGGAACACGCCGCTGTTGCCGCGCGCCTGGCCCGTCCCGGTGATGCCCTCCGGGATGCGCCATTCCAGGTGCAGCTGGTAGTCGCGGAAGCTCCGCTTGGTCTCGATATTGCCCTTGGTTTTGTCGACGGTCAGGACGCCATCGGCCACCGTCCAGGCGGCCGACGACTTGTCCTTGGCAGCCACCCATTGGTCAAGATCGTGGCCGTCGAACAGCACGATCGCGTCGGACGGCGCGGCCCCCGAGGTCGTCACCACCGGCGCGGCCGGTTTCCAGACCTCGGTCTCCTCCGGCTTGGTCTGGGCCATGGCGGAAGAGGCCACGCACAGGCCTACGGCGAGCGTGAGAACGGAGCGAACTGGCATGCGACCTCCCTGTCGAGCCCGGGACCTTAGGTTGCTTGCCGACGCCCGCCAATACGACCATGACATCCTTGACAACGCTGTCGGACATTCGGCGACTAGGAGGCGAGATCTTAGGAGGACGGCATGCTTCAGACCTTGGCCCTGATGGCGGCGCTGGCGCTCGCCGAGCCGCATCCGCCCCTGACGCTGACCGACGTCCCCAAGGCCACGGGGCCGCAGACCGTGCTCTTCAACGGCAAAGACCTTGCCGACTGGCGCTCCTGGCTCGGCTATGCCGACCCGGCCCTGACCTACAAGCGCCCCGCCGTCGCGCCGATCGGCGACACGCCTCAGAGCGCCGAGATCTTCAAGGTGGTCACCGAGGACGGCCGCCCGGCGCTCTACGTCAACGGCAAGATCTGGGGGAGCTTGGTCCACACCGGCGACTTCCAGAACTATCACCTGCGCCTGCAGTACAAATGGGGCCAAGGCCGCTGGGCGCCGCGCGAGACGCAAGCGCCGAACAACGGCCTGCTCTACCACTCGCACGGGGCGCCGGGCGTGGTCTGGGGCACCTGGAGCCAGGCGGTCGAGTTCGAGATCATGACCGGCTCGATCGGCATGGTCGTGCCGGTCGGCGAGGCGATCAGCGTCGTCACCGACGCGGTCAACGATCCGTCCTTGATCAAGCCCAACCTGCGCTTCTCGCCGACCGGCAAAGCCACCACCGCCAAGGGCGGCACGGCGGACTGGAACGTCGAGGCCTACAGCGACGCCGAGAAGCCGGCCGGCCAGTGGAACACCCTGGACCTCTACGTCCTGGGCGACCGCGCCGTCCACGTCGTCAACGGCGTGCCGGTGCTGGAGGTCCGCGACCTGAAGGCCGACGGCCAGCCCCTGACCCACGGCGCGATCCAGCTGCAGTCCGAGGGGGCCGAGACCTTCTTCCGCGACATCGTCCTGGAACCGATCACCGTCCTGCCCAAGGTCAAGCCGGCGCGCTAGACGCCCGCTCCTGGAGGGCTGTACGCGCCCTCAGAAAATCTGCCTCGACCAAATTCCTACTCAATAGATAGGCTTTTGTCAGTGGCGCCACCTCCCTTTCAGCGCCGCCAACTCTCGCGCGGATGGGAAGTCCTGCGCGACGCCTCCGGCGCGGCCTGCCCGTCGCGCCGGAGACGCCTTCCTTCGAGGTCTGGGTAGAGCGCGCATGGCGACCACGCCGCATTTGTCCGTCCGGTCGCAGCGCAGCCTCGAATGGCCAACCCTGTTCCTGTGGCTGACGATCCATGGCGGTTGGCTGGCCCTGACCTTCTTCCACGACCGATTGCCGACGGCGGTGCTGTTCCTGGCCGGCGGCTGGATCGTCGCCTGGCACGGCAGCTATCAGCACGAGGCGATCCACGGCCATCCGACGCGGTCGGCGCGGCTGAACGCGATCCTCGCCTCGGTCCCGCTGTCGCTATGGCTGCCCTTCGCGATCTATCGCCGCTCGCACCTGGCGCACCACGCGACCCACGACCTGACGGCGCCGCACAGCGACCCCGAGGCGCGCTACCTGACCGACGCGGCCTCGCCCTTGCGCCGCGCCCTGGCCCGGCTGAGCGCGCCACTGGCCGGACGGCTGTTGCTGGGGCCCTTCGTCGAGGTCGGCGCCTTCCTGGCGAGCGAGGCGCGCCTGATCTGGAGGGGCCAGCAGGATCGCCGCGCGATCTGGGCCGTGCATGGCCTGCTCGTGGCGGGCCTGGCGACCTGGCTGATCGTGGTCTGCGGCATGAGCCTGGGCCGCTACCTGCTGTGCTTCGTCTATCCGGGCGTGGCCCTGGGCCTGATCCGCTCGTTCGCTGAGCACCGCGCTCACGCCGACCCGGGCCAGCGCATCGCCATCGTCGAGAACGCGCCGCTGCTGGGGCTCTTGTTCCTCAACAACAACCTGCATGTCGCCCATCACGAGCGCCCGGGCCTGGCCTGGCATCGCCTGCCGGCCTATCACGCCCGGGAGCGGACGCGCCTGGTCGCGGGCAATGGCGGCCTCGTCTATGATGGCTATGCCGAGGTCTTCCGGCGCTATCTGTGGCGACCGCACCACGCGCTCGACCACGCCCAGGCGCTGGAGCAAGCGCGATGAGCTACGTCGCCGCTCTGCCCATGTACGACCTCCCCGAGCTGCAGGCGGCCAACGACGCCTTGTGGGAGGGCTTGCGGATCCGCCTGGCCGCCAGCGGAACGCCCGCGCCCACGTCCCTGGACCGCGAGCTGCCGCTCGACGTGCTCTGGCGTCACCCGCGCCTGCTGCTGGCCCAGACCTGCGGCTATCCTCTCGGCAAGAGCCTGCAGGGCGTGGTCAAGCTGATCGCCACGCCCCGCTACGCCGCCCAGGGCTGCGACGGCCCGTTCCATCGCAGCGTCGTCGTCGTCCGCGCCAGCGACAAGGCCCAGAGCCTGCTCGACACCCGGGGCCTGCGCTGCGCGATCAACGCCCGCGACTCCAACACCGGCATGAACCTGCTGCGCGCGGAGATCGCGCCCTTGGCCAAAGGCCGGCCGTTCTTCAGCGACATCCTGATCACCGGCGCGCATGTGGGCAGCGCCCAGGCCCTGGCCGAGGGCGCGGCGGATGTCGCGGCGATCGATTGCGTGACCTGGGCGCATCTGCGGCGTCACCGGTCCGACCTGACCAAGGGCCTGCGCGTCCTGGCCTGGACCAGCCGCACGCCCGGCCTGCCCCTGATCGCCGCGGCCGATCTTCCCCGCGCCGCCTACAGGGCGCTCGGCGCGGCGCTGGAAGACGTGATGGAAGACCCTTCCCTTCGCGATGTCCGCCGGACCCTGTTGCTGGACGGCGTCAACGTCCTGCCCCTGACGCACTATCGCGCCGCCGGGTATCTGGAGGACCTCGCCGTCCGGCAGGGCTATCCGACGCTCGCCTGAAGGGCTTTGGCCTGAACTAGTGCCCGCCCTCGACCCAGGGCACGCCGGCCGCGCGGAACGCCTCGGCCAGTGCGGCCTCCAGGTCCAGCGACTCCCACTGGCGCATCGGATTGAGGTGCTCGGTCAGCGCCGGAACCAGCCGGACGCCGAACCGCTTGGCCGCGCCGCTGGCCTTGTAGCCGGTCTTGTGCTGGTCGAAACGCAGGTCCGGATCGCGCGAGGTCTGGCCCACATAGAGACCCCAGGGATCGGCGCGGCGCGGGTCGTGCAGCAGCACGACATAGACCGAATGCTTGGCGCCCCGGGCCTTGCGCGTCGTGGCCTTGAAGGCCAGAGCCGCCCGCTCGGCCTTCGACCACCAGGGCGGACCACTCGGATGGAGCATACCGACGGAGCGTGCGAGCGCATGATGCTCGCACGCCCCAGCCTCTCGGCTATTTCGGCGTCACGCGGAACAGGCCGCCGGCGCTGTCGTCTTCCAGCATCCACAGCGCGCCGTCCGGCGCGACCTCGACGTCGCGGATGCGGTGGCCGACCGTCCAGCGCTCGGCGGACGTGGCGGTGGCGCCTTTGACGACGACGCGGTTCAGGCTGTTGCTGCCCATGCCGCCGATCAGGGCCGAGCCCTGCCACTGCGGGAACATCTTGCCGCTGTAGAAGATCAGGTTCCCCGGCGCGATCACGGGCGTCCAATAGAGCACCGGCTTCTGCAGGTCAGGGCGCGTGTCCGGGCTGGGGATCGGCACGTTGTTGTAGTTCACCGCGTAGGACACCAGCGGCCAGCCGTAGTTCTTGCCCGGCTCGATCAGGTTCAGCTCGTCGCCGCCCTTGGGGCCGTGCTCGACTTCCCACAGCTTGCCGTCGGGCGCGAAGGCCAGGCCGTAGGGCGTGCGGTGGCCGCTGCTCCAGGTCTCGGCCGGCGTCAGGTTCGGACCGGGGAAGGCATAGGTCTTGACCACCGGCGCGGTCTTGGCCTTCTCGGTGTCGGCCGGCGGATCGATGATCGGGATGCTGGCCGCGCCGGTCTTGCCCGCCATCGGATTGCCCGGCGCGGGCTTGCCGTCGAGCGTCAGGCGCAGGATCTTGCCCAGCGGCGAGTTGGGGTCCTGGGCCGGCGTCATGCGCTGGCGATCGCCCACGGTCAGGTACAGGAGCTTGCCGTCCGGCGAGAAAGCGATCTGGGCGCCGAACTGGCCGCCCTTGCCGCGCGCGCCGTCGCGCCAGATCACCTTCAGGCCGTCGAGGCTGGGGCCGCCCTTGCCCAGCGACAGCGTCGCCTTGGCCAGGGCCAGGCTGGAGCCGCCGTCGCCCGGCTCGGAATAGGTCAGATAGACGCTGTGGTCGCTGGCGTAGCGCGGCGAGAGATAGACGCCCAGCAGACCGCCCTGCCCTTGCGACAGCACCGCCGGGACATTGGCGATCTTGGTCTTCTCGCCCTTCGGGGTGACCAGCCACAAGGCGCCCGGCTTCTCGGTGATCAGCATCCGGCTGTCGGGCAGGAAGGCGATGCGCCAGGGCTTGTCGAAGGTCGCCACCTGGGTGACGGCGAACGGCAGGCTGGCCTCGGGCGCCTGGCTTCCCAGGTTGGTCTGGGCGTGAGCAGCGGTCGACGCCAAGGTCGCCAGCAGAGCAAGTTTCGCAAACTTCATGGTGATCCCCGTGGAATGGCCGATCCTAGGCCGGGGCGTCGCTACCGGCAACGCCAGAGCGTCGCGCATAAAGTCAGACGCTGACCATTGCACATACCGGCATATACCTCTAAATGAGATCCGCAGTCAGGCAGGACCAGCGGACGAGAGCGATGGCGAGCGGCGAGAGCAAACGGGTTGCGAACTACCTGCTGTGCAACAACGACACGATGCGCAAGGCCGCGCGCAATGTCGGCAGACTCTACGACACCGTCCTGGCGCCCAGCGGCCTGCGCAACAGCCAGTTTGGGCTCCTCGTGCATATCGACGAACTGGACGAGCCGACCATGAAGGCCCTGGCCCAGGAACTGGTCATGGACCTTTCGGCCCTGGGCCACAGCCTCAAACCCTTGGTGCGAGACGGCCTGGTGCGGCTCGTGCCCAACCCCGACGACGGACGCAGCAAGCGGGTCACCCTGACCAAGGCCGGCCAGCGCAAGGTCGCCGAGACCATGGCGCTCTGGGGCGTGGCCCAGGCCAGCCTCGAAACCGCCTTCGGCGAGGACAGGGCGCGCCACCTGAGGGACGCGCTGATGGTTCTGGCCTCCGACGACTTCTCGACGGCCTTCGCCACCCACAGCCAAGGCTCGTCGCGAGGCTAACAGCAGACATCCGCCCTAAGGCGGCTCTGTGCCGGTCTTCGCAATTTCACTAGACGACCGGTCAACTTCATAAAGGATGACGAAGATGAAAATTGGTTTCCTGGGCGGCGGTTCGATCGCCAAGGCCGTCGGCGCCCTGGCCCAAGCCGTTGGCCACCAGGTCGTGCTGGGCGTCCGCAACCCGGCCCAGGGCGACGCGCCCGGCTTCACCTATGGCGGCTTCGAGGACGCGATCGCCGGCGCCGACATCGTGGTGGTCGCTCTCCCGTTCTATGTGCTGGACCAAGTCCTGCCCGCGCTGTCGGACGCGCTGGCGGGGAAGCTAGTCATCGACGCCACCAACCCGGTCGGCGCGGACTGGGCGCCGATCCTGACCGGCGAGCAATCCTCCGGGGCCGAAGCCATGCAGGAACATCTTCCGCGTTCGCGCGTGGCCAAGGCCTTCAACAATATCTTCGCCGACGTGCTCGCGCCTGAACGGATCGATCGCAACGGCCACAAGCTCACGCTGTTCATCGCCAGCGACGACGCGGCCGCCACCCAGACCATCGCCGACCTTGGCGTGCGGATCGGCCTGTCGCCGATCAACGCCGGGCCGCTGAAGTCGGCGCGCTATCTCGAGGCGATGGCCCACCTCAATATCGAACTGGCCGTTGGGCAGGGCGGTGGCACGAACGCCGCCTTCCTCTACGATCGCCAGGCCTGATCCGAATCCCCGCGCCGGAGGCTCAGCCGCCGGCGCGGACGGCAGCGGCTCGCCTCCATCCAGTCAGTGACGATCACGACATGAACATCGATCCCAAGGAACGGCTCCTCGAGGCCGGCGTCAAGTTGATGCTGGAGGGCGGCTTCAACTCGACCGGCATCAAGGATGTCGTTCAATTGGCCGGCGTGCCGAAGGGCTCGTTCTACTACTACTTCGGCAGCAAGGACGACTACGCCGCCGAGGTCGTCGACCGCTATGCCGATGCTGGCCTGGCCGACCGCGCGCTGATCCTGCAGGACGAGACCGTCGCACCGCTGGCGCGGCTAAGGCGATCGTTCGAAACCTATCAGAGGCGCTACGAAGACCGTCAGTTCGCCGAAGGCTGTCTGCTGGGCAATCTCAGCATCGACATCGGCGCGCGCAATGTCGTCGTGCGCGACCGGCTGCGCGCCGCGTTCAAGGTCTGGGAAGGCGACATCGTCGCGATGCTCGAGGCGGCGCGAGAGACGGGCGCCTTGCCGCCATCGCTGGAGCCGGCGCGCACCGCCGCGTTTCTCCTCAATGCCTGGGAGGGCGCCCTGGTGCGCATGAAGGCCGAGCAGGACGGCCAGCCCTTGCGCGACTTCCTGGACGTCTTCGACCTGATCTTGTCGCCGGCCCCGTAGGAAGCACCGGCATATACATCTACCTCGATCGCGAGCCGCATGACGGCTTGCCCTGAGACGCTCGCCACGCGCCCTGAAGGAGCCCCGCATGAAGATCGGATTTATCGGCGTCGGCAGCATGGCGACGGCCATGATCCCCAATCTGATCCGCGCCGGCCACGAGGTCAGCGCCTGGAACCGCACGCCGGCGTCGCTCGCCCATCTCGACGGCGTGCGCGCCCTCCCGTCGGCCGCGGCGGCCTTCCAGTGCGACGCCGTCGTCACAATGCTGGCGGACGACGCGGCCGTCCGCGCGGTGATCCTCGACGGCGACGTCCTGCGCACCGCGCGGAAGGACTGCGTTCACATCGTGATGGCGACGATCTCCCCGGCCCTGGTGGCCGAGCTGAAGAGCCGTCACCAGGACCTGGGGATCGCCTATGTCGCCGCCCCGGTGTTCGGCGTCCCGGCCGTGGCCGTCAAGGCCGAGCTGAACATCGTCGCGGCGGGCCCCTTGGAGGCCCTGGATACGGTTCAGCCCCTCTTCGACGCGATCGGGCAGAAGACCTGGAGGCTCGGCGAGGACCAGACCCACGCGATCATCACCAAGCTTGCCGGCAACATGATGATCACCCTGGCCATCGAGGCCATGGGCGAGGCGGTCGGCCTGACCGAACGCTACGGTCTGAAGGCGGCCGACTTCCTGGACATCCTGACCAACACCCTGTTCGCCAGCCCCAGCTATCGCCGCTACGGCGCCAACATCGCCAACGAGTCCTACGATCCTGGCTTCAAGCTGACCCTGGGCCTCAAGGACGTGAACCTCGCCCTCGACGCCGCGCGCGAGCGTGGGGCGTCGCTCCCCTCGGCCCAGATCGTACAGCAGGCGATGACCCAGGCGGTAGCGGAAGGCCTGGGCGCCCGCGACTGGTCGAGCCTGGCCGAAATCGCCCGCAGGCGCTGACCGCTAGCCGACCACCGCATCCAGCAGCCGGACATATTGCTGGCCGCTGTGCATGTCGCGCTCGACCACGCCGCCTTGTGGCGTCCTGCGGGGGTACGAGATCTTCAGGATGCTCAAGGCGTCGACCTCGAAGCGCTTCACCTGGCTGGCGTCGGCGCCGTAGGCGGCGGCGATCGCCCGCGCCGACAAGGCCGGCGCGTCCTTGTAGCGGCCATAGCTCTCGGGCCCGTCGAAGAACACATCGATCGTCACCCAGAACGGCCCGGCGTTCTTGGAGCGCACCTGGTGGCAGACCTCACGCAGCGTAGTCATCGCGGACCTCCTTGTCCTGGACGCCGGCCCCGACCCAACGGATGCGGACCAGCTCGAACGGGTCGGCGGTCTCGACCACGTGATTCAGCTTGAATTCGAACACCTGGCCCCGTTCGATCTCGGCCGGCGAGAAGGGGAAGGCGTAGCTGGGCAGCTCGATGTCGCGCCGCACCGGGAAGTGGAAGAAGTACGGATTGCAGACCTTGGCGATCTGGGTCGCCAGGGCCTGGCTCTGGGCGGTGGCGACGAACAGCAGGCCGATCTCGCGCGGCGGCGCGGTGTGCTGCGGCGGCGTCAGGCCCGACACCGCGTTCCAGCCATAGGCCCGCAGCGAGATATCGAACTCGCCGGCCGCCTCGCCCATAGCGCGACGCACGCGCTGGTTCAGAACCTCGGACATCCGCGCCATGAAGCCGTCCAGGTCGGCCATCACCTCGCGGTCCTCGATGCCGACCAGCATGATGGTCTGGAACGGACCACCGCCCGCTCCTTCCAGCTTCATGGTGTAGGGCTTGGGCTCCCAGACCGAACCGGTGACCCGCACGGTGCGGGCGTCCAGCGGCTGATAGACCGAGCCAGTGACATCCAGCACGCCGCCGGGCTCGATCAGTCGGAACGGATCGCTGTTCTCGTAGAGCATGTGGGCCGAGACGGTGCGCGGCTCGCAGCGGTTGTCCGGCGACAGCGGGGCGATGACGAAGCCTTCGTCGTCGACGCTGAACAGGATGCCCGGGTTCATCGGATTGACCGTGCACTGGCCGCCGCACTCGGCGACCTTGGCGCCGTGCCAGGCCGGACCGGCGGCCGCGCCCAGCATCAGCGGCACGGCGGCCAGCACGGCGGTGTCGGTGGTGCGGCCGCCCAGCACGATGTCCGCGCCGCCCTTCAGCGCGGCGATATAGGGCTCGGGCCCCAGCAGGGCGACGATGTGAGCGCAGGCGTCGATGGTCGCCTCGTCCAGCGCGCCCATCGGCGGCAAGGGCCGCACCTGGCCGGCGACGGTCTTGGCCTTCAGCGTCGCCTTGTCCTGCTCGGAATAGAGCTGGGCGATGCGGGGGCGTTGGCCCAGTTCCTCGGCCACCTCCTGGACGATCTCCAGCGTCCAATCGACCGCCTCATCGCAGCCCGAAGTGCCGCACGAGCCGATCAGCAGCGGGATGCCGGCCTTGTCACGGGCGGCCATCAGGATGGTCAGGTCGCGCTTGACCGCCGCGCGGCTGTACTTGGACTTGCCCGTGCCCAGATAGGCGGGGCCGCTGTCGGTGGAGCCCGCGTCCAGGGCGATGGCGTGCGCCCCGGCGGCGAGGCCCGCCTCGACCTCCTCGGGGCTGACGCCGGCGCCCAGCGCGCCGGCCGGCACCAGGACCTTGACGCCGCCGGCTGGCAGCTTGTCGTCATGCATGGAAGGATCCTTCGGAAACAGGGGAGCCGCGTCGGTCATCAGCCGGCTCGCAGGGGAAAGGCGCCGGTCGCCAGGGCGGCGACGAGCAGCAGCAGGGAAGCGGCGACCGCCCACTTCAGCGAGAAGCGCTGGGCCGCGCCGACCTCGACCTTCAACAGGCCGGTGACCAGGTAGATGGCCGCGATCAGGGGGCTGAGGCCGTGGACGGGCTGGCCGATGATCGAGGCGCGGGCGATGGCGTCGGCCGGCACGCCGAACTTGGCCGCCGTCTCGGCGATCACCGGCAGGACGCCGAAATAGAAGGCGTCGTTGGACATGAAGAAGGTCATCGGCATGCTGATCAGGGCGGTGATCGGCGCCAGGTACGGCCCCAGGCTGGGCGGGATCGCCACCAGGGTCGCGTCGGCCATCGCCTTGACCATGCCCGTGCCGGACAGGATGCCGGTGAAGGCGCCGGCCGCGAAGATCAGCAGCACGACGCCCAGCACGTTCTTGGCGTGGGCCGCCACCCGCGTGCGCTGGGTGGCGATGTCGGGATAGTTGACGATCACCGCGATCGCGAAGGCGCCCATCATCAGGGCCGGCAACGGCGCCGCGCCGGTGACGAGGCCGCCGACCAGGGCCAGGGTCAAGGCGAGGTTGAACCCGGTCAGCTTGGGCCGCTTGGCTTGCGCCTCGCCGGTCTCCACCAACGGCGCGCCGGCGTCGACGGGGTCGAGCGGTTCCAGGGTCAGCGCTCCCAGGCGCTTGCGCTCGCCCAGGCCCAGCCACCAGGCCAGGGCCAGGACACCGGCCAGGCCGGCGACCATGGCCGGGACCATCGGCAGGAACACCGCGCTGGGCTCCAGATGCAGGGCGCTGGCCGCCCGCGCCGTCGGTCCGCCCCAGGGCACCAGATTGACGATGGTGTTGCTGAGCCCCAGCAGCAGGGCCAGGATCAGCGGGTTCAGCCGCAGCCGGCGATAGACCGGCAGCAGCGCCGAGATCGTAACCAGCGCCGTGGTGGCGCCGTCGCCGTCCAGCGACACCACCATGGCCAGCAGCGCCGTGCCCAGGGTCACCCGCGCCGGGTCGTCGCCGACCGTCTTCAGCACCCAGCGCACCAGCGGGTCGAACAGACCCGCATCGATCATGATCCCGAAATACAGGACCGCGAAGGCCAGCATCAGGGCGGTGGGCGCCAGCTGGGTGACGCCCTTGACCATCATGACGCCCAGCTGCGGCCCGGCGCCGGCGAACAGGCCAAAGACGATCGGCACGATGATCAGCGCCGTCACCGCCGACAGACGGTTGGTCATGATCAGCGTCATGAAGCTGATCACCATCAGGAAGCCGAGCACGGCCAGGGTCATCAGTAGCTCCAGCGCAGCGTCGCGCCGACCGTGCGCGGCGGGGCGTAGATCGCCAGGTTCGCGCCTTGGAACACGACCTGGTGGGTCTTGTAGATGTCGTTGGTCAGGTTCTTGCCCCAGACCGACAGGCTCCAGTGGCCCTCGGCGCTGTCGTAGACGAGGCGCCCATCGACCAGGGTCCGGGGCTTGCGGGTGATGATCTGGTTGTTGTCGAGGTCGTCATAGACCTTGCTCTCGATCGTGGCGTCGACCGCCGCCTCCAGCCGCGCGCCCGAGGCCAGCGGCTGGGTGAAGCTGGGCGACAGCGTCACCTTGTGGCGCGGGCTGCGGGTCATGCGGTTGCCCGAGCGGTCCGCGCCGCGATCGAACAGGCTGAGGAACTTGCCGTCGGTATAGGCATAGGTCGCCGACAGCCGCATGTGCTCGTCGATCCGCGCGTCGATCGAGGTCTCCAGCCCCCGGATCCGCGCCTTGCCCGCGTTGTTGGTGATGGTGTCGAAGCCTCGGGTGCTGCGCACCTGCAGGTCCTGATAGTCGGTCTGGTAGATCGAGGTGTTCCAGACCAGACGCCGATCCATCAGCGTGGTCTTGGCGCCCAGCTCATAGAGCCTGGCCGTCTCGGGATTGAACGGCGTTGTGGCCGAGGTCGCCGTCGAGGGCGTGTCCTGGAAGCCCCCGCTCTTGAAGCCGGTCGAGATCACGCCGTACAGCATGACGTTCTCGGAGGGCGAATAGTCGCCGCCCAGCCGCCAGGTCAGCTTGTCCCAGTCGTGGCTGGCCGTGATGGCGTAGCGGGCCGAGGCGCGCAGCAGCGCCGTCGAGTCCAGATTGTTGAGCGCATAGTCCTTGTCGTCCTGGGAATAGCGCAGGCCGCCGAAGACGTTGATCTGGTCGGTCACCGGCCAGGTGGCGTCGCCGAACACCGCATAGCTCTTGGTCGTCGCGGCCTGGATGAAACGGTCGCGCGCGGCGTAGGTGGCCGGCGGGGTCGGGCGGGACTTGATGTCGCCCCACAGCGTGTCGATCCGATCGGTGTCGCCGCTGTAGTAATAGCCGCCGATCACCCAGCGCAGCTTCGAGCTGGGCAGGGCCGACAGCCGTACTTCCTGGCTCTGGAAGTGGCTCTTCTCGTCCTGCGCGCCGCGGAAGTTCAGGGCGTAGATCGTCGGATTGCCGCCGTCGAAGTCCTCGGCGTAGTGGTAGGCCAGGTGACGGTACGAGGCGATGTAGGTCAGGGTCGCCACCGGCAGGTCCCAGCTCAGATTGGCGCGGGCGCCCCAGGTGTCGCGGTCGTTGCGGCCGTTGGTCTCGGCGTAGAACTGGTCGCGCTGGCGATTGACGCGCCACAGCGCGCTGGCCGGCGCGGTCGGGTCCAGCTCGAAGCTGTGGCGGGCGTCGGCGGCGCCGCGATCGCGCGTACCGTCGATGGCGAACAGAGCCGTGAAGGTCTCGGTCGGCTTGAACAGCAGCTGCAGGCGGCCGCTGGTGGTGTCCTGGTCCTCGGCCGCGCCGCCGGCGAAGGCGTTCTTGGTGTAGCCGTCGTGGGTGCGCTTGCTGAGGCTGAGGCGCACGGCGGCCTTGTCGCCGACCGGCGCGTTGACGAAGCCCGCCCCTTCAAGGCGCTTGTAGTCGCCGACCGTCACGGCCGCGCCGGCGTCGAAGGCGTCCAGCTTCGGACGCTTGCTGAAGACGCTGACCGCGCCGCCGACCACGTTCTTGCCCAGCAGCGTGCCCTGCGGGCCTTTCAGCACCTCGATCCGATCGACGTCGAAGGCGTCGAACGCCACCGCGGACGGGCGACCATAGTAGACTTCATCGACGAACACCGAGACCGACGGATCGCCCGCCGCGCCGCGGTCGGACGAGCCGATGCCGCGCAGCACCGGCCGAGGCTGGCTCGAGGGGAAGTTGTCGAAGGCCAGGCCGGGGGTTCGGTTGGCGACGTCCTGGACCTGGACGATGCGCGCGGCCTCGATCTGCTTGGCCCCGAACACCGAGAGGGTCAGCGGCACGTCCTGCAGGTTCTCGGCGCGTTTCTGAGCGGTGACCACGACCTCGTCCAGGGCGAAGGGTTCAGGCGTCGGGGCGGTCTGGGCCAGCGCCGCCGACGTCGTCGACAGAGACAGGACACAGGCCGATCCCAGCAGGCCAAGGCGAGCTTTCATGGTCATTCCCTCCATTGCGCTTTCACATTGACGATTTTCATCAATGCGTATTTTCTTGATGCGCTTGAGGCGATACGAGCCATTAGCTATTGACTACGTCAATCTGTACGGATTTTGTCAACGTGAATAGCGACACCCTGTTCATGTCCGCCGACGAGGCCGCCGACACCCTCGGGGTCAGCCTGCAGACGCTGTACGCCTATGTCAGCCGCAAGGGCATCCGCTCGGAAAGGCAGCCCGGCTCCAAGGCGCGGCGCTATTGGCGGGCTGACATCGAGCAGGCCCGAGGACGCGGCAAGCCGGCCGATCCATCCGCCGGCCTCATCAGGTCCACGGCCATCACCCTGATGACCGCCAAGGGGCCATTCTATCGCGGCGTCTCGGCGATCGATCTGGCCGAGACGGCCACGCTGGAGGACGTCGCCTGCCGGCTGTGGAACGCGCCCGACGCCTTCGCCGAGGCGACGCTGTCGACGCCGCCCGCCTTCGAGGCCGCCAACCGGGCGTTCGCCGGCCTGCCCCGCATCCCTCGGGCGATCGGACTGCTGGGCCTGATGGAGCACGCCAACCCGCGCGCCCACGACCTGACGCCCGCCGGCTACGCCCGCGCCGGAGCGGGTGTGATCCGCTGTTTCGCGGCGATCGTCTGCGACGGCGATCCGCTGGAGGATGGCCTGCTGCACCAGATCCTGGCGCGATCGCTGAAGGCGCCGGCCAGCTATGACGACCTGATCCGGCGCTGCATCGTCCTGGCCGCGGACCACGAACTGGACCCGACGACCTACGCCGTGCGGGCCGCCGCCAACACGGGCGTCACGCCCTATGGCGCGGTGATGGCCGGGCTGGTGGCGGGACGCGGTCGCCGGCTGCACCTGGGTCGCGCCGAGACGGTCTCGCGCTTCGTCGACGAGATCCTGGCCGGCGATCCGAAGGAGGTGGTGCTGTCGCGCTTCCGGATCGGCGAGCCCCTGCCCGGCTTCGGCGGGCACCTCTACGCCGACAAGGACCCCCGCGCCCAGGCGCTGATCGCCGCCCTGGAGCGCGTGGTCGCGCCGGCCGCCTTCGCGCCGCTGCGCGCGGTCATCGACATCGCCGACGACCTGATGGGCGTGGGCCCCGACTTCATCGTGCCGACCCTGTTCCTGGGCAAGCTCCTGGGCCTGAAGGGCGAGGAGCTGGCGGTCTCGACCGTCGGCCGCATGGTCGGCTGGATCGCCCACGCCCTGGAGCAGTACCAGGATCACGAGCTTTTCCGACCCCGCGCCGACTATACCGGTCCGCTGCCGGCATAGGGCCTGGGAGCGGTTCGCCGGGCGGCCGTCGCCCGGCGAACCCCATGGACCCGGAAGTCAGATCTGGGCGAGGCCGCCGTCGACGAAGACCTCGCTGCCGTTGACGAAGCTGCTGTCGTCCGACGCCAGGAACACGACCACCTTGGCCACCTCCTCGTCGCGGCCGGTGCGCGCGAGCGGGGTGATCGAGGCGGCGAAGGCGAAGAAGCCATCGACCTGTTCCTTCGGAAGGTCCGACTCCGACCAGCCGGGCGTGTGGATCACGCCGGGGCTGATCGCGTTGACGCGGATGTTCCTGCCCTTCAGGTCGCTGGCCCAGGTGCGGGCGAAGGACCGGACAGCCGCCTTGGCGGCGCTGTAGAGGCTCCAGTTCTCAAAGCCCTTCGACCCGACGATCGATGAGCTGAGGATGATCGAGCCGCCCTCGCCCATCAGCGGCAACGCGCCCTGCACCGTCCAGATCACCCCCTTGAGGTCCGCGCCCAGCAGGCCGTCGACATGCTCCTCCGTGAGCGCGCCGAGCGGCGCGGGGGCCGCGTAGCCCGCATTGGCGAACACCACGTCGATGCGGCCGACCTCGGCCTTCACCTGGTCGTAGAGACGCGCCATGTCGGCGGGCTTGGCGACGTCGCCTTGCACGCCCACGGCGCGGGGGCTCTTCCAGCCGAAGTCATAGCCCTCGGGACGATCGGCGCGGTCGGCGGCGTTCAGCGCCGCGACGACATCGTCGAGCTCGGCTTGGCGGCGGCCCGTGAGATAGACCCGCGAGGCACCCTCGGCGAGAAAGCGCTTGGCGGTGGCCAGGCCGATACCCGAGCTGGCGCCGGTGACGATGGCGATCTTGCCTGCGAGACGGGACATGACGTCCTCCATTCTGCCGTTGGATGAAGCCGGAGACGGAAGCGTCGCCGGCTTCGGGGTCCGTCACGCGACCTGGTAGCGCGGCGCCGGCTTGGGGTTGCGGAACTTCGAGCCCATGGCGCGACGATCCTGTTCCCATTGGGTCCAGGCCTGGGTCTCGTGGAGGGCCGGGATGGTCACGATCTCGCCCGCGTCGAAGCCGGCCAGCGCCGCGTCGACCAGGTCCTCGGCCCGCATGGTGGTGTCGGACGTCTTTTGCGGCGCATAGCCGGCGACGTCCCAGAACTCGGTGGCGGTGGCGGCGGGCAGCACGGTCTGGACGCGCACGCCCTTCTCGGCCAGGTCCTTCTGCAGCGAGTGGCCGAAGCTGAGGACGTAGGACTTCGAGGCGCTGTAGACGCCGTTCAGGTTCTCCACGGCGATGGCGACCGCCGACGAGATGTTGATGATGGCGCCCGCGCCCCGCGCCACGAAGGCCGGAGCGGCGGCATAGGTCAGACGCGTCAGGGCGGTGATGTTGAGGCTGATCATCGCCTCCATCGCGTCGACATCGGCCTGCAGGATCGAGGCGACCGACCCGACGCCGGCGTTGTTCACCAGCACGGTGATGGTCGGATCGTCGCGCAGCACCGCCTCGACCCTGGCCAGGTCGGCGGGGTTGCTCAGGTCGGCCGGCAGCGGGGTGACCTGCACGCCAGCTTCCGCGCGCAGGCGCTCGGCTTCGGCGTTCAACCGCTCGGCATTGCGGGCGACCAGGATCAGGTCGTAGCCGCGCTTGGCCAGGCGATCGGCATAGACCGCGCCGATGCCGGTGGACGCCCCGGTGATCAGGGCGACGCCCTTGGAGGAAGGTGTGCTCATCGTATGTCTCCGTCTTCAGCGGCTCGTGATTGAGCCCGTGGACAGAAAGTACGGTTGCGACCCGAAGTCTCAAATGTCATATAGACGTAGATTTAGGACACAAGACGGACGCCATGCGCGACATCGCCTTCCTCGTCTATCCCGGCTATTCGCTGATGGCCCTGGCCATCGTGGCGGGGTTCGAGACCGCCAACGACATGGTCGATCCCGAGCCGTACGAGCTGCACTACGTCTCGGAGATGGGCGGCCGCATCAAGACGTCGGCCGGCCTGACGCTGGAGACCGAGAAGTTCACGGACAAGCCGTTCGACACCCTGGTGGTCGGCGGCGGCGTCATCCAGCCGTCCACGCCCGGGGTGATCGACTTCCTGCGCGAGGCCCCCAAGCGTCACCGGCGGATCGCGGCGGTCTGCACGGGCGCCTTCGTATTGGCCGAGGCCGGGCTGCTGGACGGGCGGCGCGCCACCACCCACTGGATGCACGCGCGCGACCTGCAGCGGGCCTATCCGAAGGCGCATCTGGATGAGGACCGCATCTTCATCAATGACGGACCGATCTGGACCTCGGCGGGCATGACGGCCGGCGTCGATCTGGGCCTGGCCTTGATCGAGAACGATCTTGGCCCCGAGGTGGCCAAGGCCATCGCCCGCAAGCTGGTCGTCTATCATCGTCGCGGCGGTGGGCAGTCGCAGTTCTCGGCCCTGCTGGAGCTGAACCCGAAGTCGGACCGCATCCAGGCCGCCCTCGCCTACGCGCGCGACAATCTGCACAAGCCCCTGTCGGTGCCCGAGCTGGCCGAGGCCGCCCATCTCAGCCCCCGGCAGTTCAGCCGGGCCTTCCACGCCGAGACCGGCCAGTCCCCGGCCAAGGCGATCGAGAACCTGCGGGTCGAGAGCGCGCGCAACCTGATGGAGCAGAGCCGGCACCCGATCGACGTGGTGGCCCGCCAGACCGGCTTCAGCGACCGCGATCACATGCGGCGAGCCTTCCTGCGCGCCTTCGGTCAACCGCCGCAGGTCCTGCGGCGCAATGCGCGGCTCGGAGGGATCGATATCCACGACGAGGCCGACGAGATGGCGAGCGCGATCTAGCTCGGCGCGTCCTGAAACGCCGCCTATTTGACATCCAAAACATCGAGGCGACGGCGTACGTCTGTTGGCGCGCGAAGAGCGGATGGGCATGGCCCCCACCGGCCCCGCCCAGCACATCGGAAGGAACGCCGAATATGCCGTATCTGCAGCTCGACACCCCGTTCACGCACACGCCGGAGCAGAAGCGCCGCCTCGCCCAACGACTGGGCGAAATCTACGCGGCGAAGATGTCGTCCAACATCAACCGCCTGTCCGTGGCGATCCGGGAGCTGGGCGAAGGCGGCCTGTGGCGGTGCGGCGATGGCCCGGACGATCCGCGTCCGGCAGCCATCCTGATGTGCGATATCCGCCGAGGCCGGTCGGCGGCGTTGCGTGGCGAGCTGGCCGCCGAGCTGGTGAAGGCCTGCCAGGAAATCCTGGGACTAAGGGACGACAACCTCAACCTCGAGTTCACCCAGCACGACGGCGACGAGATGTACCACACCCTGTACGGCGGCCTCAGCGACGACTGGGTCGAGGGCCAGGCCGACACGCTCGGGTCCGGCAAGGCCCCCTGACCCTGGCGCGCGTCCCGGAACCCGCGCGACAAATCCAGATCGCGCCCAAGGGGCGCCGGCCGCGAGCCGGGGCCCCTTTTTCATGCCCGTTGTCTCCACTCTCGACCGCGAGCGGACCGCTTTTCAGGGCCGGAAGGAGGAGACAATGAAGGCGTCTCAAATCGCCGCTTATTCGACATTTAAGACGTAACGAGCTCGACCTAGTTTCGGGGCGGATCAAAGACATCCCGCCCGGCCACCCGACCTGGCGCCGCCAAGCCCACGACCCGCGCCGACCCTCAAGATCCGCGCCCGTGACGCCGCTGAAGAGAACGAAACGATGAAACTGAACCTCAAGAACGCCCTGATGTCGGTGGCGGCGATCGCCGCCTTCACCCTGACCCACGCCTCGCCCGTCCAGGCCGCTCCGTCGAAGGGCGAGGTGCTGGTGGTGATGTCCGGCGGGCACATCCTGAACCTCGCGGACGGCAAGCCCTACGCCACCGGCTACTATCTGAACGAGGTCGCCGTGCCGCTGAAGGCGCTGATCGACGCCGGCTACACCCCGGTCTTCGCCAGCCCCAATGGCGACACCCCATCGATGGACGCCAGCTCCAACCAGGACAAGTTCTTCGACGGCGACTCGAGCAAGCGCTTCGCCGCGCTGCGGCTGCTGGAAGGCCAGAAGGGCCTGCATCACCCGCTGCTGCTGTCCAGCGTGGTGGGCCACACCCAGAAGTACAAGGCGATCTTCGTTCCGGGCGGGCACGCCCCGATGGTCGATCTGGTCAAGGACAAGGACCTGGGCACGATCCTGCGCGACTTCCACGCCACCGGCCGCCCGACGGCCCTGATCTGCCACGGCCCGATGGCGCTGCTGTCGACCCTGCCGGAAACCGCGCGCTTCGACGCCGCCCTCAACGCGGGCGACAAGGCCGCCTTGCCGGCCCTGGCGAAGGGCCTGCCCTATGCGGGCTACCGCGTGGCCGTCTTCTCCAAGACCGAGGAGCAGCAGATCGAGGGGCCCCAGCTGGGCGGCCCGGCCCCTTACTATAACGACGAAGCCCTGACGGCGGCGGGCGTCCGGATCGAGGATGCGGCGCCCTGGCAGCCGCAAGTGGTCGTGGACCGCGAGCTGATCACCGGTCAGCAGCCGTTCTCGGACCACAAGTTCGCCGACGCCCTGCTGGCCAAGCTCGCGGCCGCCTCGCACTGAGCGCGCTGAAGGTGAGATCGGCGGTTCGAACTTCGAGCCGCCGGCCCCCCTCGGAGGCCCCCGAAGGTCGCGCGCATGCTGGGGGAAGTTGGGGTGGAGACGTCAGCAACCAGCCGGAATCGCGCAGCCGACTTGGCTACAGGATTCTGATTTCACTGAAGGAAGGGAATGGTGGACGCGACAGGGATTGAACCTGTGACCCCTACGATGTCAACGTAGTGCTCTCCCGCTGAGCTACGCGTCCGCCGAAGCGAACCGGAAGCGCTTCGAGAAGCGTCCCGGCCGGGAAGGTGTGGGGGTATAGCGGCGGCTTGGCTGGCGCGCAAGCCGCCTATCTCATTTTTTCGAGGACTTTTCGTAAGTCCTTATGCCGCCATCATTTTTTCCACCTCGGCGACCAGGTCGCGCAGGTGGACGGGCTTGGACAGCACCTTGGCGCCGGCCGGGGCGCGGTCCTGGGCCGAGAGGGCGACGGCGGCGAAGCCGGTGATGAACATGATGCGCAGGGACGGATCGCGCGCGGCGGCCTGGCGGGCCACCTCGATGCCGTCCATGCCCGGCATGACGATGTCGGTCAGCAGCAGGTCCCAGGGATGCTCCAGATGCTGGACGGCTTCCTCGCCATCCGCGCAGGCCTGGACTTCGAAGCCGGCGCGTTCCAGCGCCCGGGCCAGGAAGCCGCGGAGGGAATCATCGTCTTCGGCGAGGAGGATGCGGGCCATGAGGTCACGTTCCAGGGGAAAATTCGTCGATCGGAGAGGCACTTTACCCTGATGTCCGTAAATCGGGGATGAACCTAAACGTCGCGGGCTGTGGACGAACCGACTTCTGGCTGTTTGTCGTTTGACCCGACGCGGCCAGCCTTCGATGATGCGAAGCATGAGCGCCTGGCGGCCCCTTTCGACGGAAGACGCGATCGCACCGCTGGAAACCTTCAGCGGTCCGGCGTTCGAGGTGACGCGCGCCGCGTCGGCCGGGGTCGCGCCGCCGACGGCCCTGGTGTTCGCCTCGCCCCACTCCGGCGACCTCTATCCCGAAGACATGATGGACGCCGCCCGCCTGCCGGTGGAGACGCTGCGCGCGTCCGAGGACGCCTTCGTCGATCGGATCATCGCCGGCGCGCCCGCCCTGGGCGCCGCCACGGTCCGCGCCCGCTTCGCCCGCGCCTATGTCGATCTGAACCGCGAGCCGTGGGAGATGGACGCCTCGATGTTCGACGGCGACCTGCCGGAATACGCCCATGGCCGCTCGGCCCGGGTGGCGGCGGGGCTGGGCACCATCCCCCGCATCGCCGGCGAGGGCCGGCCGATCTATGCCCGCAAGCTGACCTTCGCCGAGGCCAGGGCCCGCGTCGAATTGACTCACCGCCCCTATCACGACGCCCTGGACCGCCAGCTGGCGGCGGCGCGCGCGGCGCACGGCGCGGCGATCCTGATCGACTGGCACTCGATGCCGGCCGCCGCCGCGCGCGGCCAGCGGGCCAAGAACGGCGGCCCTTGCGACATCGTGCTGGGCGACCGCTTCGGCGCGGCCTGCTCGCCCAAGCTGACCGGCCTGGTCGAGCGCGAGTTGGAGGCGCTGGGCTACCGCGTCGTCCGCAACGCCCCCTATGCCGGCGGCTACACCACCGAGCACTACGGCCGCCCGGCCAAGCGCACCCACGCCCTGCAGATCGAGATCAACCGCGCGCTCTATATGAACGAGACGACGCGGGAGCCGACGGAGGGACTGGCGCGGCTGACGGCCGACGCCCAGGCCCTGACCAAGGCGCTGGCGGGGCTGGACGTGGGGGAGCTGAAGTAGCGCGCCATTAGGCCGGCGGCTTCCTTTTCGCCGTCGGAGCCTTTGCTCTTGACCGCGTGGGCGCCTTGATGGCGGCGCCGCCCCTTTCCTCCTTCGAGCTACCCAAGGTCGGCGGCGGTTTCGGACTGCTCCGACGACTGGATGCGGCAGGCCGCTTCGGACTTGTCATGTCCAACAGGCGCCGCGCGGCTCCAACCCGCCCGCTATCCTCTGCGATCGTCGACCAGCGCGCTTCGAGATCGGCGCGGACCCGAGCGCGCTGCGCTTCGTCCATCGCGGGCGCATAGTCGAGAAGAATCTGGATGCACCAATAGTGCTCGAAGGGCGTCCGGAAGGCTCCGTTGTACGTGAGGAGCCATGAAAGATTGGCAGCGTTTACGTCGACCGACGCTAGTACGATCCGCATCAGGCGTGCTCCGTCCGTGGCGTCGGGCGCGGAAAGCGCCAAAGCCAGGTCCGGGGCCGACAAGCTTTCCGCCAGCGCGATGGCCTCATGGACCAGGGCCGTCATCTTACGGGTTCGCCCCGCACCGGCAGGCTCGCCTGCACGGATGGCTTCGTAGCGACGACCAAGCTCAGCGAACGCGGCGATTACCCGGTCGGAAGGATCCATCGGTCGCTGTACGCGCGGAAGCACAGATAACAGCCGCCTGATATCGAAATTCGTGAGCGAGCAACCATCGGACATCGCCTCGGGACGACATCCGTGGGTGAGCAGATCAATCGCGCCGGGCTTGTCCAGCCAATGATAGGCGGCAGGACGCGCCTCGACGTCGCCCAGAGCGGCGATCTCAAGCTTGCCAAACAGGTCCCGATCCTGCTCCAGCATGAAGCGAAGATCGGGGAATCTCAGGAGCAAGGCGACGCATTTGCCGATCTGTTCCGGCGAGACGTCGGGCTCGCGGTCCATATCGCTGTCGAACAGCCCTTGGTCGTTGGCGATGTAGAGGGCGAGGCGGAACGTGCTGATGAACTGCTTGATGCGTCGCGGATTGTGCTCGAACACCCCGCTGACGATCTTCACGACGTCGCGGATCCGCTTGGAATCCCCCTCCATCTTGCTCTGGAACTTGCGTCGCCGCCTCTCCAGTTCGACCGGAGTAGGCTCGGCCGAAACAGGCGCGACCTCGGCCACCGATCGCGTGCCCCCCGGCCAGACCGTCCTGAACCAAGTCACCCAGTACTCCGCGAGCCTCGCGCTCCATCCCGGCCGCGCCGCCGGAGCGCGCTCGCCCGCGAACAAGTTGTCGAGCGCATTCTCGCCCGCGATGGGCAGGGAGAAGCTGATCTGGATGAACTTCTCCAGATAGCCGTAGCCGAAATACAGCGGCGTATAGTTGTCCTTTTCGTCGTTCGGCTTCCAATGGGCGCTGTCGCGCAGGAACGGCAGGATGTCCTTGTATTTCTGGGCGATCCCCGCGGCGACCTTCTCGCGGTCCATGCCGATGACGAACACCAGGTTCTTGGAGTCTCCAATCATCAGGTTGATCGCCTGCATCAGGTCGGCGGCGCGCGGCACGTCGCAGCGGTCCAGATCGTCGATGAAGATGAAGATGCGCCGATCGCCGGCATAGGCCTCGATCAGCCGGTTCAGATCGAGATGAAAGGTCTCGATGAACGCGGTGTGCCCTTCATAGTCGGGCTTGGAGATGTATTTCTCCAGCTTCAGGGAGAGGGGCAGCTTGATCGAGGCATAGACCTTGCGCAGCCCGGCCAGGCCAAGAGCCGCCGTCGCGCCAAACGCCCCGGTCGAGGCCAGAAGGCCCAGGGCCTGCGCGGCCAGCTTCGAATCCTGCTTGCCGTTCAACCAGCCGAAAAGGCCGCCCAGCCACTGCGGGTAATAGCGAGCGACGCTCCACGCCACGAGGCCACAGGCCAGCAGCAGCAACACCGCCCACAGCAGGCGGAGGATTTCGCCATTCAGCCGCTTCAGAAACAGCAGGACGTCTCCCTGCCAGGCGCGGATCAGGCCGACCTCCTTGCGCAACGACTTCACGAAGGCCAAGGCGAAGGCCGCCCAGAGCGCGTCCTGTTTGTCGTGACGCCAGGCGTTGAAGCGGACGCACAGCGCCCTGCCCCTGGCGTCCTTGACGGGTCGCGCCGAAGACCCCAGTCCGCCCAGCCACCGAGGCAGTCGCTCCAGGATCGGCGCCTTGACCCTGCTCCCGCCGATCGCGTTCTCCAGCTGCAGCATGAACGACGACTTGCCGCTTCCCCACTCGCCCTCGATCGAAATCGTGAATGGGGGCCTGGTCGCCGGGGCGGTCAGGAAAAGCGCTATGGCTTCGACATAGGGTGTGAAGCCCAGGCTATCGACTGATGTCGCCTGGTCGCCCAAAGCGTTGGGGGCGATGCTGTCAGCTTCAGGCTCGATGGCGCGAGTCGCCCGTTCCGCGTCCGTCATCCAGATTTCGCCCCCGCGATTCCGGCGTGGCTCGACATCCAGCCTTCACGCCAGATGCGAAGGCTAACACGACACACTATCTGGTTGAATACCTGACGGCGGTTCCGGCCCGGTGACGTTCGATCGCGCTCCGCGCACGGACCAAGTCCCGCTTAGAGCCCGTCCGAAGACCACGCGTTGTGAGAGCTTGGCGTCCCTTCCCGGCCACAGGCCAAAAAAAAGCCCGGCGAAACCGCCGGGCTAGTTCATTAGGGAGGAAACGCCCAGGAAGGGCAGAAGCGGCAGCGCCGCCTCACAGGAATGTTTATAGGGTGCGGCGCAAAAACAGGCAAGTAAAAAAGATGACGTTAATGTCGATTTTTTGACAGGGGTTTAGCGCAACCCGTTGTGGGGCAAGGATCACGGAACGACGCTATCTATAACTGCCTTATTTTTAGTCATGCTGCGCTGCACAATTTGTTGCGTTTGAAACGGTCTCTACTGAGAACACCGCGCAAACCCAAGCCTCATAAGGCTTTGTTGATGACACCGGTTACCTGTGACAAGTCTTTCCAATCGTCAGGGGTGGATAAATCGGCCGCAGTCGCGTAAAAGCCGCGCGCCTGACGCGTACAGCGTCATCCCTATTCCTCCCGAAAGTCCGTCCGCTCCCATGTCCATGCGAAATATCGCCATCATCGCGCACGTCGATCATGGCAAGACCACCCTCGTCGACCAGCTGCTGGCCCAGTCGGGCGTCTTCCGCGCCAACGAAGCCACCACCGAGCGCGCCATGGACTCCAACGACCAGGAGCGCGAGCGCGGCATCACCATTCTGGCCAAGTGCACCAGCGTGCTGTGGAACGGTGAAGCGGGCGAAACCCGCATCAACATCATCGACACCCCCGGCCACGCCGACTTCGGCGGTGAAGTCGAACGCATCCTGGGCATGGTGGACGGCTGCGTCCTGCTGATCGACGCCGAGGAAGGCGTCATGCCGCAGACCAAGTTCGTGCTGACCAAGGCGCTGAAGATGGGCCTGCGCCCGATCCTCTGCATCAACAAGGTCGACCGCGCCCACGCCGATCCGGACCGCGTCCACAACGCCGCCTTCGACCTGTTCGCCGCCATCGGCGCCACGGACGAGCAGCTGGACTTCCCGCACATCTACGCCTCGGGCCGTTCGGGCTGGGCCACGCTGGACATGAACGTGCCCAGCGACAACCTCGCCCCGCTGTTCGACCTGATCGTCCGCCACGTGCCGGAACCCAAGCAGATCGCCAAGAAGGACGCGCCGTTCCAGATCCTGAACGTGCTGGTCGAAAGCGACCCGTTCCTGGGCCGTCTGCTGACCGGCCGCATCGAGAGCGGCAAGGCCGTTCCCGGCATGGCGATCCACGCCCTGGACCGCGAAGGCAAGGAAATCGAGCGCGGCCGCATCACCAAGGTGCTGGCTTTCCGCGGCCTGAAGCGTTCGCCGATCGACGAAGGCGCCGAAGCCGGTGACATCGTCGCCATCGCCGGCATGTCGAAGGCCACCGTCGCCGACACCCTGTGCGCCATCGAAGTGACCGAGGCCCTGCCGGCCCAGCCGATCGATCCGCCGACCATCTCGATGACCGTCTCGGTCAACGACAGCCCGCTGGCCGGCCGCGAAGGCGACAAGGTCCAGTCGCGCGTCATCCGTGACCGCCTGCTGAAGGAAGCCGAATCGAACGTCGCCATCAAGGTGACCGAGACCAGCGAAGGCGACGCCTACGAAGTCTCGGGCCGCGGCGAACTGCAGCTGGGCGTTCTGATCGAGAACATGCGCCGCGAAGGCTTCGAGGTCTCGATCTCGCGTCCGCGCGTCGTGTTCCAGAACGATCCGGAAACCGGCAAGCGCCTGGAGCCGATGGAAGACGTCATGATCGACGTCGACGACGAGTTCTCGGGCATCGTCATCGAAAAGCTGTCGCTGCGTAAGGCCGAGCTGAAGGACATGGGTCCGTCGGGCGCCGGCAAGACCCGCATCCAGCTGGTCGCTCCGTCGCGCTCGCTGATCGGCTATCAGGGCGAGTTCCTGACCGACACGCGCGGTTCGGGCGTGCTGAACCGCGTGTTCAGCCACTACGAAGCCTACAAGGGCGCCATCGACCAACAGCGCAAGGGCGTGCTGATCTCGAACTCGGACGGTGAAACCGCGGCCTACGCGCTGTGGAACCTGGAAGAGCGCGGCGTGATGTTCGTCGGCGCCGGCGAGAAGACCTACCTCGGCATGATCATCGGCGAGAACGCCCGTTCGGACGATCTCGACGTCAACCCGATGAAGGCCAAGCAGCTGACCAACGTCCGCGCCTCGGGCAAGGACGAGTCGATTCGCCTGACCCCGCCGCGCCGCATGACCCTCGAACAGGCCATCGCCTATATCGAGGAAGACGAGCTGGTCGAGGTGACCCCGAAGAACATCCGCCTGCGCAAGCAGATCCTGAACCCGTCGTTCCGCAAGCGTCGCGTCAAGGAAGAGTAGGCTTCTCGCCTCTTCGAAAATTGGGCCGCCGTTCGAAAGGACGGCGGCCTTTTTCTTTGTGGCCTATCCCCCGTTCCCGTTTCCCCGGCGAAGGCCGGGGCCCAGATGGAGAAGCGCGAGAGTGGGTTCTAAGAACGCCGCGCCCTTCCAGTCAGTCCAAACGCTCCGAGATCTGGATCCCGGCTTTCGCCGGGAAGAACGGATGAGGCGAATACCGCTCCGCATTCGATTTCACGCGCCGGTTTGCTCAAGCGATACGCGGGCTTAACCACGGATTCACCCGGACGAACGAAGGTTTGCTGGGGGAGCTTCCACTCCGGATGAGACGAGGGTCGCGCGTGCGCGCCATCACCAGCTCGATGATCGGCCGCGGCCTGGCCGCGCTGGCCGAACGCGTGAGCCCGGCCGTGCCCGAGGCCATGGCCGGCCGCGTGCGCATGGAGCAGGTTCAGAGCATCCTGCGCATGACGCCCGTGATGATGGGCGCCAACTTCGTCATCGCCGTCCTGGTCAGCCTGGCCGCCATGACCGGTCCGCACCGGGCGCCCGTGACCATCTGGGCGACGCTGGTGATCAGCTACGCGCTGCTGGGCCTGCGCGGCTGGTACGCCGCCAAGCGCCGCAAGGGCGGCAAGTCCACCATCTCGGCCAGAGGCGTGCGCCGCATCGTGCTGCAGGCCGGCATCCTCGGCCTGCTGTGGGGCGCGTTGCCGATCCTGACCATGCCCAAGGAACAGGGCTTCGCCGGCGCCATGCCGATGCTGGTCGCCTCGGTGCTGGCCGGCATGATCGGCTGCGGCGGCTTCGCCATGCTGACCCTGCCCGCCGCGGCCCTGGCCTATTCCACCCCGATGGTGGTCGGCGCGCTGTGGGTGCTGGCCACCAGCAACGATCCGATCCTCTACGCCCTGGGCGGCCTGCTGATCTTCTGCCACCTGGTCGTCAGCATCTCGTGCCTGTCCCACGCCAAGATCTTCGTCGAACGCCTGGTCGCCGCCGACGAGCTGGAGAAGCAGAAGCAGGTCGTGTCCCTACTGCTCAGCGACTTCGAGGAAGGCGCCAGCGACTGGCTGTGGGAGGTCGATGCGGCCGGCAGCATGACCTACGTCTCCGACCGCATGGCCGCCGCGGCCGGCGTCGACAAGGACGTCCTGATCGGCCGTCCGATGTCTGAGCTGTGCGGCGCGGCCGAGGCCCCGAGCGGTCCGGTCGCCGCCCTCTCGTCCCTGTTCGCCGAGCAGAAGACCTTCCGCGACGTGGTCGTCTCGATCGGCGTGGGAGAAGAGACCCACTGGTGGTCGCTGTCGGCCAAGCCCGTGCACGACCTGGACGGGGCCTTCATCGGCTTCCGGGGCGTCGGCGCCGACATCACCCAGGCCCGCGAGGACCAGGCCCGCATCTCGCGCCTGGCCCACTACGACGTGCTGACCCAACTGCCCAACCGTCTGTCGTTCCTGCAGGCCCTCTCCAAGGCCTGGACCGAGCATGGCAAGCCGGAAGGCGCCGGCTGCGCCGTGCTGTGCCTGGACCTCGACCATTTCAAGGGTGTCAATGACAGCCTGGGCCACCCGATCGGCGACGCCCTGCTGATCCAGGCCGCCGCCCGCCTTCGCGATTGTGTCGGCCCGCAAGGCCTGGTCGCCCGCCTGGGCGGCGACGAGTTCGCCGTGGTCATCGCCCCGTCGCCGGGCGCCGAGGCGCTGGGCGACCTGTCCCAGGCCATCGTCGACACCCTCTCGGACCCCTACGACGTGCGCGGCCACAACGTGCTGATCGGGGCCAGCGTCGGCATCGCCGTCGCCCCGTTCGACGCCGAGGATCCCGACGGCCTGCTGAAGAACGCCGACCTGGCCCTCTACCGCGCCAAGGGCGACGGGCGCGGGGCCTATCGCTTCTTCGAGACCGCCATGGACGTCTGGGCCCAGGAGCGCCGGGCGCTGGAGCTGGACCTGCGCGACGCCCTGGCCAACAACGAGCTGAAGCTGTTCTTCCAGCCGCTGATCGGCGCCCACGAACACGAGACCACCGGCTTCGAGGCCCTGCTGCGCTGGCAGCATCCGCGCCGGGGCCTGGTGCCGCCGGCCGACTTCATCGAGTGCGCCGAGCAATGGGGCCTGATCAACAAGATCGGCGAGTGGGTGCTGCACGAGGCCTGCCGCACGGCCGCCGGCTGGCCCGCGCACCTGACTGTCGCCGTCAACCTGTCGCCCAATCAATTTGCTTCAGGCGATCTGGTGGCCCAGGTCAGCGCCGCCTTGCAGGCCTCGGGCCTGGCGCCCGGCCGTCTGGAACTGGAGATCACCGAGGGCCTGCTGCTGCACGACAGCGCCAAGACCCTGGAGCAACTGGCCGCCCTGAAGGCCCTGGGCGTCAAGATCGCCATGGACGACTTCGGGACGGGCTATTCCAGCCTCGCCTATCTGTGGCGGTTCCCGTTCGACAAGATCAAGATCGACCGCTCGTTCGTGGCCGAGATGCAGGACAACACGGCCATCGCCGACATCCTGCGCACCATCGCCCTGCTGGGTCAGACCCTGAACCTGCAGGTGACCGCCGAGGGCGTCGAGACCCCCGCCCAGGCCCAGCTGCTGGCCGACATGCGCTGCGACACCTTCCAGGGCTTCCTGTACGGGCGTCCGATGCCGGTGGGCGATATCCCGAGCTTCCTGCTGTCGAACCTCGCGCGGCAGATGCGGCGCGAGGACGACGGTGACGACGCGGCCGAGGCCGAAGCCGTCTAGGACTTCTTCATCAGCCCCAGCAGCCACAGCAGCAGGATCGCGCCCAGGGTCGAGATCACCAGGCTGCCGACCCAGCCCCAGAAGTGGATGCCCAGCATCCCGGCCAGGAACGCGCCCAGCAGTGAGCCGACCAGGCCGACGATCAGGTTGGTCCAGAAGCCGTGATCGCGGTTCATGACCTTCTCGGCGATCCAGCCGGCGAACACGCCGATGATGATGGCTCCGATGAATCCGACGCCGTGCATGCTCATGCCCTCCTTGGAAGCTGCGCCGTAGAAATGCACGAGTCGCGGCCGGGTTTCAGAAATCTCGCGTCGTGTTAGGCAAAGACATGGTCCATCCCGTCTTCGACAACCTGCCCACCACGATCTTCGAGCGCATGAGCGGCCTGGCCCGCCAGCACGGCGCGATCAATCTGGGCCAGGGCTTTCCCGACGACCAGGGCCCCCTGCCCGTTCGCGAGGCGGCGGCGCGGGCGCTGATCGAGGGTTCCAACCAGTATCCGCCGATGCGCGGCCTGCCCGAGCTGCGCGCCGCCGTGGGCGGGCACTATGGCCGGACGCAAGGCCTGGAGCTCGATCCGGACACGGAAATCGTCGTCACTTCGGGGGCGACGGAGGCCCTGGCGGCGGCGTTCACGGCGCTGATCTCGCCCGGCGACGAGGTGGTGCTGTTCCAGCCGCTGTACGACGCCTACCTGCCGCTGGCGCGCCGCGCGGGCGGCATTCCCCGACTGGTCCGCCTCTCCCCGCCGCAATGGCGCTTCGACCGGGCGATGCTGGAGGCGGTGTTCAGCGACAAGACCCGGATGGTCGTCCTCAACAGCCCGTTGAACCCGGCCGCCGTCGTCACGCCGGAAGAGGACCTCGCCCTGCTGGCCGAGTTCTGCGTGAAGCACGACACGGTCGCCGTCTGCGACGAGGTCTGGGAAGCCGTGGTGTTCGACGGCCGCGAGCACAGACCCTTGATGAGCTTCCCCGGCATGCGCGAGCGGACGGTGAAGATCGGCTCGGCCGGCAAGCTGTTCGGCATGACCGGCTGGAAGGTCGGCTTTCTCTGCGCCGCACCCGCCCTGACCAAGGCCCTGGCGGCCGCGCACCAGTTCTTGACCTTCACCACCCCGCCGAACCTGCAGGCGGGCGTGGCCTGGGGCCTGGAGCACCACCGCGCCTGGTTCGACGAGATGCCGGTGGAGATGCAGCGGTCGCGCGATCGGCTGACCGCCGGGCTAAGGGCGGCGGGCTATGTCGTGCTGGAGAGCCAGGGGACCTACTTCCTCAATGTCGATCTGACGGCGTCGGGGATCACGGTCGACGATGTGACCTTCTGTGAGCAGACGGTCGTGGAGTTCGGCGTCGCGGCGATCCCGGTGTCGGCGTTCTTCGCCGAGAATCCGGTGACGAACGTGGTGCGGCTATGCTTCGCCAAGGCGGATGCGACGCTGGATGAAGCGGTGCAGCGGTTGGCGGCGGCACGAGCTGAATTCCCCCACCCGTCGACATAACAATCTAGGGGCAGCCGAAAAGCTCGACTGCCCCGCCGTTTGGTTCAACCTCAGTTGCCTACCGATAGTGAGACTTCACAACCAGACGCCAGCGGATAGCTCCCTGTGCCGCCGTGTGCTGATGGTGGTTTTGCGGCGGGATATTGTTGCCCAACACGAAAGTCGCGCTCTGACCACAGCCTTCGCACCGGTAGATGCCGGAATATGGAGTTTCGGTGTTAGGTGCGTGAAGCGTATCAAACTCTGCACTTGCTGATTGAACGAGAAATTGAGGGTATTTGTAGTACGCCATTTTATAAGGCTCCGTGAGCCGGAATGGCATTGACTGAGACTCGCAATCATAGACAGATTGTAGTCGTTACAGTGTCGCAGCCATTACGAGCCGTTGATACAAGGTCCACGGCGCGGCAACGTCGTGGACCAACATCCTCACTCGCGAATCGCTCCACCAAAACGGGCACGGCGATCACTTTTTTGTGATCAATACTTGCCCTTTACTCTTCGCCTAGAGCGCGCTCAGCCCCGCCGCCAGTTCACGCGCCATGCCTCGCGCCAGGCAGCGGTCCATCACCGACAGCAGGTTCCGCAGGTCGATCGGCTTGGCGACGTGCGCGTCACAGCCGGCTTCCAGGCAGGTCTTGATCTGAGCCGACATCACGTCCGCCGTCAGGGCGATCACCGGCAGGCGCGCGAAGCGCGGATCGGCCCGCAGTCGGCGCGTCGCTTCCAGCCCGTCCATCACCGGCATGTTGACGTCCATTAGCACCAGATCGATCGGTTCGCGCGCCAGGGCGTCCAGGGCCTGCTGGCCATTCTCGGCCTCGACCAGCTCGCACGCGAACGGCTCGAGGAACAGGCGGATGACCCGGCGGTTGACCGGATGGTCATCGACGACCAGGACGCGACGGCCTTGCAGCTCCGCGAAGCCGGCCTCCTCGTCGCCCGCCTCGGCTTCCCAGACCGGGACCTCGGAGGGCTCGGCGGCGTCGACCAGCATCTCGATGGTGAAGACCGAGCCGCGGCCTTCGTCGCTCTCGACCGTGATCTCGCCGCGCATCATCTTGACCAGGCGGCGGGTGATGTTCAGGCCCAGGCCCGTGCCGCCGAAATTGCGGGTGGTCGAGGCGTCGGCCTGGGTGAAGGGCCGGAACAGCTTGGCGACCGTGGTCTCGTTCATGCCGATGCCGGTATCGGCGACCCGCAGGCGCACCCGGACCCGGCCGTCCGCTTCCGGATAGCAGGCCAGCCCCACCTCGACCTTGCCCACGGTCGTGAACTTCAGGGCGTTGGACACCAGGTTGGTCAGGCACTGGCGCACCCGCACGCCGTCGAACATCAGCGGCCCGGGCGCCTCGCTCTCCAGCTTGAAGGTCAGGGCCACGCCCTTCTCGCGGGCCGTGGGCTGATAGCCGCCGACCAGGCGGGCGCAGGTCTGCACCAGGTCGCCGACCGTCGGCGCGATTTCCAGCTTGCCGGCCTCGATCTTGGAGAGGTCGAGAATGTCGTTCAGCAAGACGAGCAGCGTGTCGCCGCTGTCCAGGATCAGATCGACCTGCTCGCGCTGCTCGCCGGTCAGGGTTCCGGCGCGCAGAGCCTGGGCCAGGCCCAGCATGCCGTTCAGCGGCGTACGCAGCTCGTGGCTCATCACCGCCAGGAAGGCCGACTTGGCCTTGTTGGCGGCCTCGGCGTGCTCCTGAGCGCCCTTCAGGCGGCGCGAGGCGCGGCGCTGGTGGACGGCCCAGGCGACGCCGCCGGCGACCAGCACGCCCAGCAGCAGGGCGATGACCACCGAAGCCCGCGCCAGGCTGCGCGACAGCCGCACCTCCTCGGTCAGGCGGCGGCTCTCGTCGCGCTTGGCCCGCAGCTCGCTGTCGAGGGCGGCGGACATCTCGGCGACGCTGCGGGCGTGGGCCTTGTCGGTCTCGGCGCTGTTGGTCCGACGCCAGGCGTCCAGTTCGCGGAAGGCCAGGTCGCTGCGGCCCTCGGCCTGGTCGATATAGGCCTGGACCAGGGCCTCGACGTGCGGATCGCGCTGGGTCAGCACGTTGGGCACGGTCTTGAGGCGCTCCAGGTCGGCGCGAGCGGCAGGGGCCATGCCCAGTTGGGCCTCGGCCTGGGCGCGCTGGCGCAGCAGGATGACTTGCAGCCGGCGCGTAGGGTTGTCGAGCTCCGCCTCGGCGCCCTTCAGGCAGTCCAGCACCTTGCGTGGCTGGTTCAGGATCAGGGCGATGCGACCGCACAGATGCTGGTCCCAGGTCAGCAGATCCTTGTCGCCCTCGGCCACGACCATTCGGTGGTGCAGGTCGGCCATCTTCTGGGCCGCGCCCAGCTCGCCCAGGTCGGCGGCGGTGTAGGCGATGTCGTAGATCCGCTCGATCTTGCGGATGTGGAAGGCGTCGCGCTCGTCCAGGCGCACGGCCTGGGCCATGTGGTCCAGCGCGCCTTCCTTGTCGCCGATATCCGACAGCGTGTAGCTGTGCACCTGGTGCAGCTCGGCCAGCACCGGCTGGGCCACGCGGCCCCGGCGCTCGATGTCGACGGTCAGGTCGGCGGCCAGGCGCGCGGCCTCGGCCCAGCGTCCCACCTGCCCCAGATGGCGGACACGCTCGATCCCGGCCATCACCCGGATGTCGGGACCGGACTGCGTCAGATATTTGCGCCAGTCGCCGTCGGTGAAGGCGCGGAAACCGTGGGTCTCATGGCGATAGGCCAGGGTCTCCAGTTCGACCAGGGTCGCCAGGGTGGTGTCGTGATCCCGCTTGGCGGCCTCGCGGGCCTGCTCGGCCCAACTGTCGAACCGCCCTTCGATCTGGTTGCTCTTGTAGGCGTAGAGCACCCGCCACAGGCCGTAGAGCCGGGCCTGGCCGCGATCGCGCAGGGCGCGGCGGCCGGCGCGTTCGATATCCTCGTTGTCGCGCGGCGGGTTGCGGACCTCGTGGGCGCCGATCTCCTGGGCCAGCTGGTCCAGGCGCTGAGACAATAGCTGGGATGGGGGCGCGTTGCCTTGCGCCTGCGCGGCGCCGGCCACGAGGGACCCGATCAAGGCGAGAAAGACGAGGAGGCGCCGCAAATCCGGTTTCCTGGGAACTGCGGCCACCCTTCGAGGCGATAGATGTAGGACCGGTTAAGCAAGTCGCGACGGTTGCGCGACTTCGAGCACACCCTTCCAGATTTGGCCGTCTAGATGGTCGCCCCGCCGTCCACCACCAGCGCCTGGCCGGTCATGAAACTGCCGGCCTTGGAGGCCAGATAGACCGCCGCCCCGGCCAGCTCGTCCGGCTCGCCGATCCGGCGCAGCGGCACGCCGGCGGTCGAGCGCTTCAGGGTCTCGGGATTGTCCCACAGCGCCTTGGCGAAGTCGGTCTTGATCAGGCCGGGCGCGATGCAGTTGACCCGCACGTTGTCGGGCCCGAACTCGTGGGCCAGGTTGCGGGCCAGCTGGAAGTCGGCGGCCTTGCTGATGTTGTAGGCCCCGATGATGGCGTTGCCGCGCAGGCCGCCGATCGAGCTGACGATGATGATCGAGCCGTCCTTGCGGGCCTGCATCTCGGGCGCGACCATCGAGATCAGCCAGTGATTGCTGATGATGTTGTTGTCCAGGATCTTGCGGAACTGATCGTCGCTGATCCCGGCCAGCGGGCCGTAATAAGGATTGCTGGCGGCGTTGCAGACGCAGATGTCGACCTGGCCAAAGGCCTTGCGGGTCTCGTCGACCAGGTTCTGCAGGTCGTCCTTGGAGGCGATATTGGCCGGGACCGCGATAGCCGTGCCTTCGCCGTGCTTGGCGTTGAGGGCGGCGGCGACTTCCTCACACGGTTCGAGCTTGCGCGAGGAGATCACCACCTTGGCGCCGTGCTCGGCCATCCGCTCGGCGATGGCCTTGCCGATGCCGCGCGAGGAGCCGGTGATGATCGCCACCTTACCGGTCAGGTCGAAGAGGTTCATGGCGCGCCACCCTAAAACGTTTGTTTGAACGCAGAGTGGGACGGCGTCGGCGGACGGTCAAGTGAGGCGCCGAAACCTCGTCCTTCGACAAGCTCAGGGTGAGGTTTCTACTCGAACGCTTCAGTAGCCCTCATCCTGAGCTTGTCGAAGGACGAGGGCAGGCCCGCCTACTCGTGCGGATGCGCCCGGCCGAGGCCTTCGGTCGGAGCGTCCTGGTCTTCATCACCCGCGTCCTCGGTCACCACCTCGGACGGCTCCGCTTGGCGGGCCAGGTCGCGGGCGCCGACGCCACCGCCTTGCTGGATGTTGCGCTCGACCTCGACGCTGGTCGGTTCGTAAGCGTCTTCACGTTCGGGCATGACGGGTTGCTCCTGCTCTAGTCCTAAGAGCCAACGACGCGTCGGCCCGGCGAAAGTTCCGCAGCCGGACCGACACGTCTTGAACGAAAGCCTAGTTCAGGAACCCCGTGATGATCGCCGTCGTCGCGGCCGGCTGTTCCTCCATCACCCAATGGCCCGAGTTGGGCAGCACCTTCTCGGTCACGTCGCTGGCCACGAAGCGCAGCACCGCCGCCTGGTTGGTCCCGAACGAATGGTCGGCGCCGACCGCCAGCACCGGCATGGGCAGCTTGCCCTTGGCGGCGAAAGCCTTGTTGTCCTCGGCGTCCTGGGTGAAGGCCTTGAACTGCTCGAAGGCCGAGTGCATCGCGCCGGGGCGGGCGTACAGCGCGGCATAGTGCTCGCGCGTCTGCTCGGTGATCGAGGCCGGGGTGAACGACAGCTCGTTGTAGAAACGGTCCAGATAGATGCGCTCACGGCCGGCGACCAGGCGCTCCATGTCCGGGCCGCGGAAGTTGAAGTGCCACAGCATCGGCAGCTTCAGGATTTCCTCCCAGGGACCGATGCCCGGCAGCGGGGCGTCGATCACCACCCACTTGCTGATGCGGTCGGGATGCTCGGCGGCCAGGGCGTAGCCGACCATGTTGCCGATGTCGTGGGTGACCAGCTGGGCCTTCTGGACCTTCAGGGCGTCCATCACCGCGGCGATGTCCTCGCCTTGGGTCTTCTTGTCGTAGCCGCCGGCCGGGTGGGCCGACAGACCCATGCCGCGCAGGTCGGGGACGATGACCGTGTGGGTCTTGGCCAGTTCCTTGGCGGCTGGAGCCCACATGTCGCCGGTGTCGGCGAAGCCGTGCAGCATCACCACCGCCGGGCCCGTCCCGCCGACGCGCACGTGCAGGGTCGTGCCGTTGACGGCGATGTCGCTGGCCTTGAAGCCGGCGGGGAAGGCTTCGACCGCGTAGGCCGAGGTCGAGGCGAAGAGCGTGGACAGGGTGAGAGCGGCGAGCGCGCCGGCGAACTTGCGGGTCATGGTCGTTTCCTTGGTAGGTCGGACCGTCCGACCGTCGAAGGACAACATCGGCGTTTCGGGCGCGCGCCTCTGTGCTGGAGCCACCGGGATTTGGCGAATTCCATCGCCGAACGCCGTTCGTCAGAATTTTTCGTGACGACTGTCGGGACGACTGGATCAACGCCGTCCTTGGGGCGAGAACTGGATCAAACACGGAGACGCTCAGATGCCGCTCGACACCGCCACCTTCCCCGCTGACCGCGAACTGGTCCTGGAACGGATCATCGATGTGCCACGTGAGAAGCTCTACAAGTGCTGGACCACGCCGGAGCTGATGCCGCAGTGGTTCTGCCCCAAGCCCTGGACCGTCTCCAACGTCCGCATGGACGTGCGCACCGGCGGCAACACCTATCTGGAAATGAACGGCCCCAACGGCGAGGTCATGCCGCAGCCGGGCGTCTATCTGGAAGTCGTCCCCAACGAGAAGATCGTCTTCACCGACGCCTTCACCGAGACCTGGCAGCCGTCCGCCAAGCCGTTCATGGTCGCCATCGTCACCTTCGAGGACCTGGGCGACGGCAAGACCCGCTACCGCGCCGTGGCCCGCCACTGGAGCGCCGAGGACAAGGCCGCCCACGAGCAGATGGGCTTCCACGAGGGCTGGGGCATCGTGGCGGATCAGCTGGCCGCGCTGGCGGCGACGCTTCCGTAGTTCCTAGCCCCAAGCCCGTCTCCCCGGCGAAAGCCGGGGCCCAGATGGAAGAGCGCTGGGTTGGGTTCTAAGAACGCAGCGCCCTTCCAGTCAGCCCCAATGCCTCGAGATCTGGGCCCCGGCTTTCGCCGGGGAAAACGGATTTAGGTGCAACTCACGAGCACTTCGTCCACCCGCTCATATCCAGGTGAAAATGATCCCGGTGCTCGGCGTTGTAGTCCGGGCTTAGCGTGGTCAGGAACACCCGGCAGGCGCCGTCGCGCACCCGCCGCAGGAACTGGCCGCGCGGGCCCGGATCGGTCCAGTCGGACGCGACGCTGATCACCTGGCCGTCGGTCAGCCGGAACCCTGAGATGTCGATGGCGTCGGCGCGGGCGTGCTCGCTGACCGGCCCGTCCTTCTGGCCGTACATTCGCCGGCAGGCATAGCTGCCGAAGTGCTCGATGCCGACCACGCCCTGGCCCAGCAGCTCGTCGGCGGCCGGCTGCACCACCTGGCGCTCCCAGATGGTCACGGCCAGGGCTTCCTTGCAGGCCAGCGGCGCGGAAGCCGGTTCGAACCGCGCCAGGCCCGACTCCAGCTGCACGGCGTCGCGAAGCTCGCAGAACTCGCCCTCGGTGCGTTCGGGGACCTCGGCATAGACCACCCCGGCCTTGGTCATGATCGCCCGGCACAGCTTGGGATCGGCCCCGGCCCGCGCCGCCTTGACCCGGGTGGCCAGGCCGACCGGATCGACGACGCTGAGCGGCTTCCACGGCAGGTGCTGGTCGGGGATCTTCCGCTCGGCCACGAACGCCATCAGCAGCACGATCAGCCACAGGATCACCAACCCGGCATAGCGGGCCAGGCGCGCCCGATGCCGGACCTCGTGCTCGATGCGCTTGTTGTGCGGGACGCGATAACGCATGGGCGGAGAAAACGCCTGGGACGGGAAAAGGTTAACGCCGCACCAAGCACGGCCATGACGACGGGCTCAACCTCCGGACTTGGCCACGGCGTCAAAAACCGCCATTCAGCCCGCATGACGACTCCCGCCGCCCCCGACCGCCTGTTCGACAGGAGCATCGCCCCGCGCTTCGCCCTGCTGTGCCTGGGCATCTGGCTGAACGCCGCCGACACCCTGGTGACGGCGACCATCATGCCCAGCGTCGCCAGGGAGATCGGCGGCTACCAGTATTTCGGCTGGTCGGTGGCGGCCTATCTGACCGGTTCGATCGTCGCCGGCGCCTGCTCGGGCAAGCTGTCCATGGCGTTGGGCCTGCGCACGGCCACGGCGCTCACGGGCCTTGTCTACGCGATCGGCTGCGCGATGAGCGCCCTGGCGCCGGAGTTCGTCACCTTCATCCTGGGCCGGCTGATCCAGGGCCTGGGCGCCGGCGCGGTCGTGGCCCTGTGCTACGTCGCCATCACCGCGCTCTTCCCCGAGAGCCTGTGGCCGCGCGTCTATGGCGCGGTGGCCGGGGTCTGGGGCGCGGCGACGCTGCTGGGCCCGCTGCTCGGCGGCCTGTTCGCCGAAGCCCACTTCTGGCGCGGGACGTTCTGGTTCTTCGTCGTCCAGGCGCTGGTCTTCGTCGGCGCGGTGATGGTCATGCTGCCGGCGGACAAGAGCGACAAGGGCCGCAGCCGCATCCCCACCTTGCAGCTGATCCTCCTGGTGATCGGCGTCACCCTGATCGGCGGCGCCGGGGTCGTGGCCTCGCCGACCGTCTCGGCCATCCTGGCGCTGGGCGGAGTCGCCGGCATGGCCGCCATGCTGGCCGCCAACGCCAGGACCAGCGATCGCCTGCTGCCCCGCACGGTTGCCGACCTGCGCACCGCCACGGGCCTTGGCCTCACGCACATCTTCGCCTGCGAGGCGGCGATCATCGGCTTCACGGTCTATGGCGCGGCCTTCATCCAGGCCCGCCACGGCGCCTCGCCCCTGACGGCCGGCTATGTCACCGGGGCCATCGCTGCCGGCTGGACCCTGGCCGCCCTGCCCGCCGGCAACGTCCCGGCCGACAAGGACGACCGCATGATCCGCCTGGGCGCGGCCGTCATCGTCCTGGGTGCCTTCGCCAGCGCCTGGGCCACGGCGCGCGGGACCATGATCGAGAACGCCCTGGCCTTCCTCGTCCTGGGCTGTGGCTTTGGCCTGGCCCACGCCTTCGTCGCCCGCCGCGCCATCGCCGCCGCCCCCGCCGACGAGCAAGGCATGGCCGCCTCCGCCGTCCCCACCGCCCTGCTGATCGGCGGCGCCGTCGGCTCGGCCGGCGCGGGCGCGCTCGCCAACGTCCTGGGCTTCGGCCACGGCATCGACCCGGCGCTGGCCCAGACCAACGGCCTGCTGCTGTTTGGAGCCTTCACCCCACTGGCGCTGGTGGGGCTGTGGGCGGCGTGGCGGTTGACCGCGCGCCAAGGTTGACCCCACGCGGGTCTGACAGGCAGAAGGCGGCATGACCGACGTCCTGCCCTTCGATCCGACCGCTGCCGTCGACGCCGGCCGCCGCGCCCAGATCGCGCAATCCCTGGCCCAGATCGCGGCCGAGGAAGACGTGCGCATCCTGCTGGCCGTCGAGTCCGGCAGCCGCGCCTGGGGCTTCCACTCGCCCGACAGCGACTACGACGTCCGCTTCATCTATGCCCGCCCGGTCCGCGACTATCTGGGGCTGGAGCCGGCCCGCGACGTCATCGAGCGCCCGATCGAGGATGACCTGGACCTGGGCGGCTGGGACATCGCCAAGGCCCTGAAGCTGGCCTCGCGCGGCAACGCCGTCATCCTGGAGTGGCTGTCGTCGCCAATCGTCTATGCCGAGGCCGAGGGCTTCCGCGACGCCTTCACCCCGATCGGCCAAGCCTGGCGCAGCGAACACGGCGATATCGCCCACTACTACGGGCTGGCCCGCCGGCAGTGGGGCAAGTTCATCGAGGGTCGCGACCAGGTGCGGCTGAAGAAGTATTTCTATGTGATCCGTCCCGCCTGCGCCCTGCACTGGCTGCGCGAGGGTCCCGGCGGTCAGCCACCGATGAACCTGCCCGAATTGCTGAAGGGCGTGACCCTGCCGCCGGAGACGGCCGAGGCCCTGACCGACCTGCGTGAACGCAAGCAGGCCGCCGGTGAAAGCGTAGGCGTCGGCGACCGCATCGCCGCCATCGACGACTATGTCCGGACGCAGATGGAGTGGGGGTTGCGCGAGAAGCCGGGTCCGAAGCCGCGCGATCCTGAGCTCTGGGCGCGAACCGAGGACCTGTTTCGGCGGTTGATCGAGGCGGCCTAAGCCCGCTCCAACACCGTCGCCTCCACCAGCCGCACCACATCCCCCATGATCTCGGTGATCTTGAAGTCCTTGGGCGTGTAGATCCGCGCCACGCCCATCTGCTTGAGGATCAGGGCGTCGGCCTCGGGGATGATGCCGCCGGCGACGACGGGGATGTCACCCAGGCCCTCGGCGCGCATGACGCGGATGACTTCCTGCACGAGGTCCAGGTGCGAGCCCGACAGGATCGACAGGCCGACCACGTGGGCGCGGCTTTCCTTGGCGCGGCGGACGATCTCTTCCGGGGTCGAGCGGATGCCGTCATAGACCACCTCCATGCCGACCGCGCGGGCGCGGGTGGCGATCTGCTCGGCGCCGTTGGAGTGGCCGTCAAGGCCGGGCTTGCCGACGAGGTAGGTGAGCGTGCGGCCCAGCAGTTCGGAGACCCGCTCGACCTGCGCCTTCACCGCTTCGACGTCCTCGGCTTCGTTGGTCGAAACGACGATCGCCACGCCCGTAGGCCCGCGATACTCGCCGAACACTTCGCGCAGGGCCCCGGCCCATTCGCCTGTGGTGACGCCGGCCTTGGCGGCGGCGATCGAGGGCTCCATGACGTTGCGGCCGTCGCGGGCGGCGGCTTGCAGGTCGGCAAGGGCGGCGGCCACGGCGCTCTCGTTACGGGCCTCGCGCCAGGCCCTCAACCTCGCGACGACGTCGGCCTCAAGGCGCGGATCGACGGTCTCGATCGCGCCCTCTCCCGCCGACAGCGGCGAGACCTCGGTGTCGGTCCAGCGGTTGACGCCGACCACCGTCAGGTCGCCGGTCTCGACCGAGCGCACCCGCTTGGCGTTGGAGGTCACCAGCTCGGCCTTCATGTAGTCGATGGCGCTGGACGCCCCGCCCATCGCGTCGATCAGGGCCAACTGCTCCAGCGCGCCCTTCGACAGCTCGGCGACCTTGGCCTCGACCACGTGGGAGCCGTCGAACAGGTCCTCGTATTCCAAGAGGTCGGTCTCGTAGGCCAGCACCTGCTGCATCCGCAGCGACCACTGCTGGTCCCACGGCCGCGGCAGGCCCAGGGCCTCGTTCCAGGCCGGCAGCTGCAAGGCCCGGCAGCGGGCGTCCTTGCTGAGCGTGACGGCCAGGGCCTCGATCAGGATGCGGTAGACGTTGTTCTCGGGCTGCGGCTCGGTGAGGCCCAGCGAGTTGACCTGCACCCCGTAGCGGAAGCGCCGCGCCTTCTTGTCCCGCACGCCGTAGCGTTCCAGCAGGATCTGGTCCCACAGCTTGGTGAAGCTGCGCATCTTGCACAGCTCGGTGACGAACCGCACGCCGGCGTTGACGAAGAAGCTGATCCGCGAGGCGACGATCTCGAAGTCCTCGTCGGGGACTTGGCCGCCGGCCTTGACCGTGTCCAGCACCGAGATTGCGGTGGCCAGGGCGAAGGCCAGCTCCTGCTCCGGCGTCGCGCCGGCCTCCTGCAGGTGGTAGCTGCAGACGTTCATCGGGTTCCACTTCGGAACCTCGCGATAGCACCAGGCGATCATGTCGCCGATCAGCCGCAGGCTCGGCCCCGGCGGGAAGATGTAGGTGCCGCGCGACAGATACTCCTTGATCAGATCGTTCTGCGTCGTGCCCTGCAGCAGAGCCCGGTCCGCCCCCTGCTCGTCGGCCAGCGCCACGTACATCGCCAGCAGCCAGGCGGCCGGGGCGTTGATGGTCATGGAGGTGTTCATCCTCTCCAGCGGGATCTCGTTGAAGAGCTGGCGCATGTCGCCCAGGTGGCTGACCGGCACGCCGACCTTGCCGACCTCGCCGCGCGCCAGGATGTGGTCGGGGTCGTAGCCGGTCTGGGTGGGCAGGTCGAAGGCCACCGACAGCCCCGTCTGGCCCTTGGCGAGGTTGGCGCGATACAGCGCGTTGGACTTCTCCGCCGTCGAGTGGCCGGCATAGGTCCGGAAGATCCATGGCGGATCCGGCGCATGCTGATACGGCGTCGAGGACATGGCGGGCTCCCGGGGCGGCTCTGTCGGCCTTACTTACCGGCGATCATGATCCTGGATTTGCTGCGACGCAATGTGGGGTTCGCGGGTGCGAATTGGCTCGCCGACACAAGGCGTCGATGCAAGCCAACCCGCTGCCCCGAAACGCGTCAGTCAAGATCCGTGGAAACACCCAGCTTGTCGGCCGCGGTGATGGCTTCCTGTCGCAGACGTCTGGCCACGAGGACGGCGGTGTCCTTGTTCAGCCGCGCGATCTCTTCGTTCTGGGCGGCGTACTGATCCGGGGTCTCGGGGACCTCGGCCTTCCTGAGCGCCGCCTTCTTGGTGAGGAGGTCGATCTGGGCCTGGATCTCGGCGGCGGGCTGACCAAGGATGGCCGCGTTCTCGGTGCGAATGGCGGCCGCCTCGGTGCGCTGCGCCGCGCGTTCGGATCGGGCGTAGGTGATATCGTCCTTGGCCTGCTGCTCGAGGCGCTTCTGCTCGGTCCGCAACTGGCCGGCAACATCGGCGCCCGTGGCGGACAGGGCTTGCGCCACGGCCTTGTCGCGCTTGTACTCGACCTTCTCCAGCTTACCGTCCTCCCGCACCACCACGGTCAGGGCGTTGGACTCGAAGGCGCCATTCTGGAAGGGCAGGAAACGCAGCTGGCCGACCTGGGGCGCATAGACCTTGTCCACCTTGGCCAGGTTCTTGGACTCCAGCGTGCAGGTATCGGCCTGGCACATCACCAGGCGCGCCAGGGCTGCGTCGCGGACAAATATGCCGGGGTCGGGCGTGTTGTCGCGGGCCTGGGTCACGACAGGATCCTGGAGACGCGGTGGCGGCGCGGGGCCGCGATCTGGCTTGACCTTGTCGGTGGCGGCGGCGCGTTCCTTCGCCTGCTCGGCGGCGGTCGTCCGGCGCAGGCACTCTTCGACCGAAGCACGGTCCGACGTAGCGCAGTCGTCTCGCCCAGGCTCGTCGCGGACCAAGGCCACGGTCACCAGGAGCTTTTCGGCGGCGCAAGCCTTCACCGAAACCCCGCTCGAAGCCGCTGCGCCGACACAAGGCTCTTTGGGGGCTTCCTGTTTCTTGATCGTCCCGAAGCGATCGAGGAAGCCAGCAAGCTCGATCGGATACTCGGCGATCAACCGGGCGCGCTCGGCTTGGGTCAGCTTTTCGAGTTTGGTCGCGAAAAGCACCGGATCCAGAATCTGGACATCCTCGTCGATCAGCAGGCCTTTCAGCTTTTCCTCTTGCCCGCCAGTCAGGGCGACAAGTGTGCTGCCGCTTGTATCGAAGCGCTCTGGCCACATCTTGGTGGTTTTGATCGTCAGGGACTTATTGATCTCCACAAGGTCTTCATCGAGATCGGCCAGCGCCTTCACAAGCGCTTCTTGTTCCGTGAAGTTGCCGGCAAGCGCTTTGCGCTCATCGGTTCCAAGCATTTTCAGGCCAGCCATAGTGACTTGGTTGGCGATGGTGCGATTTAACTCGACCAGCGCTTTGGTCTTGTCCTTTGAATTCTTGCGATTGGAGGCGCGCGCCGCGGTCGCGGCCAGGGCGCTGTCCTGGCATTGGACGATACGCCTGGGGACGAGACTGGCGTCGACAAGGCTTGCAAGCTTGTTCGACCGTGCTTGCCACAAGTCGTTCCTGGCCTTGTCGACGGGACCCTGCTCCTCCGCGGCGACCATGGCGCTGAACTTCTCGACCAACGCGCTCCATTCTTTCGAGCGCGGACCCTTGTTGTTCGCCAGATAGGCCTGGCCCGCGACGTTCGCATTCTTCGCCACCGCGTCGGCCGCGAGAATGGGGCCGCCAGCGCCCAACGAGCTGACCAGGATGCCGGTCTTGGTGACGTCCTTGATGACCTCGCCGGTCTGGTCGACGGCCGCCGCATTCAGAGACTTGAGCGTCCCGTTGGCATGGCGTTCGAGCACAAAGGTGCTGGTCTTGAACCAGGACGAGAGCTTGTCGTAATCGACGCGGTAGAATTCACCTGGAACATACTCGCCCTTGGCCGTCGCCTCGACCTCGAAGCCGAGACTGGAGTCCAGCGCCTCCTTGCCCCCCAGCGTAACCTTGGTCGGGCAGGTCACCAGGGTGCGGGTGATGGCGAGATCGTACTGCAGCATCGGCAGCGAGTAGCTCACGCCAGGCAGGGCTTCCCTCGCCCCGGTCGCCAACCGATCCGGCGAGGTTTCGATGTGTGTGCACGCCGCAAGCAACGACGCGACGCTCGCAAGCGTCGCCCAACGCAGAAATCGCATGTCGCCCCCCAGGCTAAAGGCATGGCGGCCAGGAAAGACCGCCAACAACCTGGTCGAGAACTATCTTCCAATTTCAACCGAAAACAAGACAACGGAGAACGACGTTCTCCAGAATGATCACTTAAGGACCTCTTTCGCCTCACCGCCCCTCGAACACCGCCGCCCGCTTGCCCATGAACGCCGCTCGCGCCTCGGCATGATCGGCCGTCGCGGCCAGTCCCGGCGTCTCGGCCTCCGTCGTCGAGACGCCTGACGCCACGCGCTTGGTCGCTTCCACCGCCAGCGGCGCGCGGGAGGCGATCACCGTCGCCATGGCCAGCGCCACGTCCAGCAGCATCTCCGCCGGATGCACCTCCGCTAACATCCCATCCGCCAGCGCCCGCTCCGCATCGAACGGCGCGCCGGTCAGCAGATGCGGCTTGGCGCGGCTTTCGCCGATGAGTTTCGTCAGCCGCCCCGCCGACGCCGTGAGCCCCATCCTCACCGCCGAGCAGGCGAAGCTGGCCCGGTCGCTGGCCAGGCGGATGTCGGCGGCCAGGGCCAGTTCCAGGCCGCCGCCGATGCACCAGCCGTCGATGGCCGCGATCACCGGGATGCGGGCTTCGGCGACGGTGTCGGCCATGGCCAGGAAGTGGAGGATCGCCGCCGTCTGGGCCTGGACGTCGCGGGACATGGACTCGGCCAGGTCGTCGCCCGTGCAGAACGCGCCGTTGCGGCCGGTGAGCACCACCACCCGCACCGCCCTGTCGGCCTCGATCGCCGCGAAGGCCTCCAGCAGCCTCGCCCTTTCGGCCATGGCCAGGACGTTGGCGGGGGCGGTGTCCAGCTCGATGAGCGCGATGGCGGGATGGGGGCGCGACAGGTGGATCATGCCCTCATCGTGGCCTGCGACGCCAAGCCGGGCAACCTTCCCCATGGTCTTCCATTTGGGCCATGCTGCGACGCACAAGATTCCCCTTGCCAGTTTCAAACAGTTGTCTCAGCCTCACTGCCAAGACCCGGAAACAAGCGGGCGCGCACAGTCCGTCGTGGGCCGAGTTTGGCCCTCAAGCGTTGTTGCGATGCGAGAGAACGGGGAGTGACATGGCTGAACCTGTCCTGAAGGACCTCTACGAGATCGGCGAGATCCCGCCGGCCTTCCACGTGCCCAAATCCATGTACGCCTGGAGCATCCGCAAGGAGCGCCACGGCCCGCCGTCCACGGCCATGCAGGTCGAGGTCGTGCCCACCTGGGAGATTGGCGAGGACGAGGTGCTGGTCCTCGTGATGGCCGCCGGCGTCAACTACAACGGCGTCTGGGCCGCGCTGGGCGAGCCGATCAGCCCTCTGGATGGCCACAAGCAGCCCTTCCACATCGCCGGCAGCGACGCTTCGGGCATCGTCTGGGCGGTCGGCTCCAAGGTGAAGCGCTGGAAGCTGGGCGACGAGGTCGTCATCCACTGCAATCAGGACGACGGCGACGACGAGGAGTGCAACGGCGGCGACCCGATGTTCTCGTCCAGCCAACGGATCTGGGGCTACGAGACGCCGGACGGCAGCTTCGCCCAGTTCTGCCGGGTGCAGTCGCGCCAGCTGTTGCCGCGTCCCAAGCACCTGACCTGGGAAGAGGCCGCCTGCTACACCCTGACCCTGGCCACCGCCTACCGCATGCTGTTCGGCCACAAGCCGCATGAGCTGAAGCCTGGCCAGAACGTGCTGGTCTGGGGCGCGTCGGGGGGCCTGGGCGTCTTCGCCGTGCAGCTGGCCGCGGTTGCGGGCGCGAACGCCATCGGCGTGGTCAGCGACGACGACAAGCGCGAGTTCGTGCTGTCGATGGGCGCCAAGGCGGTGCTGAACCGCAAGGAATTCAATTGCTGGGGCCAGCTGCCCAAGGTCAACGGTCCCGAATTCACCGACTACATGAAGGAGAGCCGCAAGTTCGGCAAAGCCATCTGGCAGATCACCGGCAACCGCGACGTGGACCTGGTGTTCGAGCACCCCGGCGAGTCGACGTTCCCGGTCAGCGTGTTCGTGGTCAAGCGCGGCGGCATGGTCGCCATCTGCGCCGGCACCAGCGGCTTCAACCTGACCATGGACGCCCGCTTCCTGTGGATGCGCCAGAAGCGCGTGCAGGGCTCCCACTTCGCCAACCTGATGCAGGCCTCGGCCGCCAACCAGCTGGTCGTCGATCGCCGCGTCGACCCGTGCCTGTCGGAGGTCTTCCCCTGGGACCAGATCCCGGCCGCCCACGAGAAGATGCTGGCCAATCAGCACCTGCCCGGCAACATGGCGGTGCTGGTCTGCGCCCAGCGTCCGGGCCTGCGGACGTTCGAGGAGGTGCAGGAGATCAGCGAGGGGGCTTAGCTCGCATGATCACCGTCTATGGCGAAGGCCGGGGCTTCCGGGTCGTCTGGCTGCTGGAGGAGATGGGCCTGCCCTACCGGCTGCGGCCCGTGGACCTGCTGGTCGGGGTCGAGCACGATCCGGAGTATCTGGCGATCAATCCTGCGGGGTTCATCCCGGCGCTGCAGGACGGCGACACCACGCTGGTCGAGTCGATCGCCATCATGGAGTACCTCACCGCTCGCCACGGCCCGACGCCCCTGGCGCCGTCCCCTGATGATCCGCGCTTTGGCCCATACCTGCAGTTCCTGCATCTGGGCGAGGCGGGCCTGGCCGCGTCCTGGTACTTCGTCGTGGTCAGCAAGAACCTCGCGCCGCCGGACGAGCGCGACAACTGGGGCGCCCGCAAGGCGCGATCGGTGTTCGAGAGCCGCCTCGGTCTTGTCACCCGCCAGCTTGCCCGCGCGCCCTACATGGCCGGCGAGGCGTTCACGGCGGCCGACATCTCGGTGACCTACGCCCTAGAGTTCGCCCAGCGGCACGGCTACGCCCTGGGCGAGGCCGAGAAGGCCTATGTCGCCCGCACCACCGCCCGCGAGGGCTATCAACGGGCGATGGCCGCCTGTCACGCCACCCGGGGCTGGGTCGAGAGCCTGAAACCCTAGCTGGACGATCCGCCCCGGGAATGTTTGGCTCGCCCCGCCCGACTGGGGAGTCGGCGGGGGGGACGACATGGACGGCAAGATCTCACACCTGGTGATCGTCGGCGGGGGCACGGCCGGCTGGATGGCGGCCGCGTTCTTCTCCAAGCTGTTCACGCCACAACAGCTACGCATCACCCTGGTGGAGTCGGCCGAGATCGGCACGGTGGGCGTGGGCGAAGCGACGATCCCGCCGATCACCTTCTTCAACCAGATCGTCGGCGTCGACGAAGGCCGGATGCTGGCGGCCACGGAAGGCTCGTTCAAGCTGGGCATCGAGTTCGTCGGCTGGGGCGATCCGGCCGAGCGTTATATCCACCCGTTCGGCAATTTCGGCGGGCCGATGGGCGGCGGGGTTTCGTTCCACTCCTATTGGCTGCGGGCGCGGAAGCTGGGTTACGCGGCGGCGCTGTCGGAGTTCTCGCTCAGCGCCCTGGCCGCCAAGGCCGGGCGCTTCGACTGGCGCACCGACGATCCGCGTGATCCGCGCGCCACCATGGGTCACGCCTATCACTTCGACGCGGCGCTCTACGCCAAGCTGCTGCGCGAGGTGGCCGAGGGTCGGAGCGTGACCCGCATCGAGCAGACTATCAAGGGCGTGAGCCTGGACCCGCTGGACGGGACCATCGCCTCGGTGACGCTGGAGGACGGCGGCGCGCTGGAGGGTGACTTCTTCATCGACTGCTCGGGCTTCCGGGGCCTGCTGATCGGCAAGGCGCTGGGTGTCGGCTATGAGGACTGGTCGTCGTTCCTGCCGGCCGACCGGGCGGTAGCGGTCCCGTCGGCGCGCTATGAGGACCCCGTCCCCTACACTCGCGCCACCGCCGAAGAGGCCGGCTGGCGTTGGCGCATCCCGCTGCAGCACCGCACCGGCAACGGCTATGTCTATGTCAGCGACCACATCGGCGACGATCAGGCCGCCGATACGCTGCTGAAGGCCCTGGCGGCCGAGCATTCGGACAACACCGTCCTGGCCGACCCGCGCTTCCTGCGCTTCACGACCGGGCGACGGAAGAAATCACGGTTCAAGAACTGCGTGGCGCTGGGCCTGTCGAGCGGCTTCATGGAGCCCCTGGAATCGACCTCGATCCACCTGATCCAGCACGGGCTGATCAAGCTGGCCGGCAGCTTCCCGACGGCCAGGAACGACCCCGCCGCGGCCGAGCTCTACAACGACATGATGGCCGAGGAGATGGAGCAGATCCGGGATTTCCTGGTGTTCCACTACCACGCCAACCAGCGTGTCGGTCAGCCGCTTTGGGACCGGATGCGGCACATGGAGGTCCCGGACTCGCTGCGCCACAAGATGGAGCTGTTCCGCACCCGCGGCATGACCATCTTCCCGCACCCGTCGATCTTCCAGGAGGCCAACTGGCTGGCGGTGATGATCGGCCAGAGCGCCGAGCCGGAGGGCTACGATCCGCTGGCAGATCTGATGGATGAGCGGACAATGCTGGAGCGGCTGGAGCAGATCCGGGCGCTCTACCGTCAGACGGCGGAGCGGATGCCGCCACATGGCAAGGCGCTGGAGCGGTTCGCTACCTAAACCACGTCTCCCCTACGGCAGCATTGCCAGCCGCGCTTGGCCGACGCACAGTCCCTCCCAACAAATGTTCGGGGAGTTGCGTGATGGGTGTCGGGGGCAAGGTCGCTTTGACGGCCGTGGGTCTGGTTCTGGCCGTAGCCGGCGTGGTCGCCGTACGGACCGCCACCTTCAAGGCGCCGGCTGTCGTTGATCCCGCCAGCGTCAAACTCGCCGCCGCCCGTCCGCTGGACGTGAACAAGGTCGCCGGCCACCTGGCCGAGGCTGTCCGCTTCCAGACCATCAGCCACCAGGATAAGGCCGAGGACCAGCCGGCCGAGTGGGACAAGCTGCACGCCTGGCTGCAGGCGACCTATCCCAACGCCCACAAGGTCATGACCCGCGACGTCATCGCCGAGCACACCCTGGTCTACACCTGGCCCGGCTCGAACCCGGCCCTGCCGCCGATCGTGCTGATGGCCCACCAGGACGTGGTGCCGGTCACGCCGGGCAGCGAGGGCGCCTGGACCCATCCGCCGTTCGACGGCGTCGTGGCCGACGGCGCGGTCTGGGGCCGGGGCTCGATCGACGACAAGGGCTCGCTGGTCACGCTGTTCGAGGCCATCGACGCGGTGGCCGCCAGCGGCTTCAAGCCCGTGCGCACCGTCATCGTGGTCAGCGGCCATGACGAGGAGGTGCGCGGCGTCGGGGCCCGCGCCGCCGCGGCCCTGCTGAAATCGCGCAACATCAAGGCCCAGTTCGTGCTGGACGAGGGCATGGCCGTGGTCGCCGACCACCCGGTCACCGACAAACCCGCCGCCATCATCGGCACGGCCGAGAAGGGCTATGGCACCATGAAGGTCGTGGCCCCCGCCGTGGGCGGCCACTCCTCGGCCCCGCCGGCCGACGGCGGCGGCGTGGTGACCCTGGCCAAGGCGGTGCAGGCCATCGACGCGCACCAAGCCCCGATGAAGTTCCAAGGTCCGGGCGCGGACATGCTCAAAGCGATCGCCCCGCACGCCTCGCCGGTGGTCAAGATCTTCGCGGCCAACACCTGGCTGTTCGCGCCGCTCTTGGTGAAGGTTACGGCCAAGACCCCAGCGGGCGCGGCCATGCTGCACACCACGATCGCCCCGACCATGCTGAAGGGCTCGCCGAAGGAGAACGTCCTGCCGCAGGACGCCACGGCCTGGATCAACTACCGCATCGCGCCGGGCGACAGCTCGGCCAAGGTCATGGCGCGGGCCAAGGACGCGGTCGGCAAGCTGCCGGTCGAGCTGAGCTGGATCAAGACCGACGAGCCCTCGAGCGTGTCCTCGACCAGTTCGGACGCCTGGAAAACGCTGGCCGGTCTGGCCGCCGACGAGAGCAAGGCCCCGGTCGTGCCGGGCTTGGTCACCGCCGGCACCGACAGCCGCTATCTGGGCGGGGTGGCCAGCGACGTCTACCGCTTCCAGCCGCTGGTGCTCAAAGTCGACGAGACCAAGATCATCCACGGCACAGACGAGCACATCAGCCTGGACAATGTCGGGCGAATGGTGCGCTTCTATCAGCGCCTGGTGGAGACCGCCGCGTCGCGGTAGGGCCTCCTGAGGGCGGGGCGTGCGTTCGGGGGAATTCGGTCGGTGGGCCTGGCGGTGCGTGACCGCTCCAGCCGCTGGCTGACGCTTTTCTGAGTCCGTGTACGGCTGTCGCAGAGCTCTGCGACACTGCGCCTCAAGTTACAGCGTTCACCCAAGCCCGCTAGAAACCACGACATGCCTGCCGACGACGCTCCGATCCTGAAGGCCAAATCCGGAGCCGCCGACAAGTTCGGCGAAGGCTTCGTCTGGGACGCCTGGTACGTCGCCTGCCTGTCGCCGGACCTGAAACCCGGCAAGGCCGAGAAGCGCGAATATCTGGGCGAGCCGATCCTGCTGGGCCGCACCCGCAAGGGCGAGGCCTACGCCATCCGCGACATCTGCCCCCACCGCGCCGCCGCCCTGTCGGCGGGCCGCGTGCACCGCGAGGCCGACGGCAGCGACAGCATCGAGTGCCCCTATCACGGCTGGCGCTTTGGGCCCGACGGGGCCTGCAAGTCGATCCCGTCCCTGACCGCCGACAGCGACTTCGACATCTCCAAGGTGCGGGTGCGCAAGTATCCGACCGTGGAGAGCCAAGGCCTGGTCTGGATCTGGATGGCCTCGGACCCGCGCTTCGACGGTCAGCCGCCGGAACCGCCGCCGACCATCCCCGGCGTGGTGGGCGGCAAGCCCAAGCTGGTCGATCACCTGGACTACGACATCCATATCGACCACGCGGTGCTCGGTTTGATCGACCCGGCCCACGGCCCGTTCGTGCATCAGCAATGGTGGTGGCGGACCAAGACCAGCCAGCACGAGAAGAAGAAGACCTTCAGCCCGTCCGAGGCCGGCTTCACCATGGTGCGGCACGAGCCGTCCAAGAACTCCAAGGCCTACGCCATCCTGGGCGGCGAGCCGCTGACCGAGATCACCTTCCGCCTGCCGGGCCTGCGCTGGGAGCATGTGACGGTGGGCGACAAGCAGGTGCTGGCCCTGTCGGCCATGACGCCGATCAACGCCGGCAAGACCCGGATGAACCAGATCATGTGGTCGGACCACTGGGCCTTCACGGCCTTCTATCCGATCATCCGCGTGGCGGCCCGGGCGTTCCTGCGCCAGGACGGCGCCATCGTCGCGGCCCAGACGCCGGGGCTGAAGCAGAACCCGCCGCTGATGTGGGTGGGCGACGCTGACCAGCAGGCGCGCTGGTACCACCAGTGCAAGCGGGAGTGGGCGGCGAGCCGGAAAGAGGGCCGGGCGTTCGTGAACCCAGTGAAGGATCAGACGCTGCGGTGGCGGACTTAGGGAGCCCCCCCCCAACTCCCGTC
>NZ_JBWKZF010000018.1:65763-98158 GCF_059424195.1 Caulobacter sp. GW456-12-1-14-TSB4
GCCTAACGCCGGGGCCCAGATACAGCCTGAGCCTTTGGGGTGATCGCGCCTACGGCCTCGTGTATTTCTCGACCTTCAACGGGTTCGATCTGGGCCCCGGCTTTCGCCGGGGAGACGGAGTGTGGGGAATGGCGCTGAACTTGGAAGTTTACCGCCACCGCCTGCTCACCAGTCTCCGCACCGTCCCCACCGCACGCGGCTGGCTGTTCTGCCTCGCCGTCTCCATCGCCACCCTGGCGGTGATGATGCTGATCGGTTTCGTGACCGGCCTCTACCGGCTCCAGCCGACCGAACCCGGCCTCCCCCTACGCATGCTGGTGGTGTTCTTCATCCCCGCCCTCGGCGAGGAGCTCCCGTTCCGGGGCCTGCTGACACCCGGCCCCAGCGAGAGCCAACGGCCGAAACTGGAGATCGCCACCTCCACCGCCCTCTACACCGTCTGGCACGTGTTCGAGGCCGTGACCTTCCTGAAGTCCGCCGCCTCGATCTTCCTGCGCCCCGACTTCCTGCTGTGCTGCGCGGTCCTGGGCCTCGGCTGCGCGATCACCAAGCGCCAGACGGGGTCGATCTGGCCGGCGGTGATCCTGCACTGGGCGCTGGTGGTGGTCTGGCAGACCTGGCTCGGCGGGGTCAGCGCCCTTAGCTGACGCGCACGAAAAAGCCCGCCCGGTCATGGCGACCGAACGGGCTCTCTTCTCGAAGCGCGGCCAGAGGGACGGAGCGGACGCGCCCCGAAAGCTCTAACCCGCGTTAGGCGCGGTAGACGTAGGCGCTGCTGACGTAGCCGACGCCGACGCCGTTCTGGCCAACCAGGATCCACTTGCCGTCACCGGTGCGGCCCAGGGCCTGGAAGGTCTCGCCCGAGCTGACCGCGCCCAGACGTTCACCGCGGGTCGAGGCGGCGGCGCGCAGGTTCAGGGTCGAACGGGCGACGTACTTGCCCTTCGTCTGGACCAGCGGCGCGGCCTGGACGGTCTGGGCGTAGCGATAGCCGCCCGACTTGTAGATGCCGCCGACCTCTTTGGCCGCCTCGGTCTTCTGCATGCCGCAGCCGACCGCCGAACCGGCGCCCGCGCCGACCACGGCGCCGATGGCCGTGCCCGTGCCGCGATCGCCCTTGCCGGCGATCTTGTTGCCGGCCAGGGCGCCCAGCAGGCCGCCGACGACAGCGCCGACTTCCTGCTTGGAGCCCGAGGCCTTGCAGCCGATGACGCCGGCGCTGGCTTGGGGAGCAGCGGCCAGCGACAGAGCGGTGGCGGCGGCGCCCAGGGTCAGGGTGATGGTCTTGATCTTGGTCATGGTGGTCATGGTCTTGGTCCCTTTTGAAAGTCTTCGGGGTCAGCAACCCCGTGAGACAGACCATGACAGGGTGAAGCTGAACGGCTGCGCGGACCCGTTCAGCAGATTTCGTTCATGTTGAAAAAAGTTCGCGGGGGGTGGTACAGGCCCGCCCGCAACGACCTCTGGCCCTCAAGAAAGCTGGCGATGATCCAACCTGGCGCGACCTTCAAGGATAACCTCCAGCAGCTGCCGGCCATCGACGGCGTGCAGCGCATCGACCTGGTCGATGTCCAGGGCGCGGTGGTCGCCAGCATCGAGAACCAGCCGGGCAAGCAAGGCTCGCTGGCCGTCTACCAGTACCTGAAGCAGGCCTTCGGCGCCCTGGACGCCCAGGCCGCCGAGCACGGCCTGCTGGTCTTCGGCGAGCACACCGCGGACGCCCGCGAGCGTCCGGGCGCGCATCCGAACATCGACCGCCTGCTGGCGATCGCGGCCGGCGGCGCCCCGCTGACGATCGAGGTCGCCTAGGCTGGGGCCGAAACCTCGTCCTTCGACAAGCTCAGGATGAGGTTTTCTACTGACTCGGCCTCAAAAGTAGTCCTCACCCTGAGCCTGTCGAAGGGCGAGGACGGGCCCGCCGACTTGAACGTCGATCCCTCTTAAGCCCCCAGCGCGTAAGGCCCGCTCTTCTCCAGCGCCGCCTTCCAGGCCGGCAGCGCGTGCATCCGCTCGATCCAGGCGGCCATGTGCGGGTATTCCGGCAGCTTGCCCATGGCCTTGGCGACCTCGGGCACGAAGCTCATCTGGATGTCGGCGCCGGTCAGGCTGTCGCCGACGAAGAACTCGCGCCCCGCCAGTTGGTCGTTGACGAACGACAGGTGGTTGGTGATTTCCGACTGGATGCGCGGATGCAACGGCGCGCCGCTTTCGCCCAGCCGGCCGACATACATGTTGAGCATCAGCGGCAGCATGGCCGAGCCCTCGGCATAGTGCAGCCACTGCTGATAGCGGTCGTAGTCGGCGCTGGCCGGATCGGGGGCCAGGCGGCCCTCGGCGTGGCGACGGATCACGTAGTCGATGATCGCGCCGGACTCGATGATGGTCAGGTCGCCATCAACAATCACCGGCGACTTGCCCAGCGGGTGGATGGCCGTCAGCGACGGCGGGGCCAGGCGGGTCTTAGGGTCTCGGGTGTGGAAGACGATCTCGTAGGGGAGGTTCAGTTCCTCCAGCAGCCACAGGATCCGCTGCGAGCGTGACTCGTTGAGGTGGTGAACCGTCAGCATGTCTCTTCCCCTTTTATGATTTTACGCTGCGCTGCGGCATTGCTCGCAGATGCGAAAAGCGCCAGGGTGAAAGAAAACAACTGTTTGGCGCAGGGGAGCAAGCATGACGCATACGGCAAGCCCGTCCGAGACGTTGATCCTGCCCGGCCTGTTGGGTCTTCTCCGAGAAGCCGCTGACGCCGCCGGCCTGTTCGTGGCCGAGGCCAAGCCACAGGTGCTGGCCCACATCGCCCCCGACGGCGGCAAGATCGATCGCAAGCTGGCCGACGTCCACCAGCATCGCGTCCACGGCTATGGCTGGTACGCCGCCTATGCCGAGCTCCTGAACCAGGTCGCCGGCTGGGCCGAGCGGCTGCAGGACGAAGGCCAGTTCGGCGAGATCGAGGCCCTGCTGGCCCAGCTGCTGTTTTCCGAATACTGCGCCCAGCTGGTCGGCGGCGTGCCGATGAACCAGGGCGAGATCGTCCGCCCGGCCCATCTCGTCGAAGACCGCGCGGTGCTGAACCGGCTCTATTCCAACGGCCTGATGAGGCTGATGGTCGAGGGCGGAACCCAGGCGGTGAAAACCCGCGTCGCCCAGCTGCTGGCGGACGCGCGCGGCAAACCCACGCTCGAACAGACCGGTCTCGACGAGACCTTCGAGATGATCCGCGACCAGTTCCACGCCTTCGCGGAAGAAAAGGTGAGCCCCTTCGCCCACGAGTGGCACCTGAAGGACCAGCTGATCCCGATCGAGCTGGTCGAGGAGCTGGGCGCGCTGGGCGTGTTCGGCCTGACCATCCCGGAAGAGTTCGGCGGCAGCGGCATGGGCAAGACCGCCATGTGCGTGGTGTCCGAGGAGCTCTCCCGCGCCTGGATCGGCGTCGGCTCGCTGGCCACCCGCTCGGAGATCGCCGGCGAGCTGATCCTGACCGGCGGCACCGACGCCCAGAAGGAATACTGGCTGCCCCGCATCGCCAGCGCCGAAATCCTGCCGACCGCTGTCTTCACCGAGCCGAACACGGGCTCGGACCTGGGCGCCCTGCGCACCCGCGCCGAGCTGAAGGGCGACCAGTACGTCGTGACCGGCAACAAGACCTGGATCACCCACGCCGCCCGCGCCGACGTCATGACCCTGCTGGTCCGCACCGACCCGGCCACCACCGACTATCGCGGCCTCTCCATGCTGCTGGCCCCCAAGCCGCGCGGCGTGGAGGGCGACGACTTCCCGGCCGACGGCATGAGCGGCGGCGAGATCGGGGTGATTGGCTATCGCGGCATGAAGGAGTTCGAACTCGGCTTCGACGGCTTCACGGTGCCCACCGAGAACTTGCTGGGCGGCGTCCCGGGCCAGGGCTTCAAGCAGCTGATGGCCACCTTCGAGAGCGCCCGCATCCAGACCGCCGCCCGCGCCATCGGCGTCGCGCAAGCCGCGCTGGAGACCGGCCTCGGTTACGCCCTGGACCGCCAGCAGTTCGGCCAGGCGATCTTCCATTTCCCGCGCGTCGCCAACAAGCTGGCCATGATGGCCGCCGAGATCATGGGCGTGCGCCAGCTGACCTACTACGCCGCCCGTCAGAAGGACGAAGGCAAGCGGTGTGACCTCGAGGCGGGGATGGCCAAGCTGATCGCGGCGCGCGTGGCCTGGGCGGCGGCGGACAACGCGCTGCAGATCCACGGCGGGAACGGGTTCGCGATGGAGTACGCGGCCAGCCGGCTGCTGGCGGATGCGCGGATCCTGAACATCTTCGAGGGCGCGGGGGAGATCCAGGCGCAGGTGATCGCGCGACGGCTGCTGGACGGGGGTAACTGAGCGCCCCCTCCGTCTCGTCGCGTATCCGCGCCGATCCACCTCCCCCGCTTCGCGAGGGAGGAGAAAACCTCCTCACCCGTGAAACGGGGGAGGTGGCGCGATGCGCAGCATCGTGACGGAGGGGGCGCTTCATGCCTTGCCGCCCTGCCAAGCATCAGCATAGCCTCCCGCCTTCACGCCGAAGGACCGCCCATGCTCGCCACCACTCGCCGCACCGCCCTCGTCTCGGCTCTGGCGACGGGAGGTCTCGCGGCGTTCGGCAACCGGGCCTTCGCCCAGGACACTGGCGCCGTCGGCGCGGCCGTCGACAAGTTCGCGCAAGACGTCATGGCGGCCTTCCCCGACCAGCCGGGCCTGGGCGTCACGGTGGTCGAGAACGGCAAGGTCACCCTGGCAAAGGGCTACGGCGTCAAGAAACTCGGGACCCAGGACAGGGTCGACGAGAACACCGCCTTCGGCATCGCCTCGAACACCAAGGCCATGACCGCCGCCCTGATCGCCATGCTGGTCGAGGAAGGCAAGCTGGCGTGGGACGCGCCGGTCACGAAGTACATGCCGTCGTTCCAGATGAGCGACCCGGTGGTCACCAAGCTGATGACCGTCCGCGACCTGTTGGTCCACCGCAGCGGCCTGACCCTGGGCGCCGGCGACCTGATGATCTGGCCCTCGCCAACCCACACCCGCGCCGACATCGTGGCCGGGCTGAAGTACCTGCCGATCGGCGGTCAGTTCCGGGGCGGCTACGCCTATGACAACGTGCTCTATGTCGCCGCCGGCGTGCTGATCGAGACCGTCACCGGCCAGAAGTGGGAAGAGGTCATCAAGACCCGGATCTTCCAGCCGCTGGCCATGAACGACACGGTCTCGAGCCCCGCCCTGGTCAACCTGGCCCACCGCGCCCAACCGCACTGCCGCCTGGGTCCGCCCGTGCGGGGCCTGGGCCCCCAGACCGTCCTGCCGTTCGACAGCAGCTTTGACGCGGCCGGTCCCGCCGGCGGGGTCAATTCCACGCCCAAGGACATCGCCCAGTGGCTGCTGGTCCAGCTGGGCCTGGGTCAATCGCAGAGCGGCAAGCGGCTGTGGAGCGAGGAGTCGGCCAAGGAGATGTGGAAGCCGCAGACCATCACCGCCTCCAGCGATGGTCCGATCACGGAAAACCCCGCTCGCCCGTCGATCCAGGCCTATGCGCTGGGCTGGTTCGTGCAGGACCATCGCGGCGAGCGCTTGCTGTGGCACACCGGGGGCCTGGCCGGCTTCATCTCGTATACGGGCCTGCTGCCGGGCCGGAAGTCGGGCATCATGGTGATGACCAACGCCGAGGAGAACCCGGTCCTGCGCTCCATGCGCTACGGCGGGCCGGATCGCCTGCAGGGCCGCAGCGACTTCGACTGGATCGCCTCGTCCAAGCGCGTCCAGGCTCAGAACGACGCCGACACCATCAAGGACGCCGCCAAGGCCACCACGCCGTCGTCGGGCGCACAGCCCAGCCTGCCGCTGACCGCCTATGCCGGCGTCTATCGCGACCCCTGGTACGGCACGGTGACCGTCTCGGTGGTGGGCAAGGGCAAGAAGCAGGGCCTGCACGTCTCGTTCGACAAGACCCCGCTGCTGAAGGGCAAGCTGGAGGTGTTCGACGGCGAGACCTTCAAGACCGTCTTCGACGACCGCACCCAGGAGGACGCCTTCTTCACCTTCGACCTGAAGGACGGCAAGGTCGTCTCGTGCCTGGTCAAGGCGGTCTCGCCGCTGGCCGACTTCAGCTACGACTACCAAGACCTGCGCCTGAAGAAGGAAGCCTAGCCCCTTTCGGCGCGGCGGATACCCTCGAACATCGTCTGGTAGGCCGTCAGCTGGCGGCCTTCCTCGATCTCGTCGGCCGTCTCGGCGCGGACGCTGGTGGTGACGACGATGTCCTGGCCGGTCGGCAGGCGCACCACGCCGGTCTGGTTGGGCGCAAGCTCGATCGAACCGGTCTGGTCGGGCTGGAAGCCCTTGCCCAGGCTGACCGTGACCCGCAGCCGCTCGCCCTGCTGGACCACGCTGGTGAACAGCGAATAGCGGCTGCCGCCCCGCTCATAGGCGCCCTTGCGATAGAGCCGCTGCGAGCCGAAGGCGGTGAAGTCGGCCCACAGGTGGACGCCGTCGGGCGCCACGCCGCTGGCCACCACCCGCACGGCCGTCCCCGGCTGGACCGCCGAGCGGTCGGCGACGGCGTGGATGATCCGGATGCGGCGCATCTGCATCGGCGGTTCGATCGCGACCGGCGGCGGTTCGGCCACGGGCTGCAGGACGGGCTCGACGACGGCGACCTGCGGTAGGGCCACGGCGACATGACGCGCCTTCGGAGCCTTGGGCGCGACCGGCGCGGGCGGCGGACGCGGCGCTCGTGGCGGCGGCGCGATGAAGCGCGGCGGATCGACCGCCATCACCACTTCCGGGGGCCGCGAGGCCCAGACCGCCGAGGCGCCGCCCACGCCCAGCAGGGTGATGCAGAACAGCCCGGCCAGGCGACGCCAGCGGCTGGGCGTCGAGCGCGACAGCAGCTTCACGCGCTGAGCCAGGGGATGGGTCGCCCAATGGCAGCCCAGCGGCAAGGGCCGGGCGGCCAGCTGGGTCTTCAGCATGGCCTCGGCATAGGCGCGGCGGGCCTTGGGATAGGCGGCGATCACGCCGGCGTCGCAGGCCAGTTCCTGATCGATCCGCAGCCAGCGGCCCATCACGTGGACGGCCGGGTTGAACCAGTTGATGCAGGTCGCCAGGGCCACCAACGCGTTGACCGGCGGATCGCGGCGCTTCAGGTGCGTCTGCTCGTGGGCCAGCACCACCTCGCGCTCGCGCGGCGTGTAGCGGCCTTCGAAATCGTCGGGAACCACCACGCGCGGGCGCAGGACGCCGACCACCGCCGGCCCGGCCTTGCCGGCCTTGGCGGCGCGCGCGAACCGGACCTGGTTCCAGGCCAGCCAGGCCAGGCTCGCCGCCACGCCCAGCAACCATAGCGCCGCCAGATAGGGCCGGATATCGACCGGAGCGTCGGCCAGGGCGACTCCGCTCGCGACCGTCGCCGCTCCCGCTTCGCCCGCCGTCGCCGGAATCCGGACGATCTGCACCCGCGCGGGCGCCAGCATTGCCAACCCCGCCAGGGCCGGCAAAATCCACAGACCATACGCGACCCGCGCCCCGAACAGCCGCCGCGCCGGCAGGCGCAGGACCATCACCGCCGCGACCGCGACGGCCAGGGCGATGTTCAGGTTCAGCAGGTCGGTGAACAGGTCAGCCATCGTCCTCGATGTCCGCGATCAGGTCCTTCAGCAGCTTGACGTCCTTAGCCGTCAGCGACCGGTGCTGCGCGAAGTGTGCGACCAAGGGGGCCACCTCGCCGCCGAAAAGGCGGTCGACCAGGTTCTGGCTCTCGGACTGCACATAGTCGTCGCGCGACACCAGCGGCCGATAGAGATAGCCGCCCGCCTCGCGCGCGCCGGCGATGGCGCCCTTTTTCAGGAGGCGGGTGATCAGGGTCTTCACCGTGCCCGGCGCCCAGTCGTGGGCCTCGCCGACCTGCGCGACCACGCCCTCGGGCGTCAGGGGACCCTGGCGCCACAGCGCTTCCATGATCTGGCTCTCGGCGCCGGAAATCCGCATGCGCCCACTCCATTACCGAAATTACATTTGTATTCTCGATCAGAATACAGCTGTATCCTAACTCAGTCCGGCGCCGACGCCAGCGACTTATGGGGGAGTTCAAGTGTCTATCGTCGCCGTCTCGATCGCGCTGGCCGCGCAAGCCGCCGCAGCCACAGCCGCCCCCGCCCCGCAGGCTCCGAGCAAGAAGCCGGTCGAAGCCGCCAACGGCGTCAGCGCCGTGACCATCACCGCCGACGCGCCGGCCGTGCGCACCTCGATCGACCGCCGCAGCTACAGCCTGTCGGGCGACCTGGGCGCGCAGTCGGGCAGCCTGGCCGACGCCCTTCGCAACGTGCCCTCGGTCGAGGTCAGCGTGTCGGGCGAAGTCGCCCTGCGCGGCGATCCCAACGTCACCATCCTGATCGACGGCAAGCCCTCGGGCCTGTTCAGCGGCGACAACCGCGGCCAGGCCCTGCAGCAGATGCCGGCCGAGCGCATCGACCGCGTCGAGGTGATGACCAACCCCTCGGCCGAATTCCGCGCCGACGGCACCGGCGGGGTCATCAACCTGATCACCAAGAAGGCCAAGGGCGCGGGCCGCACCAGCTCGATCCGCGTCACCGGCGGCGACCATGGCCGCAACGGCCTGTCGGGCAATATCGGCTACAATTCCGGCAAGCTGTCGGCCTCGGGCGACATCAACTATCGCCGCGATGTCGCCGACCAGGTCGACTACGAGCGCCGCCAGCAGGCCAATCTCGACAGCGAGACCAAGGGGGTCACCGACTTCGACTTCAACGGGATCACCAGCCAGGGCACGATCGACTACGACGTCTCCGACAAGCTGCGGATCGGCGGCGAGGCGCGGCTGTCGCGCTTCAACGGGGCTGTCGACAGCGCCGCCCAGACCGAGCGCGAGGACGCCACCGGCGCCCTGATCCAGGCTTACGGACGCGACCTGACCCTCCGCCAGAAGCGCGAGAACGCCGCGATCGTCAGCAGCCTGCGCCGCAAGTTCGCCGGCGACGGCCATGAGCTGTCGCTGCGGCTCAGCTACGACGTCACCGACGACAACCGCACCCGCACCGGCCACACGACGGCGACCATCCCCACGGCCTCCAGCGCCTATGACCAGCAGCGGCTGGGCTACGACACCCGCCAGACCGACCTGAAGGGCGACTATGTCCGCCCCATGGGCGCGGGCCAGACCCTGAAGCTGGGCTTCGACCTGCAGTTCGACGACAACGTCTATGACAATGTCGGCCTGCGTGGCTCGTCGCTGGGCGGCCTGGTCGTCGATCCGGGCCTGACCAACAAGTTCTTCTACGAGCAGCAGCTCTCCCAGGCCTATGTCACCTATGAGCGGCCGCTGGGCGGGGCGCTGACCATGCTGGCCGGCCTGCGCTACGAGCAGTCGAAGCTGGATCTGACCTCGACCGGCCGCAAGAACGACAACGACACCACCCAGCTGATGCCCAGCCTGCACCTGTCCTACAAGCTGAACGACCAGCAGAAGCTGACCGCCAGCTACAGCCAGCGCCTGCAACGCCCGGGCCCGTTCGACCTCAATCCCGTGCCGTTCCTGCTGGACCCGCTCAACTACCGGATCGGCAATCCGAACCTCAAACCCCAGCAGACCCAGTCGTTCGAGGCGGGCTGGCAGTACCGCAAGGCCCCGCTGATGGCGACGGCCACTCTGTTCTATCGCGAGAACGACAAGGTCGTGACCGATGTGGTCACCGACCAAGGCGGCGGCGTCTTCGTCACCACCAAGGCCAATGTCGCCAACACCCGCAACGGCGGCCTGGAGCTCGTCTTGAACGGCAAGCTGACGCCCAAGCTGACCTACAGCCTCAGCAGCACGCTGTTCTGGGCGCAGTTGGACGGCTCGAACCTGGGCTTCACCGACAAGCGCACCGGCACGACGGCCCAGGGCCGGGCCAATCTCAGCTGGCAGGCCACGCCCAAGGACCTCTTGCAGATCAACAGCTTCATGGTCGGCAAGCGCCTGACGCCGCAAGGCTACGCCCTGCCGTTCGCCGGCATCGACTTCGGCTATCGCCGCAAGGTCACCGACCAACTGTCGCTGCTGGTCACCGTCCAGGACGGCCTGGGCCTCTACCGCGAGAAGCAGGTGATCGACACGCCCTCGCTGAAGAGCCTGGTGGTCCGCGACCCCCACGCCCGCAATATCCGCATCACCCTGGCCTGGACCTTCGGGACGGGCAAAGGCCGCAAGGACCCCGGCTTCGATTTCGGCGCCCCGGGCGCGGGACCGCAGTAAGGCCTAATGCGTGGGCTGGTCGTCGTCGTCATCAGCGACGGCCAGCGCCCTCAGCGCGCCGAGGTGGCGCTGGACGCCGCGCCAGACCTCGGGCGGGATCGCGCCTTCGCCCTGCTGGGCCGCGTCGAACACGATGCACAACTCCTGGAGGAAATGCTCGTCCTTCAGCGCCAGAAGGCCCAGAAGCGCCTGCAGCAGCTTCTCGTTGACCTGGGACCTCACGTCCGCCTCGGCCAATCGCATCTCACGCCCCGGTTCAGTCACTCACGCACTCCCACGATACTCGGGCGGCGTTCTCCCCATCCGCCCTTGGATGAGGAGAGTGGAGTGCGGAAACGGTCTTGGAAATTGCATTTCAGGCTGGACGCCGCGAAGGTTGACCCGCGTTGAGTACGGCGGGCGGCCGACTTGAGGCCTCAACGCGGCTTCCAGCCCTCCGCGATCACCGCGATCTGCTTGTCCATCACCGCAGACATCACCGAGGCCGGCGTGGTCCCGCCGGCCGCCGCGGTGATGCGGTAGTTCCAGGCATAGGCCGCCTTCAGCGTGTCGGCGATCAGATTCAGGTCGAGGTCCGAACGGATCTCGCCCTTGCGCACGCCGTCCTCCAGGACGTCGAGCAGCATCTGGCTCAGCCGCCGATTCTCGCCGAAGGGCGTGACGCCCGGATCGTTGTTCGGATTGTACGAGGCGGCGATGTGGGCCAGGAACAGCTTGGTCCGCCGCGTCTCGAACTCATAGTGGATGGCGAAGATCGAGCACAGCCGATCGGCCACCGTCCCACGCAGGTACGGCACCACGCGGTCGAACTCGCCATAGAGCTCGGCCAGACGGTGATTCATCACATGGCTCAGCACCTCGGCCTTGGAGGCGAAGGTGGTGAACACGCTACCGACGGAGACCCCAGCGCGCTCTGCGATAGCGCGGATGGTGGTTTCCTCGTAGCCGACCTCGTTGAAGAGATCCCTGGCGGCCTCGAGCACCCGTTCCCGGGTCGCCGCCTTCTGATCATCTCTTACGCCCACGCACGTCCCCCTCGAACACGCTAGCGTCGTTGTTACAAAGGCGCTCCGTTCCCCCGAACGGAGCGCCCAGTTTCGTTCGTCAGGCGCGAGCGCCCGCGAAGATGACTTTCAGTTGATCCGAAAGACGCGCCAGCAGAGCTTCCACCGACCAACCGTCATAGACGGCGCGGCGATAGTTGGCGACATACACGTCCCAGGTCATTTCAGCCAAGAGCTTGCCGTCGATATCGGCCTTCAACTGGCCTTGATCGACGCCGCGTTGCAGGGCGTCGGCCAGCAGACGGAAGATGTGCTTGATGTCGGCGCGGGCGCGACGCTCGGCGGCTTCCGTACGGGTCCACGACACCGCGATGCTCGCGCGCAGCAGCGGCAGTTGCTCGACATGGAAGCCGTAGCCGATCGCGAACAGGCCCAGCAGGGCCTCGTCGACGGTCTTGGCGTTGCGCGAGGCCTGGACCATCTGCGCGTAGATGACTTCGTAGTCGGCGGTCAGGATTTCTTCGAACAGCTCCGACTTGTCGGCGAAGCTGGCGAACACGGCGCCGGTCGACATGCCGGCGGCCTGGGCGATGTCACGGATCGTGGCGCCTTCGTAGCCACGCTCGCTGAACAGTTGGCGAGCGGCGGCCAGGACGCGTTCACGGGTGCGCTGCTTGGCCAGGGCCCGGCGGGTCAGCTTCACCGGAGAGTCGGTGGCGGACTCGATGTTGACGGACACAAAGCTCATGCGGCGGCCTCCAGGCGAGCGAGAGCCGCTTCGGCGCGCTTCTCGAATTCAATGCAGTACTCATCGACGACGTTCTGAAGGACGTCGGCGTAACGACGGGCCAGCTGGCGGCCATCCTGCGCGGCGTCGCGCAGGTCGGTGATCAGCTGGCGGACTTCGGCCAGGGCTTCTTCGCGATCAGACGCGGAGAGCGAAGCGTTGGTCGAGAGCAGAGCGCTCTGGGCCATTGCAGGTAACTCCTACCCCCGCTGGGGTGAGTGAAAGGCGCTGAACGATCCGCGGTGGGGGAGGTTGATCATGTTCAACGAACGCGCACTGTAAAATAGGAAGCGGGCGCAATAACGCTAGGGGAAGAGCTTTGCAACCGCGAAAACGAACTAAAATCGCCGAACGAAGGCGTACGGCATAGATATGGGAGCGCTCTCAAAGCGTCACTGCGACAAATGTACTCAACGAACAGGTTCGCCGAATTGACTCAACGGACGGTGGTCGTCGAACCGAGTCGCCGCTTAAAGGCGGGTGAAACGCCCCACGGCCCTTACGGCTCCGGGCTCTATGGCGCGGCTTGACGCGACGCCTTATTGTCCGGGCCCATGAGCCACCTGTTCGATTTCCTCGTCCCGATCGCCTTGGGCGCCGTGCTGATCGCCCTCGGCGCGGGACTTTACGCCCTGTTCCGCGGGGGCGACTTCGGCCGCTCCTATTCCAACAAGCTGATGCGCCTGCGCGTACTCTTGCAGTTCATCGCCATCATCGTGCTGGTGGCCGCCGCGTTCTGGTGGCGGCGTGGAGGGGCTAGCTAGCCTGCTTCGGCGAACGGGAGTCCGCGACGTATGGTCACGCTTAATCGCATCTATACCCGCACCGGGGACGGCGGCTCGACCCGCCTGGCCACCGGCGCGCCGGTCAGCAAGGCCTCGCTGCGGGTGGAAGCCTATGGCGGGGTCGACGAGACCAACGCCACGATCGGCGTGGCGCGCCAGCATACCAGCGGCGACACGGTGCTCGACGCCATGCTGGAGCGGATCCAGAACGATCTCTTCGACCTGGGCGCGGATCTGGCCACGCCCGAGCAGCACGGCAAGCCGGAATGGGAGCCGCTACGCATCCTCGACGGGCAGGTCGAGCGGCTGGAGCAGGAGATCGACCTGCTGAATGGCGAGATGAGTCCCCTGACCTCGTTCGTGCTCCCCGCCGGGTCGCCCGCGGCGGCCGCCCTGCACGTGGCGCGCACCGTCTGTCGCCGGGCCGAGCGGATGTGCGTGGCGTTGTCGGAGATGGACGGCGAGATCGTGGGGAAGCCGGCGATCAAATACCTGAACCGGCTGTCGGACCTGCTGTTCGTCGCCGCGCGCTGGAGCAACGACAAGGGTAAGGCCGACGTGCTCTGGAAGCCGGGCGCGACGCGGTAGGGCCGAAACCCTCGTCCTTCGACAAGCTCAAGATGAGGATTTCTACCGCCGGCCCATCATTGATCCTCATCCTGAGCTTGTCGAAGGACGAGGATCACGCAGGGTGTTGGCCTACTTCTTCGCCGGCTCGGCCGGAGCTGTCGCCGGAGCCGGAGCCGCCGGCTTCTCCCCATTGATCGCCGGCACGTTCAGCGGGCGGCGGGTCAGGGTCTCGATCGAATAGACCCGCCCACACTTCAGCCACTTGCCCGCCCAGGGACGGCCCTGCGCCTCGCACTTCTCCTTCGGCCACACCCAGACGACGTGATAAGTCAGGGCGGCGCCGCTCAGCAGCACGAACAGGCCCAGGAAGATGTACTTCAGGCGGGTGAAAGTCTTGTTCATGGGCGCCCCTTACCGCCTTTCCGCGCGTAAGGGAATTGGCCCGAACCGCGCCGTCCCGCCACGAACCCAAGGAAATCGTACAACCGTTTGAACGATAGCCCCACTTACGCATTACGCTTACGCAAAGGGAAACTTGCATTGCGCCGCACAAGCGGTAAGTCGAAGGCCAAGCATGGATAAAAAACAGCCTGGAGGCGGTGGAAACCGATGAAGGTCCTAGTCCCGGTCAAACGGGTTATCGATTACAACGTCAAGGCCCGCGTGAAGGCGGACCAGACCGGTGTCGACCTTGCCAACGTCAAGATGTCGATGAACCCCTTCTGCGAGATCGCGGTCGAAGAAGCCGTGCGTCTCAAGGAGAAGGGCGTGGCGACCGAGGTCGTCATCGTCAGCATCGGTCCGGCGCAAGCGCAGGAAACGATCCGCACGGCCCTGGCCATGGGCGGCGATCGCGGCGTCCTGATCACCACCGACGCCGATCCCGAGCCGCTGGCCGTGGCCAAGCTGCTGGCGGCCGTCGTGGCTGAGGAAAACCCGAACCTGGTCCTGATGGGCAAGCAGGCGATCGACGGCGACAACAACGCCGTCGGCCAGATGCTGTCGGCCCTGCTGGGCTGGCCGCAGGCGACCTACGCCTCGGCCCTCGAGGTCTCGGCGACCAGCGCCAAGGTCACCCGTGAAGTCGACGGGGGTCTGCAGACCCTGGACGTCGACCTGCCGGCCGTCGTCACCGCCGACCTGCGCCTGAACGAGCCGCGCTATGCGTCTCTGCCCAACATCATGAAGGCCAAGAAGAAGGAGATCGCCAGCAAGGCGGTCGCCGACTACGGGGTCGACATCGCGCCGCGCCTGAAGGTGATCAAGGTCACCGAACCGGCCAAGCGCTCGGCCGGCGTCAAGGTCGAAACCGCCGCCGATCTGGTCTCCAAGCTCAACACCGCGGGGGTGCTGTAATGGCTGTTCTCGTCGTCGCCGATAACGACAACGCGCACCTGCGCGACGGCACCCACAAGGTCGTCACCGCCGCCCTGAAGATCTCGGGCGACGTGGACGTGCTGGTCCTGGGTTCGGGCGCCAAGGGCGTCGCCGACGCCGCCGCCAAGATCGCCGGCGTCCGCAAGGTGCTGCTGGCCGAGTCCGACGCTCTGGGCCACGGCGTCGCCGAAGCCCAGGCCGACGCGGTTCTCGCGCTCGCGGGCAACTACGACGCGATCCTGGTTCCGGCCACCTCGGGCGGCAAGAACTTCGCCCCGCGCGTCGCCGCCAAGCTGGACGTCGCTCCGATCTCCGACATCGTCGAGGTCGTCTCGGCCGACACCTTCACGCGCCCGATCTATGCCGGCAACGCGCTGGAGACCGTCCAGTCGTCGGACGCCAAGAAGGTGATCACCGTCCGTCCGACCGCCTTCGCGGCGGCGGCTGAAGGCGGCTCGGCCTCGGTCGAGACCGTCGGCGGCGCCGACGCGCAGCAGACCCGCTTCGTCAGCGAAGAGATGGTCAAGTCGGACCGTCCGGAACTGGCCGCGGCCAAGATCGTCGTCTCGGGCGGTCGCGCCATGGGTTCGGCCGAGGAGTTCCAGCGCGTGATCGAGCCGCTGGCCGACAAGCTGGGCGCCGCCGTCGGCGCCTCGCGCGCGGCCGTCGACGCCGGCTACGCCCCGAACGACTACCAGGTCGGTCAAACGGGCAAGGTCGTGGCGCCGTCGCTGTACATCGCCATCGGCATCTCGGGCGCGATCCAGCACCTGGCCGGCATGAAGGACAGCAAGGTGATCGTCGCGATCAACAAGGACGCCGACGCGCCGATCTTCCAGATCGCCGACTTCGGCCTGGTCGCCGACTACAAGACCGCCGTGCCGGAACTGATGGACGCCCTGACGGCGGCTGGGAAGTAAGCCCCGGCCCTACAGGCTTCTGAATAGCGGAAAGGCCCGGAGGAGACTCCGGGCCTTTCTTGTTGAGCGGATCATGTGAGCGCGGCTCACCGCGCGGTGTGGATGACGCGGGCCCATTGGGCGTGGGGGTCGGCCAGGGAGCCGGGATCGCGCACGGCGCCGGTGGCCAGGGCGAGCACCATCGCGCCCGCGAGAAGCAGGGTCTTCATCGTCTTCGTCCTCTTGATCGGGTGGGGCAATGCGACGCCGCGATCAGGACAATGCCAAAGCCCCCGCCCCTTTACGAACGATGGCTTCTGCGAGAAGTTGTGAGCACAGCTAACAACCTGGCAAACCCGCCATGCGCCTGCCGCCCTTCTCGTCCCTGGTCGCCCTGGAGGCCGCCGCGCGCCACCGGTCCTACAGCCGGGCGGCCGGCGAGCTGTTCGTGACCCATGGCGCCGTCAGCCAGCAGGTGCGCAAGCTGGAGGAAGAGCTGGGAGTCCAACTGTTCGCCCGGCGCGGCAACCAGATGGAGCCGACACCCACCGGCGCGGCCCTGGCGGCTCGGGTCGGAGAGGCGATGGCCAGTTTGCGCGAAGGCGTCGACATCGCCCGCCGCGCGGCCAGCGGCCCGATCGTGGTCTCGACCGGCACGGCCTTCGCCACCCGCTGGCTGGTCACCCAGCTGGCCCGCCTGACCGCCGAGACCGGTGAGCTGGACCTGACCATCCGGGTCGAGGACCGCCTGGCCGACCTGTCGACCGACGGCTCGGACGTCGCCCTGCGGTTCGGCGAGGGCCCCTGGCCGGGGACCGAGTCCGTGCGGTTGATCGACGAGGTGATGTTCCCCGTCTGCAGCCCCGGCCTCCTGGCGCGCCATCCGATCGAGCGGCCAGAGGACCTGGTGAAGGCCCCGCTGCTGCGCCACACCGACCTGCCGTGGTCGGCCTGGTTCAAGGCCATGGACGTCGAGGCGCCCGTGCTGTCGCCGGCCCTGGGCTTCGACAACTCGGCCATGATGCTGGACGCCGCCGCCCAAGGCCTTGGCTTCGCCCTGGCCCGCAGCGGCTACGCCAAACGCGACCTGGAAGACGGCCGCCTGGTGCGTCCCCTCCCCGGCCAGGTCGAGGTCGAGACCGGCCACAACTTCGTCTGGCGGGCCGAGAACCCCAAGCTGCCCAGGATCCTGAAGCTCAGGGACTGGTTCCTGAAGGAGACCGAGGGCGAACGGGCGCGGTAGACTCGATTCTCCACGGAGGTCTCGGATGCCACACAGCCAGTTCATCGCCAGGCGGACGCCGGAGTCGGCGGCCATGACCGCCAAGCTAAAGCGAGCCGCGACGATCACCGCCGCGCTGAACCGGCTGACCTTCAACGAGGCCGGCGAGGTCCGCGCGCTGTTCGCCGAGCTGACCCAGCAGCCGGTCGATGAGACTTTCCTGCTGATCCCACCGCTCTACACGACGGGCGGCCCGGACATCCGCGTCGGGCGCAACGTCTTCATCAACCAGAACTGCACGATCTATGATCTGGGCGGGGTCGAGATCGGCGACGACGTGATGATCGGGCCCAATGTCAGCCTGATCACCTCTGGCCATCCGATCGAGCCCTCGCGGCGGCGCGACGGGGTGACCGCCGCGCCGATCCGGATCGAAGCCAATGTCTGGATCGCCGCTAATGTGACGATCATCGGCGGGGTGACGGTGGGCGAGAACTCCGTCGTGGCGGCCGGCTCGGTGGTCACCCAGGACGTGCCGCCGAACACGCTGGTCGGCGGCAATCCCGCGCGGCTGATCCGGTCGATCGCCGAGGACTAGGCCTTCTTCCTTCGCGCCCCAGCCCTGCCGATCGCGGCAGTCGCGTACTGGCGGACCTCGGCGAGCTGCTCAGCCGTCAGGAGTCGCTTGGGCAGGAAGTTCAGGACGGCGTCGCTCTGGAACAGCACGAGGACCTTGTCGTCCTCCAGCCACCGGACGTAGTCGCCCCAGGCCAGCTGGCTGTGGCCCGTGTCGCTGGCGGCCCGCAGGCCGCTTTGGTCCCATGAGAAGGTGATCTCGCCGCCGAGCGTCTTCTGCTGCTCGAAGATCTTCTTGGCCCGGCGGGGCAGCAAGACGCGGCTTTGCAGGATATTGAGACCGAACATAAGGATGGCCACGACCAGCAAGGCGATGTTCTGGAAGACGGCTGGCCAGCCCTGGGAGGCAACAATCCCCCAGGCCTGCATAACGAAAGCCACGACCAGCAGCGCCGGCATGAACCGCGACACCTGCATCATGGTGTTCTTGCGAAGCTGAAGCCGCCAAGCGTCGAGCATATCCTGCGACGTAAGCGTGATGACGACGGACGACATGGCGACTCCGGAAAACCCTGGGCCGGCAGCCCTAACCGACCCCACCGCCCGCGCCAAGCTCATGCCGCCCGCGCCAGCCGCAGCGTCGGCGCGTTCTCGGCCACCGGCACGTCCAGCCCGCGCATCGTCGCCGTCACCGCCACGTCCAGCGGCGTGCGGGGCTCCTCGCCGAGAAAGGCGACCAGGCGGCGGTTGTCGAGGCGGACGGAGTCCCGCCAGAACGGCTTCATTTCCAGCAGCTCGCGCAGGGTCTCGTTGAACGGCGCGGCAAGGGGCAGCAGGCTCCAGGGGAGGCGGCGGACGTTGGGGCGCGGGTGGCCGGCGGCGCGGGCGATGGCGCGGACCATGGCGGTCCCGTCGGCGTCCCATTGGCCGTCGAAGTGGAAGCGGGCGAAGGCCGGCAGCTCGGCCTCACGGTCGGCCAGGCGGGCGAAGGTCTCGCCGACGTCGGGCAGATAGGCCCAGGCGTGGCCAACGCCCTTGTCGCCCGGATAGAGGATGGACTTCACCGGCTTGCCGGGCGTCACCAGGCCCGAGGCGAACCAGCTGTTCAGCGTCGAGCGCGGGCCGAAATAGTCGCCGGCGCGCAGGATCAGCGAGCGGACGCCACTCGGCGCGGCGGCCTCCAGGCGCGCCTCCATCTCGACGCGGATCTTGCCCTTGCGGGTATGGGCGCGCTGCGGCGTGGTCTCGTCGATCAGGGCGTGGGCGGCGGGGTCATAGTTGTAGATCGTGCCGGGCAGCAGGATGCGCGCCCCGCTGGCGCGGGCGGCGGCGAGGCTGTTGTCGATCATCGGCAGGACGAGCTGCTTCCAGCCGCGATAGCCAGGCGGGTTGACGGCGTGGACGATGATCGACGCGCCCTTCACGGCGGCGACCACGGCGGCGCGGTCCATGACGTCGCCCTGCACATATTCCAGGTCCGAGCGCGTGGCCTTGGCCAGGTCGCGGACCAGGGCGCGGACGGTCCAGCCGTGGCGAACCAGGGCGGCGGCGGTCTCGCCGCCCACGCCGCCATTGGCGCCGAGGACGAGGGCGATGCGGTTCGGGGTGGTGGTCATCGGGCGTCTCCGTGAATGTCGATGACCGGAAGATGCGGCGTGACGCCCTCGATAGAAATTGCCCAGAATGATCGATCAGCTTATCAAAAATAGATGAACCTCGACCTGTCCTCCGCCGTCGACTGGGAGCGCCAGCGCGCCTTCCTGGCCGTGATCGACACCGGCAGCCTGTCGGCGGCCGCCCGCCAACTGGGCGCGGCCCAGCCCACGGTGCGCCGGCGGATCGAGGACCTGGAGGCCCAGCTGGGGGTGGCGCTGTTCACCCGCTCGCCCTCGGGCCTTACGCCGACGGCGCTGGGCAAGGACCTGGCCCAGCACGCCCGGGCCATGGCGCTGGCGGCCGCCTCGCTGGCCCGCGCCGCCTCGGCGGAGGCCGGCGCGGCCTCGGGCGTGGTGCGGATCACCGCCAGCGAGGTGATCGGCATGGAGGTTCTGCCGGCGATGCTGGCCGACCTGCGCGAGACCCATCCGGGCCTGGTGTTCGAGCTGGCCCTGACCAACCGCAGCGAGGACCTCTTGCGCCGCGAGGCCGACATCGCCGTGCGCATGGTCCGCCCCACTCAAGAAGCCTTGGTCGCCAAGCGGATCGGTGATGTCAGTCTGGGCATGTTCGCCCACAAGCGCGTGCTGGACGCCTGGGGCCGGCCGACGACCTTGGACGAGGCGCGCCGGATGCCGCTGATCGGCTACGAGAGCGAGACGATCAGCGTGCGGGCCGTGAAGGCCATGGGCCTGGACCTGCGCGTCGAGGACTTCGCCTTCCGCACCGACAGCGACGTGGCCCAGCTGGCGGCGATCCGGGCGGGGCTGGGCCTGGGGATTTGCCAGGTCGGCCTGGCCGCCCGCGACCCGATGCTGGAGCGGGTGATGGCCGATGCGTTCGCCTTCGACCTGGAGACTTTTGTCGTCACCCACGAGGACCTGAAGGACGTCCGCCGGGTCCGTCTGGTGTTCGACGCGCTGGTCGAAGGCTTGACGCGATATGCTCGAGCTGGAAATATAGTTTAAACTGTACACTTTTCCACTTAAAGTGGACTGGCGATTCGTGCAATCGCACCGGCGGCGCCTTTAACGGGCGCGTTGAGTTCGTGGAGTAGCGATGGTCGCCGGCGTTTCCGAGAGCCTGTCCAGCCTGCCCGCCGCGCGCATCGCCGCGCTCAGCGCCGCGGCCCTGGCCGACGCCCCGCCGTCCGAGTTCGCCAAGCTGACCAAGGCCCAGGTCGCGGCGATCTCGGCCACCGCGATGAGCGGCCTGACCGCCGCGCAGCTCGCCAAGTTCGACAAGACCCAGCTGTCGGCTCTGACGACCACTCAACTGCCGCGCCTGTCGTCGGGCGTTACGTTCAGCGGCGACCAGCTGAAGCTCCTGAACGTCTCCCAGGTGCAGGCCCTGTCGGCCACGACGGTCTCCTCGCTGAGCACCGACGCCCTGGACGACATGTCCCTCAACCAGGTCGCCTCGCTGTCCTCCGCGGCCGTGTCGTCCCTGTCGCGAGACCAAGTCCAGAGCCTGTCCCTGGCTCAGGTGCGATCCCTGACCACCGGTCAGCTGCGCATGCTGTCCACAGCCGACATCGGCGAGTTCAGCGACAGCCAGCTGAATGCCCTCAGCGCCGTGCAGATGAGCGGCCTGACCCAGACCCAGATCGCGGGGCTGTCGCCCGAGCAGTTCGCCAAGTTCACCCCCGCCCAGTTCGCCGGCCTGTCGGTGCCGACCATCAAGGGCCTGAGCGCCGAAGCCATCGCCCTGACCACGCCCGAGCAATGGGCCGGCGCCAGCGCCCTGCAGCTCTCGGCCCTCAACGCCACGCAGCTGAAGGCCCTGGGCACCGAAAGGGTCGGCAAGCTGACCCCGATGCAGGTTCGCAGCCTGTCGGCGGCCGAGGTCGGCAAGGCTGGCGCCGCCTTCCTGACCCAGCTGCGGCCCAACCAGATCAGCGGCCTGACCGGCAACCACACGGGCGGCCTGTCGGTGACCGACATCGACGCCTTGAGCCCCGAACTGTTGGCCGCCATGGACCCCGTGGCGATCGGCGGCATGTCGGCCACCGTCTTCTCCAGCCTGGACGCCACCCAGGTCGGCGCGCTCAGCGCCGCCCAGATCGCCCGTCTTCTGCCCGCCCAACTGAAGGCCCTGAGCGGCGAGGACTTCAACGAATTCACCCGCGCCCAGCTGAAGGCGTTCACCGCCGCCCAGATCCGCGAGCTGCCGCCGGAAAAGCTGGCGGCGATGTCGGACGAGGACTTCGCCGAGTTCACCCCGACCCAGATCAAGGCCCTGCAGCCGTTGCAGCTGAAGGCCCTGTCGACCAGTGACATCGCGGCCCTGACGACCGCCCAGGTCGCGGCCCTGACCATGGACCAGATCGGCGCCCTGTCGGGGACCCAGTTCGCGACCCTGCGCAGCGTCGCCTCGCTGACGAGCCTGCAGCTGAAGGGCGTCACCGCCACCCAGATGAAGGTGCTGACGCCCACCGACATCGGCCGCCTGACCCCCACCGAGATCGCCGCGCTCAGCCCCACCCAGGTCGGCGGCCTGACGCCCGAGGCGCTGTCGGCGCTGGACGCCACCCAGACCGCCCGCCTGAACATCAACCAGATGCGCGGCCTATCGACGACCCAGCTGAAGGGCCTGACGGACGATGACGTCGGCGAGCTGAACACCACCCAGATCGCCGCCCTGGACGGCAATCAGGTCGGCGTCCTGGTCCCGCACCTGTCGACCACGGCGATCGGCAACCTGGGCAGCACCCAGGTCGCCAAGATGTCGACGACCATGCTGGACAGCCTCAGCGCCACCCAGATCGCGGCCCTGGGCGCCAACCAGCTGCGCGGCCTGACCGCCGACCAGATGGCCAACCTGCCGTCCGACATCGCCTCAAGCCTGAACGCCACCCAGATGGCCAGCCTCAACGCCAGCCAGTTGGGGCAATTGTCGGTGACCAATCTGGGCCGGCTCAGCGCCGACAGCCTGCGCCAGCTGACCACCGCCCAGGTGCGCGGCCTGACCTCGACGCAGCTCAAGGGCTTCGCCTCGACGATGTTCAGCGTCCTGGCGTCCACCCAGATCGCCTCGCTGACCGGCGTGCAGATCGCGTCCCTGACGCCGGAGCTGATCGGCAATCTCAACGCCAGCCAGTGGGCGGGCCTGGCCGTCACCCAGGTCCAGGGGCTGAGCGCCACCCAGCTGGCGGGCCTGGACGCCACCGACCTTGGCTATCTCAGCACCACCCAGTGGACCGGCCTGCGTCCCAGCCAATTGGGGGGGCTGAACAGCACGGCGGTGGCCGCGATCGCCACCGATCGCCTCTCCCTGCTGACCGCCAGCCAGATCGGCGGTCTGTCGGCCACCGCCTTCTCGGCCCTGGACGCCGCCCACGTGGCGAACCTGACCACGACCCAGATCGGCGGCCTGACCGCCACCCAACTGCGCGGCCTGGCGTCCGAGGACATGGGTGAGTTCAGCGCCACACAGGTCGGCGCGATCACCGCCTCGCAACTGGCCGGCCTGTCGGCGACCGACGTCTCGGTCCTCAGCCCCGAGCAGCTGGCCGCGCTCAGCACCAACCAGGTCCGGGCCCTTGCGCCGTCACAGATCTCGGCGCTGCAATCGACCCAGGTCAGCGGCCTGTCGGCCACCCAGCTGGCGGCGCTCAGCTCGATCCAGGTCGGAGCCCTGGCGCCCGACGCCCTGCCCGCGCTCAGCGCCACCCAGGTGGCCGGCTTCACCTCGGCGCAGCTGGCGGGCCTGTCGACCACCCAGGCCGGGACGATGGTCGGCTCGCAGCTGGCCGCCCTGGCCGTGACCCAGGTCGGCAGCCTGTCCGGCGCCTTCCTGTCGGCCCTGACGCCCACGGCCTTCGCCGCCCTGACCGCCACCCAGGTCGCGCGCCTGTCGACCAGCCAGCTGCAGAGCCTCAGCACCACCCAGATCGGCAGCCTGTCGACCGCCGACTTCGGCGAGCTGTCCACCACCCAGGTCGACAGCCTGACCGCCTCGCAGCTGGGCGCGCTGTCGACGACCAATATCGACAGCCTGACGACCACCCAGATCGCCGACCTGTCCACGGCCCAGTTCGCCGGCCTGACCCCGACCCAGCTGGCCACCCTGCCCGAGAGCGTGTTCCAGGGTCGCCTCCCGACCCTCAGCGCCACCCAGATGGCGGGCCTGTCGCCCACCTTCATCGCCGGCCTGACCTCGACCGAGGTCGCCAACCTGAACCCGACCCAGCTGGGCTCGCTATCGACCCCGGCCTTCGCGGCGCTGGGGATCACGCGCCTGACCAGCCTGACGACGACCCAGATCACCGGCCTGTCGACCACCCAAGTGGCCAGCCTGGACGCCAACGCCTTCGGGGCGCTGTCGGTCACCCAGGTAGGCGTGCTGTCGGCCGCTCAGATCGGCGCGGTCAGCGGCCAGATCCTCTCGGCCCTCGACGCCACCCAGTTCGCCCGCCTGACCACCGCCCAGGTGCGCGGCCTGACGACCAGCCAGATCGAGCAGTTCAGCGCCGCCGACATCGGCGAGTTCACCGCCACCCAGATCGGCGCCCTGGGCGCGGCCCAGCTGGAAGGCTTCTCGGCCGCCGACATCTCGGCGCTCAGCGTCACCCAGGTGGCGGCGCTGTCGGCCGGCCAGATCTCGGCCCTGACGCCGGTGCAGGTGCGCGGCCTCACGCCCACCGACATCGGCGAGTTCAACCGCACCCAGGTCGCGGCCCTGACCAACACCCAGATCAGCGCCCTGTCTCTGCCGGCGCTGAACGGCATGAGCGACGACCAGTTCGGCAGCCTGTCGGCGACCCAGGTGCGCGGCTTCTCGGGCGAGCAGCTGACGGCCTTCGGGGCCGAGGGCCTGGCGCGCCTCTCCGGCGCCCAGCTGGGGGCCCTGACCACCACCCAGGTCGGCCAGCTGCCAGCGGTGGCGATCCGCAGCCTGAACCCCGCCCAGATCGGCCAGATCATGCCCAGCCAGATCTCGGGCTTCACCAGCGAACAGATCGCCGCCTTCACCCCGAACCAGCTGAGCGGCCTGTCGCGGGCCCAGGTCAACAAGCTGACCGCCGCCCAACTGGACGCCATGAGCGTGGCGCAACTGGAGGCCATCGGCCTCTAAACTCTGGAGCACTGTGGCGCCGGCGCCACCATCACGAGAGCGTCGCACTTCTGTCGCCGAGCCGTCTTGAGGCGTCCCTATCCCCGCCCCATCGCATCCTTTGGTGGGGATAGGGGACAATGCAGAATACCAAGACTTCGAAGCGCCCGATTGGGAAGCGTCAAGCCGGCCTGTGGTGCGGCGCGGCCATGCTGGCCCTGCTGGCCAGCGGCGCCCACGCCGCCGAGACGGCCGCCGCGCCCGCGCCGGCCGCGCCTGAAGCCGAATCGACCAGCGTCGAGCAGGTCATCATCACCAGCCAGCGCGAGACGCGCTCGGCCGTGGCCATGGAAGCCCAGCAGATCCAGCGCGTCCTGCCGGGCGCCAGCCCCTTGAAGGCCATCCAGTTCCTGCCCGGCGTCGTCTATCGGACCGCCGATCCGTGGGGCAACAACGAGCAGAACCTGTCGCTGTTCGTGCACGGCTTCTCGACCCAGCAACTGGGCTTCACCATGGACGGCGTGCCGCTGGGCGACCAGCAGTACGGCAACTACAACGGCCTGTCGGTCAGCCGCGCCGTCACCTCGGAAAACGTCAGCCGCGTGACCCTGTCGTCGGGCGCCGGCTCGCTGGGCGTGGCCTCGACCAGCAACCTGGGCGGCGCCATCGAAACCTTCAGCCGTGACCCGTCGGCCGAGCGCGGCCTCAACATCCGCCAGACCCTGGGCAGCTACGACACCACCCGCACCTTCGTGCGCCTCGACAGCGGCGACCTGGGCGCCGGCTTCCGCGCGTACGTCTCGTACCTGCGCCAGGACGCCAAGGCCTGGGACTTCGACGGTCACCAGCGCGGCCACCAGGTGAACCTGAAGGTCGTCCGCGAGGGCGAGCACGGCAAGTTCACCTTCTACGCCGACTGGCAGATGAAGGTTGAGCCGAACGAAGACGCCACCGCCTTCGGCAACCAGCAGACCGCCGCAGCGGCCGGCTTCACGCCCTATAGCCGCCCGTTCCTCTATCCGAACCTAGCGGCCTGCACGAGCACCCTGACGGGCGGCCCGGGCACGCCTAATCCGGCCCAGGGCAACAACTTCTCGAACTGCTTCAGCGCCGCCCAGCGCGAGGACATCCTGTCGTACGTCAAGTACGACTGGACCCCGGTCGAAGGCTTCACCTGGAGCAACCAGGTCTATTTCCACTACAACTTCGGTCGCGGCATCGTCGCCGGCCCGGTCAACAACGCCGGCCTGCCCGCCCTGTTCGCCGCCTACTATCCGAACCTGATCGTCGGCGGCTCGCCGACCAGCGCCGGCAGCCTGCAGAACCTGGTCAACCTGTTCGGCGGCAGCGGCAACGAAGTGCGCACCACCGAGTACCACATCAACCGTCCGGGCGCGATTTCGACGGTCGAGTGGACCCTGGGCGATCACCAGATCAAGGGCGGCGTCTGGTTCGAGCACAACGAACCGACCCAGCAGCGCGCCTGGTATCCCTTCACCGCCGAAAACAACGACCTGACGCCGTACGACGTGCCGCGCGGCAAGAAGGCCCTGGTCCAGTACGCGGCCGAGTTCTTCACCAACGACATCCAGCTGCACCTGCAGGACCAGTGGCGGATCACCCCGCAGCTGCTGCTGCAAGCCGGCTTCAAGTCGAGCCTGCAGGACGCCACCGGCAAGTTCCCGATCAACCAGGTGAACCTGCCGACGGCCGCCGTCCCGGTCCACTATCCGACCGGCAGCATCACCTCGAACAAGTGGTTCCTGCCGCAGGCCGGCCTGCTGTGGGACGTCAGCGAAAACGACCAGATCTTCGTCAACGTCCAGCAGAACATGCGCCAGTTCATCCCGTACGGCGCCGGCAGCGGCTTCTACGGCTTCTCGGCCTGGAGCCTGGGCACGCAAGCCGCCTTCGATCTCTTCAAGACGACGGTGAAGCCGGAAACCTCGTGGACCTATGAAGCCGGTCTGCGCAGCCGTCGCGATGTGGCCTGGGGCCCGATCACCGGCATCGACGGCCAGATCAACGCCTACAATGTGAAGTTCAGCAACCGCCTGCTGAACATCGCGCCGTTCAACTTCATCAACCCGGCGCCGGCCATCCTGGCCAACGTCGGCGGCGTGACGACCAAGGGTATCGACGTCGCCGGCACCCTGAAGTTCGGCTCGCACTTCCAGCTCTACAACGCCCTGTCGTACAACGAGTCCAAGTACGATCAGGACTATCAGTCGGGCACGACCCTGGTCGGCGGCGTCTCGACGCCGGTCACGGTCGCCACCGGCGGCAAGTACGTGCCGCTGATGCCCAAGTGGCTGAACAAGACCATCGCCCGCTTCAACTACGGCGCCTTCGACGCCCAGATCAGCGGCGACTATGTCGGCAAGCGGTACGTCACCTACCTGAACGACATGTCGGTGAAGTCGATGATGCTGGTCGACCTGCAGGCCGGCTACACCTTCGACATGACGGACAAGGGCTTCGTGAAGGGCCTGCGCCTGACGGGCAACGTGACGAACCTGTTCGACAAGAAGGGCGTCTCGACGGCCACCGTGACCGGCAACTCGGGCGGCTACGGTGCCTTCCCGCAACCGCCGCGCATGGGCTTCGTGACCCTGTCGGCCGATTTCTAATCGGCCGACGTCTTTCCTAAAAAGAATGGCGGCGGACTTCTAAAGCCGAGCACCGGAAACCTCGCCCTTCGACAAGCTCAGGGTGAGGTTTCCGACTGAACGGCCTAGCAGTAGTCCTCATCCTGAGCCTGTCGAAGGACGAGGACGGACCAAGAAAAAGGCCCGGTGGTTTCCCACCGGGCCTTTCGTCTTTCAGAACCCGAAGGACGCTTAGTCCTTGGCGCGTTCCTGATAGCTGTTGTCTTCCGTCAGGATGATCACGCGGGTGCCGACGGCGATGTACGGCGGGACGGTGGTGCGGACGCCGTTGCTGAGCACGGCCGGCTTGTACGACGACGAGGCGGTCTGGCCCTTCACCGACGGTTCGGTGTCGACGATTTCCAGGACCACGGTGCGCGGCAGTTCGATGGCGATCGGCACGTCGTTGTGCGTCGACAGCTGCACCGTCATGTTCTCCTGCAGGTAGGGCGCGGCGTCGCCGATCACTTCTTCGGTCGCGACGAGCTGGTCGTAGCTTTCCGGGTTCATGAAGTGGAAGCCCTCGGCGTCCTGGTACAGGAAGGTGTGGTTGCGCTGGTCGACGAAGGCGCGCTCGACCTGCTCGGTCGTGCGGTAGCGTTCCGAAACCTTCACGCCGTCCGAGATGCGGCGCATGTTCAGCTGGGTCACCGGGGTGCCCTTGCCGGGGTGGATGTTGTCGACCGTCAGGACGACATAGAGCTTGCCGTCCATATCGACGACAGCGCCTTTGCGGAGCGAGCTGGCAGCAACCTTCACGTACTTACCGTCCTTGGAAGAAAGCGCGCGCGAGGCCGCGGGCGCGATCATGCTATTGATCTGTGCCCGCCCTCGTATAGCGAACGGGCTCAAATCTCCAGCCTCTTCGGTTTTCCCAGCCTTGCCAGACTCTTCCCCCCCTTGGTGGCGCACCGGCGTCCACGCCGACCGTCGGCCGTTCCTGCTGGCCCGAAACCGCATCACCAAGGCCTTCCGCGCCTGGTTCGAGACCGAGGGCTTCGAGGAGGTCGAGGCCGCCGCCTTGCAGGTCTCGCCCGGCAACGAGGCGCATCTGCACGCCTTCGCCACCCAGGCCCTGACGATCTCGGGCGAGGCCAGCCCGCTCTACCTGCACACCTCGCCGGAGTTCGCCTGCAAGAAGCTGCTGGCGGCGGGGGAGGAGAAGATCTTCAGCCTGGGCAAGGTCTGGCGCAACCGCGAGCGCGGCCCGCTGCACCATCCCGAATTCACGATGCTGGAGTGGTACCGGGCCGGCGCGCCCTACCAGACCCTGATGGACGATTGCGCGACCCTGCTGGCCCTGGCGGCCGAGACGGCGGGGACGACGCGTTTCGACTTCCGGGGCATTACCTGTGATCCGTTCGCGCCGCCGGAACGGCTGTCGGTGGCCGAGGCCTTCCAGCGCCACGCCGGTGTCGACCTGCTGGCCAGCGTCGCTCCAGACGGCTCGACCGACCGCGACGCCCTGGCCGCCGCCGCCCGCGCGGCGGGCGTCCGGGTGGCCGAGGACGACGGCTGGGCCGACGTCTTCAGCCGCCTCATCGTCGAGAAGGTCGAGCCTCGCCTGGGGGAAGGCCGCGCCACGGTGCTGTGCGAATATCCGATCTCGGAGGCGGCCCTGGCTCGGCCGAAGGACGCCGATCCCCGCGTGGCCGAGCGCTTCGAGCTCTATGCCTGTGGCGTCGAGCTGGCCAACGCCTTCGGCGAACTCACCGACCCGGCCGAGCAGCGCCGCCGGTTCATGATCGAGATGGACGAGAAGGCCCGCATCTACGGCGAGCGCTATCCGATCGACGAGGACTTCCTCGCGGCCCTGGAGCACATGCCGGAAGCCTCGGGATCGGCGCTGGGCTTCGACCGGCTGGTGCTCCTGGCCACCGGCGCGCGCCGCATCGAGGACGTGGTCTGGACGCCGGTGGCGGAGACTTAAGGCGCGCGCTGGTGGACCACCGCGTGCGGGTCCGCATGGAGGCACCGCCAGGCCGGGTCCTTGTCCAGCAGCGCCACGACCGGGTCGTCCGGCGTGAAGATCGTCCAGGCGACGTGATAGTCGGCCAGCAGCTTGCGAAGGGCGACGGGGTCGGGCTCGACAGCCTTGAAATAGGCCACGCTGAACGCGTCGCCGTACATGTCGGCGCGACCGTCGATGAAGGGCTTCACGCCTTTGTAGATCAGATAGCCGCCCAGGCCGTAGCCGTTCATGACCGGCTTGGCCTTGAGATCGGCGGGCACGCTTTCGATCGCGGTGACCGGGCTGTTGAGGCCATCGACGCGATGCAGCGGCAGGGCCAGGCGCAGGCCCAGCAGCAGCGCGCAGGCGACGCCGAAGCCGATCAGCAGGGCGCGGGAAAGCCTGGGTTTCGCGGGTTCATGTCCCAGGGCCTCGGCGAGCGGTCCCGCCAGCAGCAGCGGCGCGATGGCGGCCAGCACCATCTGGTGACGGACGTGCTGCAGACCCATCAGCAGCAGGGCCAGCAGCAGCAACAACCGGAAGGTCGGGACCTTCACGCCCCGGCCCAGGCAGACGAACAGGGTCGCCAGCAGCACCATCCCGAAGGTCGAGAGGTGCGAGAAGTCCTCGGCCCGCCACTCGGTGATGTGCGGCAGCACCGCCATGCTGGTCACCTGGAACGGGAACAGCAGCGCCGCCGGCCCATGCGGAGTGACGGCGGCGCAGACCAGACTCGCCAGCCCGAACAGGCCCCAGCCGCGCAGCACCTTCAGGCGATCGGCGTCGGGCGCGGCCAGGGCCTCCAGCCCGAACGCCCCGGCGATCACGAAGCCGAACACCCAGCTGCCGTGCAGATTGGCCCACAGGATCATCAGCGGCGCGAACCAGAGGCGTGGCGCACGGTCCTCGTCGCGGGCCGCCAGCATCTCGATCGTCCACAGCAGCAGCATCGGCAGCATGAAGAGGTGCGGCCGCGCCAGCAGGCTGCCGCTCATGCAGGCCAGGGCCAGCACGGTCGTCGTGATCAGGGTCAAGCCGCCCAGGCTCAGAGCCAGGCGACGGACCAGCAGCCAGGTCGCGCCGCCGACGGCGATCGCGAACAGCGCCGTCACGCCGGCCCAGCCCGCGACGCGCCCCGCCAGGGCCATCAGCGCCTCGGACAGCCATTCGTGCGCCACCCAGGGCCGGCCCGCTTGCGTGTAGGAGAAGACGTCGTGATCGGGGACCCGGCCGTGGGCCAGGATCCACGCGCCCGTGGCCATGTGCCAGTAGGTGTCGCCGTCGTTCAGCACCGGGGGCGCGAACAGGACGATCGTCGCCATCAGCAGCGCCGCGGCCAGCGGGACGATGTTGCGCGCCTGGGTCACGATGGTCCTCTCCCCTTCCGAAACACGGTTAAGCGGCAGAGCTGAACAGACCCGTAATTTGCCTCCGCCCCGGAAATCCCGCATATCCCCGCGCCTCATGGCTCCCGTCACCCAAAGCCCAGGCAAGACCCTTCGCGACGCCCGGTCGTTGACCCAGGCCGGTCTGGTCCCGCTCGAGCGCCTGCCGGCGCTGGAGGCGGTGGCGGCGCGCTATGCGGTGGCGATCACCCCGGCGATGGCCGAGCTGATCGATCCGGCCAACGCCAATGACCCGATCGCCCGGCAGTTCATCCCCTCGCCCGAGGAACTGATCAGCAGCCCCGGCGAGAGCGGCGACCCGATCGGCGACGATATCCACAGCCCTGTGGATGGAATCGTGCATCGCTACCCCGACCGCGTGCTGCTGAAGCCGACCCACACCTGCGCCGTCTATTGCCGGTTCTGCTTCCGCCGCGAGATGGTCGGACCCGAGGGGCTGTCGAACCTGTCGCCCGCCCAGCTGGACGCCGCCTTCGCCTATATCGCCGGCCGCCCGGAGATCTGGGAGGTCATCGTCACCGGCGGCGACCCGTTCGTGCTGTCGCCCCGCCGCCTGGCCGACCTGATGGACCGGCAGGAAGCGATCCCGCATGTGAAGATCGTCCGCTTCCACACCCGCGTCCCGGCCGTCGATCCGGGCGCGATCACCGACGACCTCGTCGCCGCCCTCAAGCGCACCACCAAGACCGTCTATGTCGCCCTGCACGCCAATCACGCTCGCGAACTGACCCCGGCCGCCCGCGCCGCCTGCGCCCGGATCATCGATGCGGGCGTCCCGATGCTGAGCCAGACCGTGCTGCTGCGCGGCGTCAACGACGACGCCGAGACGCTTGCCGACCTGATGCGGACCTTCGTCGAGCTGCGCATCCGCCCCTACTACCTGCACCACGGCGACCACGCCCCGGGCACGGCCCATCTGCGCACGACCCTGGCCGAGGGGCAGGCGATCATGAAGGCCCTGCGCGGGACGGTCTCGGGCCTGGCCCAGCCGACCTATGTGCTCGACATCCCCGGCGGCCACGGCAAGGTCCCGGTCGGCCCGACCTATGTCGATGAGGGTTCGGTCGAGGACCCGAATGGGACCGCTCACCCCTATCCGCCCCAGGGCTGACGCGCCGTAAGCCCAACCCAGACAAGGCTTTGCGGCGCCGCTCGCGCTGCATCGCAGCAAAGCCTTGGCGAGCGCAGGGTTTCTCGTGCTAGAAAAGTCGGCATATCCCAAGGCCCGGGCGCGCAAGCCTGGCGCGACATCAAGCGAAGGCTTGGCTTTTATGAGTGAAATCAAGACGGTCGGCATCATCGGCGCCGGCCAGATGGGGTCGGGCATCGCGCATGTCGTCGCCCTGGGCGGCTATGACGTGCGGCTTCACGACGTCTCGCGCGAGCGGATCGACGCGGGCCTGGCCTTGATCGAGAAGAACATGGCGCGCCAGGTCGGCCGCGGCATCATCGACGACGAGGCCATGAAGGCGGGTCTGGCCCGCATCCAGCCCGCCGAGAGCCTGGAGGCCATCGGCGCCACGGACCTGGCCATCGAGGCGGCGACCGAGAACGAGGAGATCAAGAAGTCGATCTTCCGCAGCCTGCAGCCGCACCTGGGCGCGGACACCATCCTGGCCTCGAACACCTCGTCGATTTCGATCACGCGCCTGGCCTCGGTCACCGACCGTCCCGAGCGCTTCATCGGCCTGCACTTCATGAACCCGGTGCCGTTGATGAAGCTGGTGGAGATCATCCGCGGCATTGCCACCGACGTTCCGACCTACGAGCGCGCCGTGACCTTCGCCCAGTCGCTGGGCAAGATCACGTCGAACGCCGAGGACTTCCCCGCCTTCATCGTCAACCGCGTGCTGGTGCCGATGATCAACGAGGCGATCTACACCCTGTACGAAGGGGTCGGCACCGTCGACGCCATCGACACGGCGATGAAGCTCGGCGCCAACCATCCGATGGGCCCGCTGGAGCTGGGCGACTTCATCGGCCTGGACACCGTGCTGAGCATCATGAACGTGCTCTACGAGGGCCTGGCCGACAGCAAGTACCGCCCCTGCCCGCTGCTGGTGAAGTATGTCGAGGCCGGCTGGCTGGGCAAGAAGACCGGCCGCGGCTTCTACGACTATCGCGGCGAAGTCCCGGTTCCTACTCGCTAGGTTTCGGCGCGCTGATATCGGACGTTTCGTCGGCGCGATCAGGAA
>NZ_JBWKZF010000018.1:98168-113675 GCF_059424195.1 Caulobacter sp. GW456-12-1-14-TSB4
CCCCCCCCCCCCCCCCCCCCCCCCGACCCGCCCCACCCGGGTGGGCCTCCACGTTTTCCGCAAAGGAAGCCCGTGCAAGGCGCGCCTAGTACCCCACCGGCGCGCGACTTGCCCCCTGTTCTCGCGCGACATCCCGGCCCTGTCATTGACTGGCCATCCACATTCTATTGTCCTGGCGTTTTCGCCGGGACGTTCCCGGGCCGATCACCGAGGCTTTCCGCGTGAGTGAACGCCTGAACCGCGATCTGTGGGTGCTGGACGCCCGCCAGCAGCCCGACGCCGTCGAGCAGTATCGCCGGGCCTGCGCGCATCTGTTCGACGTGACCCTGCTGTCGCCCGAGGCGGCGTTCCACAATCGGCTGGAAGGTTACCAGCTGGGCCATGTGGTCATCATGCGATGCGTCGGCGTGCCCCAGCGCTTCGAGCGGAAGCTGACCCACATCATGGCCGACGCCAGCGACACCGTCATGGCGGTGCTGGATCTCGAAAAGGCCGAGTGGCGCGCCGACTACGACGGCCGCGAGGCCGCCAGCGACATGGGTGATATCCGGATCGTGGACATGGCGCGGCCCTCCGACCTGATCAGCCGGACCGACTACTGCACCCTGTACATAATCGTTCCGCGCGGCCTGCTGGACCCGCAGACCGCCGGGCTTGACTTCCATGGCCGGGTCATGTCGGAGACCACCTCGACGGGTCGGATGTTCGGCGCGCACATGCGCACGCTCTGGGCGTCCGTCGAGGAGATCAGCCCCGCCGAGGCGCCCCTGGTCGCCAAGGCCACGGCCGCCCTCCTGAGCGGCGTCATCCTGGCTTGCGGCGATCCCTTGAGCGCCGATCCGCGGCCGCTGGATAAGGTGCTGCTGATCTCGGGCCAGCGGTTCGTGGACCAGCGCCTGGACGATCCGGACCTCTCCCCGGAAACGGTGCGCCGCCATCTCGCCGTCTCGCGCAGCCAGCTCTACAAGGTTTTCGAGCCGGCGGGCGGGGTCAGCGCCTTCATCCAGCAGCGCCGGCTGGACCGGGCTTTCGACGTCATCCTGCAGGACGGCGCCGAGCAGCTGACCCTGGCCGAGGTGGGATACAAACACGGCTTCCGCTCGGACGCCCACTTCAGCCGCGCCTTCCGTGCGCGGTTCGGCGTCACGCCGGGCCGGCTGCGCAAGGTCGGCGAGGCCGCGCGCCAGGAAGGCCTCTCGGCTCGGGAACGCCCCGACGACGTCTTCGCCTGGGTGAAGCGGCTCTGAGCTTAAGCCCCTAGCCCGCCCCCATCGCCACGGCGATGTGGTAGGTCGCGAACGAGGCCAGATAGGCCAGCGAGGTCATGTAGACGAACATCACCGACGGCCACAGCCAGCCGTTGGTCTCCCGCTTGACCACGCCCAGGGTCGCCGCGCACTGCGGGGCGAAGATGTACCAGGCCAGGAACGACAGGGCGCTGGCCAGCGACCAGGCGTGCGACAGCAGCGAGCCCAGGGTCGTGGCCGCCGCGTCGCCTTCACCGCCGACGGCGTAGACCGTGCCCAGCGCCGCCACAGCGACCTCGCGCGCCGCGAAGCCCGGGATCAGGGCGACCGTCATCTGCCAGTTGAAGCCGATGGGGGCCATGACCGGGGCGATGAACTGGCCGATGCGGCCAGCGAAGCTGTAGTCGATGGCCGGACCCGTCGCGCCTTCCGGCGGATAGGGGAAGGTCGACAGCACCCAGACCAGCACCATCAGCGGCAGGATGATGCGGCCGGCGCGGTTCAGGAAGATGCGGGCGCGGGTCCACAGGTTCATCAGGACGTTGCGCGGCTCGGGCCAGCGATAGGTCGGCAGCTCCATCATGAACGGCTCGACCGTGCCTCGCCAGAAGATGCGGCGGATGACTGTCGACACCACCAGCGCGCTGACGATGCCGGCGGCGAACAGGCCGAACATCACCAGACCCTGCAGCGACAGGCCGCCCCAGACCGTGGCGCGCGGGATGAAGGCGCCGATGATCAGGGTGTAGACCGGGATGCGGGCCGAGCAGGTCATCAGCGGCGCGATCAGGATCGTCGTCAGCCGGTCCTGCTTGTTGTCGATCACCCGCGTGGCCATGATCCCCGGGATGGCGCAGGCGAAGCTGGACAGCAGCGGGATGAACGCCCGCCCGTGCAGGCCGGCCACCCCCATCAGCTTGTCCAGCAGGAAGGCCGCGCGGGTCATGTAGCCGCTGTCTTCCAACACCAGGATGAAGAAGAACAGGATCAGGATCTGCGGCAGGAACACCAGCACGCTGCCGACGCCGGCGATCAGGCCGTCGGCGACGAAGCTGGTCAGCAGACCGGGCGGCAGGTGGGCGTTGGTCCAGCCGGCGATGGCCGCGAACGCCGCGTCGATGCCGTCCATGATCGGGGCGGCCCAGGTGAACACCGCCTGGAACATCACGAACATCAGGGCGACCAGGATCAGCAGGCCGGCGACCGGGTGCAGCAGCACGCCGTCGATCTTGCCGGTGATGGTGTCGGGACGCTCGGGCGGCTTCACGCAGGCCTTGAAGATGCGCTGGGCCTCGGCGTGGGCGGCGCGGATCTCGCCGGCGGTCGGCTCATGCCAGACGTTCTCGGTCTCGACCTTGCGAGCCGCGACCAGGGCCTCGGCCTTTTCCAAGAGCTCGGGCAGGCCGCGCTTGCGGGTCGCCACCGTGGTGACGATGGGCGCGCCCAGTTCCTGGGACAGGCGTTCCAGGTCGATGCGCAGGCCCTGGCGCTGGGCGATGTCGAACATGTTGAGGGCCAGCACGAACGGGCGGCCCACCTGCTTCAGCTCCAGAACGAGGCGCAGGACGAGTCGCAGGTTGGTGGCGTCGGCCACGCAGATCAGGGCCTCGGGCGCGGTCTCGCCGCTGAGCTTGCCCAGCACGGCGTCGCGGGTGACGACCTCGTCGGGGCTGCGGGCGCGTAGGGAGTAGGTGCCGGGCAGGTCCAGCACGCGCATCTGGCGGCCGGACGGCGTGGTCAGCACGCCTTCCTTCCGCTCGACCGTGACCCCGGCGTAGTTGGCCACCTTCTGGCGGCTGCCGGTCAGGGCGTTGAACAGCGCGGTCTTGCCGGAGTTGGGATTGCCGACCAGGGCGATACGGGTGGAGGCGGTGTTCGCGGCGGTATCGGGCGCGATAGCGGTATCGAGTGCCAAGGTCTTAGAGTCCGTCGAATTTCACAGTGACCGCGGCGGCTTCACGCCGGCGCAGGGCCACGCGGGTGTCGTCCACGCGCACGGCGATCGGGTCGCGGCCGAACAGGCCCTCGTGCAGGACCTCGATGGCCGCGCCCTCCACGAAGCCCATCTCCAGCAGGCGTCGCTCCAGTTCCTCGGCGGCCACGGACTCGTCCGCGCCGGACACGCCGGTGACCTTGACGATCACGCCGCGATCGCCCCGCCCGGCCGTGGCCAGGGGACGCACGCCGGGAGTCTCGGCTGGGTTGAATTGGGAGGACAACGCGTACGCTTCGGACATAATGGCTCCGATTAGATTGCGAACGATTATCAGTCGAAGACACCGATGTCGATTCAACGATCCGCGTAGTTTGGGTTATGATCACTGCTTAAGGGCTGTTGGGACCGAATGGCGCAGGGTCGTTAATAGATTCGACTCTTCGACCGCCGGTCGGTCTGATTACGACTTACGATTCGTATGGGCGAATGATGCGTAGGCTGATGCTGGGGCTCCTGACGGGGGCTTATCTTTGTCTGGCTCTGATCGTCTCCCTCTTCCTCTGGAGGATGGGCGCGACCCCGGCTGTCGGCGTCTCGGCCTTCATCGGCACCCTGGGACTGGCCTTCGCCTTCCACGGACTGGTGGGCCAGACCTTCCTGGCCGCCGCCCTGCGCGGCGACATCGACACCGTGCGCGAAGCCCACGCCATCCTCCTGGACCAGATCGAGAAGGTCGACGCCCGGGTCTCGGACCTGGTGGAGTCTGTCGCTGCCGACTCCCAGCGCCGCACCGAGGAACTGTCGACCGAGGTCCATCAGCTGGAGGACATGATCTCCCAGATGAGCGACCGGATGGAGCAGCAGCTCAGCCACCAGGTCGCCGCCGCCTCGGCTCGCAGCCACAGCGTGGCCCGCGACCGCGCCCCGCAGACCAGCCACATGCTGGAAGTCGTCCAGGACGCGCTCGCCGAGAACCGCGTCGACCTCTACCTGCAGCCGATCGTCAGCCTGCCCCAGCGCCGGACCGTCTTCTACGAAAGCTTCTCGCGCCTGCGCGACGAGACCGGCCGCGTGATGATGCCGGCCGAGTACCTGGCCGTGGCCGAGCCGGAAGGCCTGATGACGGCCATCGACAACCTGCTGCTGTTCCGCTGCGTGCAGATCGTCCGCCGCCTGGGCAAGCAGGACCGCAAGGTCGGGATCTTCTGCAACATCTCGCTGGCCAGCCTGGGCGACGAGAGCTTCTTCCCGCAGTTCCTCGAGTTCATGCAGGGCAACAAGGACCTGGCCGGTTCGGTGATCTTCGAGCTGGGCCAGGCCGCGTTCGAACGCCGTGGCGCGGTCGAGGCCCGTCACATGGCCCGCCTGGCCAGCCTGGGCTTCAGCTTCAGCCTCGACAAGGTCGCCGACCTGGACCTGGACTTCCAGGACCTGGCCCGCGCCGACGTGCGCTACATCAAGGTCGGCGCCCAGATGCTGCTGGACCAGCTGGAAGAGCAGGACGGCAAGCTGGTCATCGCCTCGCTGCCCGACCTGAACGCCAGCGACTTCGCCGCCCTGACCCGCCGCTACGGTATCGAGGTCATCGTCGAGAAGGTCGAGGCCGAGAAGCAGATCGTCGACATCCTGGATCTCGACATCGGCTACGGCCAAGGCCACCTGTTCGGCGAGCCGCGCGCCATCCGTGACGCCGTCCTGGCCGAGGCCGAACCGCCGCAGGACTTCATGCGCGGGGCCCTGCGCCGTCGCGCGGTCGGCTGGTAAGACTGCTGACAGCTTTGGGCGCCGGACAGCAAGCATCGGAATGATCCGACGCGCGGTCTGACGCATGGTCTCCCTACGAAAGGAGACCCACCCATGACCGCTCCGACCTATCTCACCGACGACGCGCGCTGGGACGCCATGCGCGCCAAGGACCGCGCCACCGAAGGCGCCTTCTATATTGGCGTACGCACCACCGGCGTCTATTGCGTCGCCAGCTGCGGCGGCCGCCCGCTGCGCAAGAACGTCGCCTTCTACGACACCCGCGAACAAGCCCGCGCCGCCGGCCTGCGCGCCTGCCTGCGCTGCAAGCCCGACCTCAATCGCGAGACCCTGCGCTGGGGCGTCGTTGAAACCAGCCTGGGCCTGGCCCTGGTCGCCCGCTCCGCCGCCGGCCTGCGCCTGGTCACCCTGGGCGACGACCGTGAAGCGCTGAAGGCGGACCTGGAAAAGCGCTTCAAGCACGCCCGGATCGTGCCGGACAGCGAAGGCCTGGCGGCTGACCTGAAGGCGGTGGCCGATCTCGTCGATCATCCCGACCACGCAGCCAACCTTCCGATCGACGCCCAGGGCACCGACCTGCAGAAGGCCGTCTGGGCCGCGCTGCGCGAGATCCCCGCCGGCCAGACCGCCTCCTATGCCGACATCGCCAAGGCCATCGGCCGGCCAACCGCCTCGCGCGCCGTGGCCCAGGCCTGCGGGGCCAATCCGCTGGCGGTGATCACGCCCTGCCACCGCGTGGTCCGCGCCGACGGCGGCCTGTCCGGCTATCGCTGGGGCGTCGAGCGCAAGGCGGCTCTGTTGGCGCGCGAGACCGCGTGACCCCAAACCCTACTAAGATGGACTGGACCCGCATCACCGCCGAGCTCGACGCCCGCGGTTGGGCCCTGACCGGCCCGATGCTGAAGCCCGAGACCTGCGCGGGCATCGCCGACCTCTATCCGCGAGATGAGGGCTTCCGCAGCCGGGTGGTGATGGCCCGCCACGGCTTCGGACGCGGCGAGTACAAGTACTTCAGCTATCCCCTGCCGGACGTCGTCCAGCGACTCCGGCAGGGCCTCTACGGCCCGCTGTCGACCATCGCCAACGCCTGGGCCGAACGCCTCGCCGAGGAGCGGCGCTTCCCCGACGCGCTGGACGACATGCTGGCCCACTGCCGCGAGGCGGGCCAGGCGCGGCCGACGCCCCTGCTGCTGACCTATGGGCCGGGCGACTACAACTGCCTGCACCAGGATCTCTATGGCGAGCATGTCTTCCCCCTGCAGGCGGCATTCCTGCTGGACGAACCAGGCCGCGACTTCGACGGCGGCGAGTTCGTGATCGTCGAGCAGCGGCCGAGACAACAGAGCGCGCCGCAGGTTGTGCCGCTGAGGCAGGGCGAGGGTGTGATCTTCGCGGTGCGTGAGCGGCCGGCGGAGGGGACGCGGGGGGTGCACCGGCGGGTGCTGCGGCATGGGGTGAGTGAGATCAGGTCAGGCCGTAGACGTACGCTGGGCGTAATCTTCCACGACGCCACCTAAGCCAACGACGGAGCGTTGTTCTCTCCTCCCCCTCTTGGGGGAGGTGGCGCGGCGCGAAGCGCGCCGTGACGGAGGGGGCTGGTCATGACTCAGCAGCGCTGGCCCCTCCACCGCCGTTCGGCGGTCCCCCTCCCCCAAAGGGGGAGGAGAGATTGACCACGACGCGACCTAGCCCAGCGGCGAAACACCGAATAGCACCCGGTGGAGGAAGAACACGAACACCAGATACAACACAGTGCCCGCCACCACCGCGATCACATCCGCGATCGGTTTCGTCACCACCGGCGCCGGCTCCCCACGCCCGAGCGCCGAAGCCAAATCCACGATCGCCCACACCAGGAACGACCCGAACAGCAGCGCCGACGCCTGATCCCCATTGGCCAGCAGATGCCCCGCCGACCAGGCGATCGTCCCCAGCAGCATCGGATGGCGCACCGTCGCCTTGATCCGTCCGACCGGCCCGTTCGAACCCGCCATCAGCACGAACGCGATCCACACCAGGCCCATGGTCGCGTGACGCCCCCAGGGCGGCGGGTCATAAAGCTGCGGCGCCATCGGCCGGAATTGAATCCAGCCCCAGATGATCAGCCCCAGCCCCACCGCCGAGACGATCGAGTAGAGCCCCTTCCAGCGCCCCGGACTGGCCGCGACCTGGGCGTCGCGGAACGGCGCGGCCACGATCCGCACCGAGTGGACGCCGAGGAACAGCAAGAGCCCCAGGATCAGTATCGTCATCGGCCCTTCCCCTTTATTGGGAGGAGGATAGTCACGGAACGCGGTTTTTCGAAAGCTGACGCAGCCGGGCATGGGCGGCGGCCAGACGGCCCTCGCAGGCCGCCAGGATCGCCGGCCCGGCCTCGCGCCGCTTGTCCTCGGCGTCCGGCGCGAAGGTCTGTTCGGGATATTTGGCGTTGCGGTGCGTGGCGCCCCGCATCCGCGCGACGGCCTCGGCGTCGGGCGTGACGCCGAAGTGCGGCAGGATGCGGTCGAACAGGGCGTTCGGCAGGTCCCGATAGTCGATGGCCAGGCCGCCGCCGAGGTCCCAGTGCGCCAGCGCGCCCTCGCAGATCCCGGTCAGGACGGCGGCGTGATAGGCCGGGTCCAGCGGATTGCCGCTTTCGGCGAGGCCCAGGCGCGCCGGAGGGACCAGCTCACCGACCATCTGGCTGCCCGGTCGGCGCGCGTGGGAGACCATCACCTCGACCGGGTCGCGATAGACGAAGACCCACGGCGTGTCCGGAAACGCCGCCCGGTACAGCGGCAGCTCCCGCGCCGCCCAGCAGTCCAGCTTGAGATAGAGCGGCCCCTCGCCGGCCAGGGCGGCGGCCGCAACCCGCAGCGCGGTCGGATCGCCGCTCAGCGCCGCCCGGTCGATACCGGCATCTTCGTTGATCGCCGTATTGGCCGGGTCCGCCGCCAGCATCCGCACCAGCAGGGTCGAGCCGCATCGCGACATGTGGAAGATCAGGCCCTGCGGCGCGCGCGTCATGCGGTGTCCGTCGCTTGTGACGTGGAGGATAACCAGCATAGATTGAAACCATGCGCTTTCCAGACCGCGTGCGGTTGCCCTTCGCCTTCGATCCGGACCGGCTGCGCGCGGACCTGGCGCGGGTCGAGGCCGATACGACCTGGACCTCGCATTTCGTCCGCCAGAACTATGACGGCGACTGGAGCGCCATCGCCCTGCGCGGCCTGGCTGGCGAGACCCATCCGGTCCGGATGATCTATTCCGACCCGGTCCGCACCGATTATGTCGACACGCCGCTCCTGGAGGCCTGCCCCTACTTCCAGGATGTCCTGGCCGCCTTCAAGTGCCCGCTGACCAGCGTGCGGCTGATGAAGCTGACGCCCGGCTCGGTGATCAAGGAACACACCGACCACGACCTGGCCGCCGAAGACGGCAAGGCGCGGATCCATATCCCCGTCACCAGCAACCCGGACGTCGAGTTCAAGGTCAATGGCGTCCCCGTGCCGCTGGCCCTGGGCGAAGCCTGGTACCTGCGCCTGTCGGACCCGCATACCGTGGCCAATCGCGGGCAAACCGACCGGGTTCACCTGGTCATCGACGCCCGCATGAACGACTGGTTGGCCGAGCAGATGACCCTGGCCCTGGCGACCGAGCCCGCGAACGCCTAGATGGCCCACAACGGGCGTCGCAGTTGACGCCCTCTCCTACGAGCTTTACCGCCCAATCCATGATGGACTTCCCCACCGGCCTTTCCGCCCTTTCCGACCGCTACGAACTGGTGCTGTGCGACGTCTGGGGCGTGATCCACAACGGGGTCCGCAGCTTCCCGGAAGCCTGCCAGGCCCTGACGACCTGGGGCCAGACCAAGGGTCCGGTGGTGCTGATCTCCAACTCGCCGCGCCCCTCGTATGACGTGGTGGCCCAGCTCGACAGCCTGGGCGTGCCGCGTTCGGCCTGGCAGGGGTTCGTGACCTCGGGCGACGCGACGCGGGCGCTGCTGACGCCGCACACCGGGACCAAGGTCTGGAAGATCGGCCCCGAGCGGGACGGTCCGCTGTGGGCCGGCTTCGACCTGACCCTGGCCAGCCCTGAGGACGCCGACTTCATCCTCAGCTCGGGCCTCTATGACGACGAGAACGAGGTCCCCGAGGACTATCGCGACCGCCTGAAGGTCGCCGCCGATCGGGGCCTGCTGTTCATCTGCGCCAATCCCGACCGCGTCGTGCAGCGCGGCGATCGCCTGATCTTCTGCGCCGGCGCCCTGGCCGATCTCTATGAGAGCCTGGGCGGCAAGGTGGTGATGGCCGGCAAGCCCTATGCGGCGATCTACGACCTGGCCGTGGCCGAGGCCGCGCAGCTGCTGGGCCGTCCCGTCGATCGCGACCGCGTGCTGTGCATCGGCGACGGCGTCATCACCGATGTGAAAGGCGCCCACGACCAGAAGCTGGCCTGCCTGTTCATCGCCAAGGGCATCCATGGCGAAACGGCCGTCGGTCCGGATGGCCAGCTGATCCCGGACGCCGTCCAGGCCCTGCTCGACGCCGAGTCCGTGGGCGCGACCCACGCCATCGGCGACCTGGTCTGGTAACAAGAAAAACAAGGGGAGCGTCATGCAGGGCAAGTTTCTGGAAGAGCTCAGCGTCGGCCAATCGGCGCAGTTGGTCCGCACCGTCGGCGAGGCCGACATCGTCGCCTTCGCGGAAGTGACTGGCGACACCAATCCGGTGCACCTGGACGCCGACTATGCGGCCACGACCAGCTTTGGCCAGCGCATCGCCCACGGCATGCTGTCGGCCGGCTACATCTCGGCGGTGCTGGGCACGACCCTGCCCGGCCCGGGCGCGATCTACCTGTCGCAGGCGCTGAAGTTCAAGCGCCCGGTCAAGATCGGCGACGAGGTCACCGCCGTGGTCACCATCTCCGAGATCAACGAGGCCAAGGCCCAGGTCACGCTGGCCACCGTCTGCAAGGTCAATGGCAAAACGGTTGTCGACGGCGAGGCCGTGGTCATGGTTCCGCGCAAGGCCGTCTGATGACCCTCAAGACCGTCAACGCCTGGAAAGACCTCCCCGCCGACGAGCGCGGCGCCGCCGTGGCGCTGGGCAATTTCGACGGCGTGCACCGCGGCCACCAGCAGGTGATCGCCCAGGCCGCCAAGGCCGCGCTGGAGCTGAAGGCGCCGCTGGGCGTCATCACCTTCGACCCGCATCCGCGCCGCCTGTTTCGCCCGACCGAGCCGGCCTTCAAGCTGATGACCCACGCCCAGCAGGCCCGCGCCCTGGGCGGCCTCGGCGTCGATCTGCTCTATCTGCTGCCGTTCGACTTCGAGATGGCCAGCTTTAGCGACCGCGAGTTCGTCGAGAAGGTGCTGGTCGAGGGCCTCTCCGTGAAGCACGTCGCCGCCGGCTTCGACATCTCGTTCGGCCGGGGCCGCACCGGCAGCGGCGACCTGCTGAAGGCCTATGGCGAAGAGTACGGCTTCACCGTCTCGATCGCCGAGCCGGTCGCCAGCCGCGATGGCGACAAGTTCTCCTCGACCGGCGTCCGCGACGCCCTGCGCGCCGGCCAGCCCGACCAGGCCGGCCGCATCCTGGGTCGCCCCTTCGCCATCGAGGGCGTGGTGCGCCGGGGCCAGCAGCTGGGCCGCCAGCTGGGCTTCCCGACCGCCAATGTCGAGGTCGAGGACTATGTGGTGCCGAAGCTCGGCGTCTACGCCACCCGCACCCGTCTGCCCGACGGCCGCGAGGTGCCCGGCGTGGCCAATCTGGGCAACAACCCCACGACCGGCATCGTCGAGACCCGGCTGGAGACCTGGCTGTTCGATTTCGACGAGGACCTCTACGGCCAGATCATCGAGACCGACCTGATCGCCTTCCTGCGTCCGGAGCTGAAGTTCGACAGCCTGGAGCTGATGATCGAGCAGATCCATCGCGACGAGCAGGAAGCGCGGGCGATCGTCGCGCCGGGCTTCTGATCTTCTCCTCCCCCGCCTGCGGGGGAGGTGTCCCGGAGGGACGGAGGGGGCGCTCACCGCCGCCTGACGCCCCCTCCGTCACGGCGCGTATCCGCACCGCGCCACCTCCCCCGTTTCACGGGTGAGGAGAAACCCTTTCGCGTTCTCTCTCGTCCCGTTAACCTTGTTTAACGGCAGGGGTGGGGACCGATGCTCAAGGGGCGCAAGTACCAGCAGTTCGCGCGCGCGGTGCGGCCGGTGAAGGTGCGCGCCCACGAGATCCTGGCCTATCCCGAGGGCGTGCAGTTCGTGTTCGACACGGGCAAGGCCGTCGAGGTCGAGGGCGGCTATTGCGCCCTGCCCGACGGCGATCTGCTGGACGCCTATTCCAACGCCGTGGTCCGCGCCGTCGAACGCATCGGCCCCAGCGTCGTGCGCATCCATCCGATGCTGGAAGACCCCCGGCTGTCCGGCGTCGGCTCGGGCTTCGCGATCGGGCCCGCCCAAGGAGGAGGGGGCGGCCTGATCCTGACCAACAGCCACGTGATCCAGGGCGCCAGCCGCTACATCGTCATCACCGCCGAGGGCCGCAGCTTCACCGCCCGCTGCGTCGGCGACGATCCCGACACCGACCTGGCCGTGATCAAGATCGACCAGGCCGTCGATCTGCCCGTGGCCAAACTGGGCGACTCCAAACGGCTGCGGCGCGGCCAGCTGGTCATCGCCATCGGCGCGCCGCTGGGCTTCGAGGCCACGGTGACCACCGGCGTGGTCTCGGCGCTGGGCCGCAGCTTGCGGGGCGAGCGCGGCCGGCTGGTCGAGGACCTGATCCAGACCGACGCGGCGCTCAATCCCGGCAACAGTGGCGGGCCGCTGGTCAATTCCACCGGCGAGGTGGTCGGCATCGCCACGGCGATCATCGCCGGCTACCAGGGCCTGTGCTTCGCGGTGGCGGCCAACACCGCCAAGTTCGTGATCGCCGAGCTGCTGGCGCACGGCCACGTGCGGCGCGGCTCCATCGGCCTGATCGCCCAGCAGGCCCCGATCCCGCCGGCCCTGGCCAAGGCCACCGGCCTGCACCAGCCCTATGCGGTCTATGTCGCCCATGTCGACGCCGGCGGCCCGGCCGCCAAGGCCGGGATCAAGGAAGGCGACCTGCTGGTCTCAGCGGGGACCCAGGTCCTGACCGGTCTCGACGACCTGCTGCGCGCCCTGGACCACCACAGCATCGGCCGGCCCACCGACTTTCTGGTCATCCGCAACGCGCGGCTGATGACGGTCACCGTGACGCCCAAGCTGCGGAAGCTGGGGGCGTAGAGTCAGCACAGGCCCCCACCTGACCTGCTTGCGCAGGTCTGTCCGCCCCCAAGCGGGGCGGAGAGATGACTCTCCTCCCCCTCTTGGGGGAGGGGACCGCCGAACGGCGGTGGAGGGGGTCGGCACTGGCGTCGCCTGTCGCCCTCTGCTATCCCCCAAATCCATGAGTTCCGTTCGGAATACAGCGCGAATTATCCGCCCGGCGTGACGCCGCCGGTCAGGCTTGCGCGCGCGCCGGGTTTTAAGTCCGCGCCCCTCCCGAACTTCCAGCTTGGATAATCATTCCATGGCCGACGACGCCACGACCGCCCGCGACTATCGCGAAACCGTCTTCCTTCCCGACACCCCGTTCCCGATGCGCGGGGGCCTGCCCAAGAAGGAGCCCGAGATCCTGGAGGGCTGGGCCGCCCTCTCGCCCAAGGGCCTGTACGGCGCGGTGCGCGCCAAGCGCCAGGCCGACGGCGCCCCGCTGTTCGTGCTGCACGACGGCCCGCCCTATGCCAATGGCGCCATCCACATCGGCCACGCCCTGAACAAGACGCTGAAGGACTTCGTGGTCCGCTCGCGCTTCGCCCTGGGCTACGACGTCGACTACGTGCCGGGCTGGGACTGCCACGGCCTGCCGATCGAGTGGAAGATCGAGGAAGAGTTCCGCGCCAAGGGTCGCCGCAAGGACGAGGTCCCGGCCGAGGAGTTCCGCACGCGCTGCCGCGAATACGCCGGCGGCTGGGTCGAGGCCCAGAAGAGCGAGTTCCAACGTCTGGGCATCCTGGGCGACTGGTGGAACCGCTACGCCACCATGGACTTCACCTCGGAAGCCACGATCGTCGCCGAGTTCCACAAGTTCGCCGCCTCGGGCCAGCTCTATCGCGGCTCCAAGCCCGTGATGTGGAGCCCGGTCGAGCGCACGGCCCTGGCCGACGCCGAGATCGAGTACCACGACCACGTCAGCCCCACGATCTGGGTGAAGTTCCCGGTTCGCGGCATCATCGCTGGATCGAAGGAACGAGCTGACGAACTTGGCCCGCTGGTCGGCGCGTCGGTCGTTATCTGGACGACTACGCCTTGGACGATACCGGCCAACCGCGCCATTTCTTACAACCCGAACATCGCCTACGCGATGTACGAGGTCGAGGAGATGGAAAGCGATCTGGCTTTCGAACCTTGGGCCAAACCGGGCGATCGCTTCATCGTCGCCGAGAAACTGGCTGGTGACGTTTTCGCCGCAGCGAAGATCGCTAAATCGCGCAAACTGCAGAGTGTGAATTTGCAGGGCCTTTCCTGCGATCACCCGCTCAAGGCGCTCGACGAAGGCTTCGGCTTCGACGTGCCGTTGCTGGCCGGGGACCACGTCACCGACGACGCCGGCACTGGCTTCGTCCACACCGCCCCGGGCCACGGCGCCGACGACTATCTGGTGTGGCTGAAGAGCGGCTATCCGCTGGACTCCATCCCCGACACCGTCGACCCGGACGGCGCCTACTATCCGCACGTGCCGCTGTTCGCGGGCCTGAAGGTCATCGAGACCGAGGGCAAGAAGGCCGGCAAGTTCGGCCCCGCCAACGGCGCGGTCATGGACAAGCTGATCGAGGCCGGAAACCTGCTGGCGCGCGGTCGCGTCGAGCACAGCTATCCGCACAGCTGGCGCTCGAAGGCTCCGATCGTCTTCCGCAACACCCCGCAGTGGTTCATCCGGATGGATCAGGCGCTCGACAGCGGCAAGACCCTGCGCGAGACGGCCATCCAGGCCATCGCCGACACCGCCTTCCACCCCGACGCCGGCCGCAACCGCATCGGCTCGATGGTCGAGACGCGTCCCGACTGGCTGGTCAGCCGCCAGCGCGCCTGGGGCACGCCGCTGGCCATGTTCATCGACAAGGCCACCGGCGCGCCGCTGATGGACGAGGCGGTCAACGCCCGCATCCTGGCGGCCATCCGCGAAGGCGGGGCCGACGCCTGGTTCTCGCGTCCCGACGCCGACTTCCTGGGCGACGCCTACGACGCCGCCCAGTTCGAGAAGGTCGGCGACATCCTCGATGTCTGGTTCGATAGCGGCTGCACCCACGCCTTCACGATCGAAGGCCGGGCCGACAGCCACTGGCCGGCCGACCTCTATCTGGAAGGCTCCGACCAGCATCGCGGCTGGTTCCAGTCCAGCTTGCTCGAAGGCTGCGGCACCCGCGGTCGCGCGCCCTACAAGGCGGTTCTCACCCACGGGTTCACCCAGGACGAGAACGGCGAGAAGATGTCCAAATCCAAGGGCAACACCGTCGAGCCGCAGTCCGTCACCAAGGAGAGCGGCGCCGAGATCCTGCGTCTGTGGGCGGCGATGGTCGACTATTCGGAGGACCAGCGGATCGGCAAGACGATCCTGGCCACCACCACCGACGCCTATCGCAAGCTGCGCAACACCACGCGCTATCTGCTGGGCGCCCTGGCCGGCTTCGACGAGGAAGAGCGGGTCACCGACTACGCCGACTTCCCGCCGCTGGAGAAGTACATCCTGCACCGCCTGTGGGAGCTGGATCGCGACGTCCGCGCCGCCTACGAGGCCTATCGCTTCAGCGACGTGGTCCGGCCGCTGATCGAGTTCTGCCAGGGCGACCTGTCGACCCTGTTCTTCGACATCCGCAAGGACAGCCTCTATTGCGACGCGCCGACGGCCCTGCGCCGGCGGGCCTATCGCACGGTGCTGGACTATGTGTTCGAGCGCCTGACCATCTGGCTGTCGCCGCTGACCAGCTTCACCATGGAAGAGGCGTGGCAGACGCGCTTCCCCGACGCCGGCTCCAACAGCCTGCGGGTGATCCCGGAAACGCCGGGCGCGTGGTGCAACACCGATGAGGCCGCGCGCTGGGCCAAGGTCGAGACCGTCATGTCGGTGGTGACCGGCGCCCTGGAAGTTCAACGCCAGTCGAAGGCCATCGGCTCGGCATTGGACGCCGCGCCGGAGGTCTTCATCACTGATCACAATCTCGTCGCGGCCTTCGAAGGCCTCGATCCCGAGGAGATTTTCCGGACAAGCCAGGCAACGATCACCCACGTCGATTGGCACGCCGACAGCTTCAAAGCGGTGAACCCGCACTGGGCGCGGTTCTTCAAGCTGGACGGCGTCGATATGGTGACCGTCGATGCAACTAGAAGCCTCGTCGACAATACGCCGCGCTGTGCGCGGTCGTGGCGTCGAGTGCCCGATGTCGGAACCGATCCCCGCTATCCGGAACTTAGCCTTCGCGACGCTGAAGCTGTGGCTTACTGGGACGCGACGCATAACTAGCCCCCTTCCCCCTTGATGGGGGAAGGGC
>NZ_JBWKZF010000019.1:0-99726 GCF_059424195.1 Caulobacter sp. GW456-12-1-14-TSB4
GTTGGGGTGGGGTGAATACGGCGGCTGCCGCCGGACGCTGCGGCCATCTCAGCAGGTCACCCCCATCCCGACCTTCCCCCATCAAGGGGGAAGGAGAAGATCAGGTGGCCACGATGTCCTTGCCGGCTTCCTCGTCGTCGTCCTTCTTGCGGCGGCGCTCGATCAGCCACACGCACCAGATCGAGATCTCGTAGAGCAGGCACAGCGGCACCGCGAGGGTGATCTGGCTGATGGGATCCGGCGGGGTGACCACGGCGGCGACCACGAAGACGGCGACGATGGCGTAGCGACGGCCCGTGCGCAGCATCTGCGAGCTGACCAGACCCGCCAGGCCGCCCAGCGACAGCACCACCGGCAGCTGAAAGCTGAGGCCGAAGGCCAGCAGCAGGGTCGTGACCAGGGTCAGGTACTCCGAGACCTTGGTCTGCAGCACCACCTTCACGCCGTCGCCGACGATCTGCTGGCTCAGCGAGAACCACAGAACGAACGGCAGCATCACGTAATAGACCAGCGACGCGCCCAGCAGGAACAGCACCGGCGAAGCGATCAGGAACGGCAGGAACGCGTTGCGCTCCTTCTTGTACAGACCCGGCGCGACGAAGCGGTACAGCTGCCAGGCGATGATCGGGAAGGCAAGGACGATAGCCGCGAACGCCGACAGCTTGATGTTGGTGAAGAACTGCTCCAGCGGCGCTGTGGCCTGCAGGGTGATGTCCTTCAGCGCGCCCACCGGCACTTTCTTGACGCCGATCAGCGCCAGCACCAGGTCGAACGAGCCATGGTGGGCGCCGCCCGCGTCCTGAATGGCCTTCAGGCCCTCGGCCACGGTGAACGGGCGCACCAGGAACAGGAAGATCGGCTTCACGAAGGCGAAGCAGACGCCGAACGCGACGGCGATGGCGCCGACACAGATGATCAGGCGCGTGCGCAGCTCGATCAGGTGGTCGAGGAGCGGGGCGCGCGAGGACTCGATCTCGTCCTCGGGTTCGTATCCGATGGCCTTGTCGTTCACGAGACGATGTCCGAAGCGGTGGAGCCGCCGGCCTTGGCCGCGCGCTTACGCGGCGCGCGGGCGGCCTTGGGGGCCTCGACCGTGATGTCTTTCTTGGCGGCGGCGCGCTTGCGCGGAGCCCCCGTTGCTTTCTTTGGCGCCGTCTCGACCGGAGCCGGTTCGGCGACCGCGACGGCCTTCTTGCGCGGGGCGCGCTTGGGCTTCTCGACGATCTCGACGCTCGGCGCGGGGACCGAATTGTCGGTGCTCAGGGCCGGATTGTGGATCTCGGCCCCGGCATAGGGGTGCATCTGGGTCGCGCCGCTGGACAGCGAGGCGTCGATGTCGGCGAAGACCTGATCGACATGGGCGCTGCCCGCGTCGGTCGCGGCCTGGACAGGATTGCTGAACTGGCCCGAGCGCATGGCCTGCACTTCGCGGCGCAGCTCGTCCAGCTCCGACTGGCGGGCCATCTCGTCGAAGCTGGCGCGGAATTCCGAGGCCATGCCCCGCATCCGGCCCACGAATTGGCCGAGCTTGCGCAGCAGTGCGGGCAAATCCTTGGGACCAACCACGATCAAAGCGACGGCGGCGATGACAAGGAGTTCTGTGCCGCCGATATCAGGAAGCATGGACGCGCCTTAGAACGGCGGAGCCAGGAGCTCCCCGTGATTGGACAGACGCGCGCGAAGAACCCCTCCCCGCGCGCTTCAGGGTCTTACGACTTGCGGAGCTCTTCGGCTTCCTGCTCGGTGCGCGGCAGGGCGCCCTTGGACTTGTTGTCGGCGACTTCGCTGCTGGTGTCGTCCTTCAGGCCGTCCTTGAACGCGCGAATGCCCTTGGCCGCGTCGCCCATGATGCCCGACAGCTTGCCGCGGCCGCCGAACAGCAGCAGCACCACGACGGCGACGATGATCCAGTGGATCGGACCGAGACTTCCCATAACCGAGACTCCTTGCGACAGCGCCAGATAGCCGCTGAGACGCGTCGTTACAACATGCCGAAGACTATAGGCCCTCAAGGAGCCGGGGGCCATCGTCCACCCTAGGGACGCGAGGCCACAGGCGCCTAGCGCAGCTTGTGGGCAAGTTCTGCTCGGCGGAGTTGACCGACCGGTTCCGCTTCGCTCGCACCCAGGCCCGCTAAGGATTTGTAAAGCCTAGCTTCCTGCGGTTGGCGCGCGCCTTGCACATAGTGTCGCACCCTCAGGTGCGAGAGCGCGTCCATGTCCATTTCGTCGATCGGTTCGTCCAGCTACGCCGGCGCCTATAGCGGGATCACCGCCAGCACGTCGTCGCCTCCCGGCGTCGGCGAAATGTCGGCCAAGGACGAATTCCTGAAGTTCCAGGCCATGACGCCCGCCGAAAAGATGCGGGCCATGATGCTGGCGAAGCTGGGCGTGACCGAGGAGCAGCTCAAGGCGATGAGCCCCGAGGAGCGCGCCAAGATCGAGCAGAAGATGAAGGACATGATCAAGCAGCAGGTCCAGAACGATCCGGACAAGAAGGATCAGAAGGGTCTCGTCGCCGACATCATGGCGTAAGGCCGCCCTAGCTTTCCGCCTTCTCAGGCTCGCCCAGGAAGTCCTGGGCGAATTCCGGCTGTTCGCCGTCGTCCAGCTCCAGCGGATCCTCGTCGTCATTCCGGATGCCCAGCGGGTCGGGTACGCTGAAGCCCGGCGGCAGGTTCATTTCCAGCAGGCCCGCGGCCTTCATCTCGGCGATGCCCGGCAGGTCCGACAGCGTGGCCAGGCCGTAGTGCTCCAGGAACGCGTCCGTCGTCCCGAACGTCACCGGCCGGCCCGGCGTGCGCCGACGGCCGCGCATGCGGATCAGGCCCAGCTCCAGCAGGACGTCCAGCGTGCCCCGGCTGGCCTGCACGCCGCGCACCGCCTCGATCTCGGCCCGGGTGACGGGCTGGTGATAGGCGACGATGGCCAGGGTTTCCTGGGCGGCCTTGGACAGGCGGCGCGGCTCCTCGCGCTCCTCGGTCATCAGGAACGCCAGGTCGGTCGCGGTCTGGAAGCGCCAGCGGTCGGCGACGCAGACCAACTCGATCCCCCTGCCCTCATAGCGCGCCTGCAGGCCCGCCAGGCCGGCGGCGATATCCGCGCCCTCCGGCAGGCGCTTGGCCAGGTCGACGTCGCTGAGCGGCTCGGCCGCCGCGAACAGCAGCGCCTCGATGCAGCGTTCGACGAAGAGAGGTTCCAGCGGGGCGGTCATTCGCTGACCTCTAGCGGCTCCGCCCTGGTCCGCAAGTAGATGTCCTGGAAGTGCTCCATCTGGCGGGCCTCCAGGATGCCCTCCTTCACCAGCTCCAGCGAGGCCGATAGGGTCGAGGCCAGGTAGGAGGCGGGCGTGGGGCCGTCGTCGTCCTCCAGCGCCTTCTCGATCGGGGCGACGGTGGAGAGCACGGTCCAGTCGTCCATCTTCGGCAGCAGGCTGCGCAGGCGGTCGCGGGCGTCTTCCAGCGGATAGGCGGTCGGCGGACGCGGCGCGTAGTGGCGGCTGTGCTCGCGCTTGCGCTGGGTGATGTAGGCGCTCATCAGGCCGTAGAGGTCGCCCTCCAGCCGGGTCGAGGAGACGATCTTCACCGCGTCCGGGTCGCCGCGCATGAAGACGTCGCGGCCCAGGATCGGCCGCTCTTTCAGGGCCTCGACAGCCTTGCGCATGACATCAAGCTTGGCCAGGCGGAAGGCCAGCTGCGCGGCCATCTCCTCGGCGGGCGGCTCCTCGGCCTTGGCGCGTTCGGGCTTGGGCAGCAGCAGGCGAGACTTCAGATAGGCCAGCCAGGCGGCCATGACGAGATAGTCGGCCGCCAGCGAGAAGCGCACGCGGCGGGCCTGCTGGACGAAGGCCAGATATTGCTCGGCCAGCTTGGTGATCGACAGCTGCAGCAGGTCGACCTTCTGGCTGCGCGCCAAGGCGAGCAGCACGTGCAGCGGACCTTCATAGCCGTCGATGTCGATGACCAGCGCCGCGCCGTCTTCAGCCGCTTCATCGGCGGCGGCAAAGTCGAAGGTGGGCTGGAAGCCCGTGCTCAAGCGTACTTGCCGTCGAACGCCGCGTCGAAACGGGCCCGGGCCTCGGCCACGTCGAAGGGTTCTGGAACCTTGACCAGGCGGCCCATGACGGCCTGGGCGCGGCGGCGGGCTTCCTTGCCCAGCTTGCCGACGCCGGACATCACGGCCTTCATCTCGGCCATGTCGCCGTTGCAGTGCAGGACGACGTCGCAGCCGGCCGACAAGCTGTCCTTGGCGCGCTGCTTGAAGTCGCCGCTCAGCGCCTTCATCGACAGGTCGTCGCTCATCAGAAGTCCGTCGAAGCCGATGGATTCGCGGATGATCTTCTTGATGGCCTTCTTCGACGTCGTGGCCGGACGGTTGCGATCGATGGCCGTGTAGACGACGTGGGCGGTCATCGCCATCGGCATGTCGGACAGCACGCGGAACGGCGCGAAGTCGCGCGCGTCCAGCTCGGCCAGCTTGGCCTTCACGACCGGCAGCTCCAGGTGGCTGTCGGACATGGCGCGGCCGTGGCCGGGGATGTGCTTGATGATCGGCAGCACACCGCCGGCCAGCAGGCCCTCGGCGGCCGCGCGGCCCAGGGTCGCCACCTGCTCGGGCGTGTCGCCATAGGCGCGGTCGCCGATGATCTCGTGGCCCTTGGGATCGGGCACGTCCAACACCGGCACGCAGTCGACATTGACGCCGATCGAGCGCAGGTCGTGGGCGATCAGGCGCGAGCCCAGGCGGGTGATCTCGCGGGCGACCAGCGGATCGTTGGCGACCAGGGCGCCATAGGCCCGGCCCGGCGGATAGGTCCGCCAGTGCGGCGGCTGCAGGCGGGCGACACGGCCGCCCTCCTGGTCGATCAGGATCGGGGCGTCGTCACGGCCGACCGTGGCGCGCAGGGCGGCGGTCAGGGCGCGAACCTGCTCGGGATCGGCGATGTTGCGCTTGAACAGGATGAAGCCCCACGGCTTCACGTCCTTGAAGAAGGCGACCTCTTCGGCCGTCAGTGTGGTCCCGGCGCAGCCGAGGATGGCGGCGGAAGAGGAAGCGCCCATCAGCAGGCTCATTTGACGAAGCAGGACTTGCCCGAGGCCGAGATCGCCTCGCAGAAGGCCTTGGCCGCTTCACGCGAAGCAAAGCCCGTCACCGAGGTGCGGTAGAGCGTCGTGCCGTTCTTGTCGATCGCTTCGACCTTCTTGCCCTTGCCGGCGGCGAGGCCCGGCGCCAGGCGGGTGGCGTCGGCCCAGGCCTTGTCGGCCAGGGCGGGCGAGGACAGCGCGCCGATCTGCACGACGGCCGGACCGGAGGCCGTGGCGACGGGCTTGGGCGCGGCGGCGGCCGGCGCCGGCGTCGCGGCGGCGACCTGCACCGGCTTGGCGGCCGGCTTCTGGGTGGCGGCGGTGGCCAGGGATTCGATGGTCGGGGCCGGCTTGGCGGCGACCGGAGCGGTCGGGGCCGGGGTCGTCGGCGCGGGCTTGGCGGCCGGGATGGCGGCGGTCTGCACCGGCGCGGTGTTCAGCGGCACGGCCGGACGGGCTTGCGGCGCCTCGGGCGGCGCGGCGAAGGTCGCCGACGGCTGCGGGTCCTCGTTGTGATAGATTTGCAGGCCCGCGGCCGGGTCCTGCGGCTGGCTGCCGGCCGGCGGCGGGGTCTTCATCTGGGCCACTTCGGTCCCGACGGCCTGCGGCGGATCGTTCGGATTCCGCACGCCGCCGCGATAGACCAGGATCACGCCCACGACGAGCGTGACCAGCACCACCGCGCTGATGATCAGGGTCATGGGCAGCGGGCGCGCGCCCCGCACGGGCTGACGCGCATCGAACGACAACGGCGCGTCGGTGGGCGGCGTATAGGCCCCGCGGTGCGGATCGGACATCTCAGATAGGCTCCAGGTACGCTTGGGCGCCGAACAGGGGCGCACAGGTCGAACGCATCGAATCAGACGCGCGCGACCCTAGGTTACCCAACGGCGGCCCGTCCAAGAAGCGCCCGCCCCGTTCAGGTGGCAGACGATCGGCCGCTCGCGTCCCCGGTCTGAGTCTATCGGCCTTACGGCCTAGTTCCAGACGTCGAGGTGGAACAGCTTACGGTGTTCTTCTATCGCGAAGCGGTCGGTCATGCCTGCGATGTAATCGCACACCACGCGGGCGCGGCCGGCTTCGTCGCGGTTCTGCGACTTGGCGAACCAGACGGTCGGCAGGACCTCCGGCTCCTTCAGGAATAGAACGAACATTTCGCCCAGAATACGGCGAGCCTGGCTGCGGGTGCGGTTGACGCGCCAGTGACGGTACATCCGCTCGTGCAGGAAGGCGCGCAGGCGGGCCAGGTCCTCGGCCATGTCCGGCGAGAAGGCGACCAGAGCGTGGTCCAGGGCGCGGACGTCGTCGGCCGAGCCGACGCCGGTGGCCGCGGCGCGCTGCAGGGTCTCGCCCATCACGTCGTCGATCATCGCGCCGATCATCCGGCGGATGGCCTCCAGGTGGGTCAGGCGCGGCTCCAGATCGGGGCGCTCGCTCTTCACGGCCGCCAGGATCGGGCCGATCAGCGGCACGTCGATCAGCTCGTCCAGGGTGAACAGACCCGCGGTGACGCCATCGTCGACGTCGTGGTTGTTGTAGGCGATGTCGTCGGCCAGGGCCGCGACCTGCGCCTCGGCCGACGCCCAGGTGTTCAGGCCCAGGTCGTATTCGGCGTCGTACTTCTGGATCGCCTTCCAGGACGGCTTGCCCAGCTTGTTGGTCACCGGGCCGTTGTGCTTGATGATCCCTTCCAGGGTCTCCCAGGTCAGGTTCAGACCCAGGAAGTCCGGATAGCGGTGCTCCAGCTCGGTCACGACCCGGAAGGTCTGGACGTTGTGGTCGAAGCCGCCGAACTCCCTCATCTGCAGCTCAAGCTCGTCCTCGCCGGCATGGCCGAACGGCGGGTGGCCGATGTCGTGACCCAGCGCGATGGTCTCGGCCAGGTCGCTGTCGAGGCCCAGCGCGGTGGCCAGCGAGCGGGCCACCTGCGCCACTTCCAGCGAGTGGGTCAGGCGCGTGCGGAAGTTGTCGCCCTCGTGGGCCACGAAGACCTGGGTCTTTTCCTTCAGACGGCGAAAGGCCGAGGTGTGGATGATGCGGTCGCGATCACGCGCGAACGGCGTGCGCGTACGGCTCTCGTCCTCGTTGAACCGACGGCCCCGCGACTTGAACGGATCTTCGGCGTAAGGCGCGCGCGGGACGAAGTACGGGGTCGAGGTCATGAACCGCCTTTATCGCGTTGGACGATTTGACCCCTTCCTTAGAGGCCATGTCACCCTCATATAGGCTCAAGGTGACTTTTCCACAGCCATGACCCAAGTAGACTTAACGCTTTCCGAAAACGCCGCGCGTCGGATCAAGGCCATCGGCGAGACCGAGGGCCGCCCGCTCATGCTGCGCGTCGCCGTCGATGGCGGCGGCTGCTCCGGCTTCCAGTACCGCTTCGACCTGGTCGACGCCGTCGAGGACGACGACCTGAAGGTCGAGCGTGACGACGCCGTGGCCCTGGTCGACGTCGTCTCGATGGCCCTGCTGAAGGGTTCGGAGATCGACTTCGTCGACGAACTGGCCGGCGCGGAGTTCCGGGTCCGCAACCCCAACGCCAAGTCCAGCTGCGGCTGCGGCGTGAGTTTCTCGATCTAGTTCCGCTAGGCGGGCACGAACTGCAGCAGGGTCAGCGTCAGCGCGCCCCAGGCCAGGGGCGCGGCCATCGCGGCCCAGGCCAGTTGCGTCTGGCCCTTGCGCCACAGGATCCAGCCGGCCAGCGGGGCCAGCAGGCACACGACCCAGAACAGCGCCGCGAACGCGAAGCCCAGCCAGGCGATCGGGTTCAGCATGTTGCCCGCCCGGTCGAAGACCAGCGGCGTGAAGATGGCCAGGATCGCGCCGATGGCGGCGAACAGCAGGCATGCGCCGGTGGCCAGCACCATCAACGCCAGCTGTCTCCGATCGATAGGCTTCCTAGCTGACTTGAGCGCGACCTTCATGGGCTCTAGCCTCCCGCCGCAGTCTGGAGCCGTCAATGCGTATCGCCACATGGAACGTCAATTCGATCAACGCTCGCCTGGAAGGCGTGTTGGCGTGGTTCGAATCGGAAGCCCCGGACGTCGCGGTGCTGCAGGAAATCAAATGCGTCGATGAGAAGTTCCCGACCGAGGCCTTCGAGCGGCTGGGCTACAACGTCGTCGTCCACGGCCAGAAGACCTATAACGGCGTCGCCCTGCTCTCGAAGTTCCCGCTGGAAGACGTCCGCAAGGGCCTGCCGTTCCTGTCCGAGGACGAGGTCGACGAGCAGTCGCGCTATGTCGAGGCGGTGATCGGCGCGCCGGTCCCGTTCCGCGTGGTCGGCATCTACCTGCCCAATGGCAATCCGATCGGCACAGAGAAGTTCGACTACAAGCTCGCCTGGATGCGCCGGCTGCACGCCCACGCCCAAGGCCTGCTGGCCTTCGAGGAGCCCTTGGTCATCCTGGGCGACTACAACGTCATCCCCGAGGCCGAGGACGTGGCCAATCCCGAAGCCTGGCTGGGCGACGCCCTCTATCAGCCCGAAAGCCGAGGCGCGTTCCGGGCGCTGAAGAACCTGGGCTTCACCGACGCCTACATGCAGGTCGACGGCGCGCCGGGCGGCTACACGTTCTGGGACTACCAGGCCGGCGCCTGGCCCCGGAACCTGGGCATCCGCATCGACCACCTGCTGTGCTCGCCGCAAGCCGTCGATCGCCTGGAGACCGTGGTCATCCACCGCGACGAACGCGACAAGGAAAAGCCCTCGGACCACGTGCCGGTCGTCGGCCACTTCCGCGACTAGGATTCCACTCGACACACCTCCGGTTTAGCAGCAAGTGTGTGAACACTCACTTCGGAGGTTCGCATGCTTGTCGCCGCCGTTATGATCCTGGCCCTGGCCGCGCCCGCCAAGACCCCTGCCCCACCCCTGTCGGCCCTGGTCTCCCCGGTGGAAGCCACCCGCTACGCCTTGACCCAGGGCTGTCTGGCCGCCGCGCGCAAGCGAGTGAAGCTGGCCGATGTCCCCAACCCCTTCATCGTTCAGGTCGACAAGGCCCACGGCCTCTACATGATGAACGGCGCCGGCCAGGTCGTGCTGTCCGACAGTCCGCCCTATGTCGGCTGCTATCTCCGCGTCGGCCAAGGCAAGGCCGAGGACCTGCGCCGCATGAGCCTGGACCTGCTGGCCGCCGAGGGCCCGCTACGTCCGTTCCAGGACAGCGGTCGAGCCGCGCGCAATAGCCCAATGCGCCAGGAGGGGCATTGCGTGACCGTGGCCGGGCGGACGATGGTGGCGTTGCTGTCCACCTCGGACGAGGCAGGCCGCCCGCCGCTGCAGCTTTCGCTGATCGAGGCCAAGGACATGTGCCCGGCGAAATAGCCCCTCTGTCGGGGAATCAGAACTGCCGCTAGCCTGCCCGGACTATGAGCGAGCTTGCGCGTCTTTTGCTGTTCGTGGCCATCGCCGGCTCGGCGGTGACGTTCCTGGGCAGCCTGGCCATCTGGTACGGCGACGAGGACCGGCGCCTGCGCCGGGCTCTGCGCCATGTGCTGAAAAGCGACCCGGAAGGGTTCGTCGTGGCGCGCGGGCGGGGCCGGGGCGCGGGCTTCTCGTTCTCGACCAACCTGCTGGCCGTGGCCTGGGATCGCGGCGCGTGGTGCCTGATCTATCGGCTGGAGGAGCTGATGGGCGCCGAGCTGCTGGTCGACGGCCAGGTGATGGGCCGCGTGTTCCGGGGTGAGGGCCGCCGGGCCATCGACCACGTCGCGCCCCAGGCCCAGTCGGTCACCCTGCGCCTGATCTTCGACGACCCGCGCCATCCCGACTTCGCCCTGGAGCTCTGGTCGCCCGGCGACGAGCAGCGCCGCGAAAGCCGTTCCCCCGGCGAACTGATGCAGGAAGCCAACCGCTGGCTGGCCCGCTGCGAGGCCATCGTCCGCCGCCCGCTGCCGCCGCGCCCGACCAAGCCAGAGCCCAAGCCGGAAGCCGCGCCGGTCGTGGCCGCCCGTCCCGCGCCGCCGCCGCCGGAAGTGTTTGACGACGAAGAGGACGACGACGACTTCCACGCGCCGCCCCCGCCCCTGCCCGACACTCCGCCGCCGCTGGCCCGGCGCTCGTCGTTCGACGACGCCCCGCGCGCCGCCCCGGCTCGCCCGATCTCGCGCCCGACGACGCCTCCGCACGCCGCGCCGGCTGCCACTCCCAGGCCCGCGGCCGAACCCGACATGTTCGACGACCCGCCGTGGGACAACGAGATGGACGACGAGCCCTACGCGCCGCCCCCGGCCCCGACCTACAAGCCCGTCTCCAAGGCTCGCCGCGAAACGCCGACCGACCAGGACGAGCTACCGTTCGATCTGGACGACTGATCACGCTTCCGGGAACGGGAACGTCGGTCCGTCGTTTTCGATTGCTGCGACGCAGCGACGGGCGTAAAGCGCCGCCGCCGACCGCTCGTCGGCGCATCGGAGCCTCGAGCTTACATGGCGGGTAAAGAACCCCTCGCCGAAACCGCCTCCAGCACCCCCACAACTCAATCTTCCCACCACAGCCATGGCGCGTCGCGCTTCTGGCCGCTGGCGCTGGGCAGCGTGGGCGTCGTGTTCGGCGACATCGGCACCAGCCCCCTCTACGCCTTCCGCGACGCGCTGGCCGAAGCCGCGCGCGACGGCCTGGTGCGCGCCGAGATCATGGGCGTGCTGTCCCTGGCCCTGTGGGCGCTGATCCTGGTCGTGACGATCAAGTACGTCCTGTTCCTGATGCGCGCCTCCAACAAGGGCGAAGGCGGGGTGCTGTCGCTGATGGCCCTGGCCCAGCAGGGCGCCAAGGGCCGAACGGGCCTGATCTTCGCCCTCGGCGCCATCGGGGCTGCGCTGTTCTACGGCGACGGCGTCATCACGCCGGCGGTGTCGGTGCTGTCGGCGGTCGAGGGCCTGAAGTCGGTGCCCGGCTTCTCGCACTGGTTCGGCACGCAAGAGGTGATCGTCACCGCCCTGGTGATCCTGACCGCGCTCTTCTCGTTCCAGGCCAAGGGCACGGCCAAGATGGCCGGCGTGTTCGGCCCGGTCATGGTCTGCTGGTTCCTGTGCCTGGGCGCGATGGGCGTCTGGCACATCAAGGACGATCCCAGCGTGCTGGCGGCGATCTCGCCGACCTACGCCATCTATTTCCTGATGCACCACGGCCTGACCGGCTTTCTCGTGATGGGCGCGGTGTTCCTGACGGTGACCGGGGCCGAGGCCCTGACCGCGGACATGGGCCACTTCGGCCGCGGCCCGATCCAGATGTCGTGGTTCGGCCTGGCCCTGCCCATGCTGACCCTGAACTATTTCGGCCAGGCGGCCCTGGCGTCCAAGGCCCTGGCCGCCGCGACGGCCGCCGGGACCGCCCTGCCCAACGCCGACTGGTTCTTCCTGATGGCGCCGCACCAGTGGCGGCTCGGGCTGGTGCTGTTCTCGGGGCTGGCCACCGTCATCGCCAGCCAGGCGGTGATCACCGGCGCCTTCTCCCTGACCCAGCAGGCGATCCAGCTGGGCCTCTTGCCCCGCATGGACATCAAGATCACCTCGACCACCGAGGCTGGCCAGATCTATGTCGCGCCGATCAACTGGATGCTGTTCGTCGGCGTCGTGCTGGTGGTGCTGTCGTTCCGCTCGTCCTCGGCCCTGGCGCACGCCTACGGCATCTCGGTGACCGGCACGATGGTGGTGACCACCCTGCTGGCCTACATCGTCGTGCGCCACGTCTGGAAGTGGAGCCTGTGGGCGGCGCTGGCCCTGATCGTGCCGCTGTTCGCCCTGGACCTGACCTTCTTCACCGCCAACCTTTTGAAGGTGCTGACCGGCGGCTGGGCGCCGCTGGCCCTGGGCGCGGGCCTGTGCCTGCTGATGTCGATCTTCGTGACCGCCACCGAGCGCCTGCGCACCAAGCTGAACAAGGACGGCCTGCCGTTCGCCGACTTCCGCGAAATGATCGCCCGCCGCCCGGCCGCCTCGACGCCCGGCACGGCGGTCTATCTGACCTCGGACCCGGACACGACGCCGCCGGCCCTGATGCACAGCCTCAAGCACTTCAAGGTGCTGCACGAGCGCAACGTGCTGCTGAAGGTGGTCAACGAGACCACCCCCTACGTCCCCGCCGAGCATCGGATCGAGACCCAGGTGCTGGACGAGCGCTTCTGGCTGGTCACCCTGCGCTACGGCTACATGGAAAGCCCGAACATCCCGCAGGCGCTGGCGGTGTGCCGCAAGCAGGGCCTGAAGTTCGACATCATGAGCACGTCGTTCTTCGTCAGCCGCCGCACGATCGTGCCGTCGGTGGCGGCCGACGCCCTGCCCGCCTGGAAGCGCAAGCTGTTCACTTTCCTGACGCGCAACGCGGCCGACCCGACCACCTTCTTCCACCTGCCGCCGGGACGGGTGGTGGAACTGGGCGCCCAGGTCAGCCTGTAGCGCCCGCCCCTAGGCCGGCACGCCGTAGCGCGCGGCCGGCCAGTTGTGGGACAGGTTCGGGGTCAGCACGCCGCGCGCGGCCTCGAACGCGGTCCAGTCGGCCTGTTCCGGCAGGGCCGGGATGGTGGCGAACTCGCCCTGGTCGAGACCGGCGAGAGCCGCATCGACCATGGCGGTGGCCGGCATGACCCACTCGGTCGGCAGCTGGTGGATATCGACGCCGGCCGTTCCCCAGAAGTCGGTCGCCGTCGCGCCGGGCATCACCGCCTGGACGCGTACGCCCTTGTCGGCCAGCTCGTGCTTCAGGCTCTGGCTGAAGGCCAGGACATAGGCCTTGGTGCCCCCGTAGACGCCGTTGAGGATTTCCGGCGCCACCGCCACGATCGAGGCGATGTTGATGATCGTGCCGCCGCCGCGCGCCACGAAGCCCGGCAGGACCGCATAGGTCAGGCGGGTCAGCGACTCGACGTTCAGCGTGATCATCGCGCTCATCGCATCGACATCGGCCTGCAGGGCGGGCGTGGCCGAACCGACGCCGGCGTTGTTGACCAGCGTCGTGATGCGCGTGTCCGTCTTCAGCACCTGCTCGACCTTGGCCATGCCGGCCCGGTCGCCGAGGTCGGCGACGACCACCTCGACCTTGCGGCCCGTCTCGCCGGTGATCTTGGCCGCCAGGGCCTTGAGGCGGTCCCCGCTGCGGGCCACCAGGATCAGGTCGTGGCCACGCTTGGCCAGGCGGTCGGCATAAACCGCGCCAATGCCCGACGACGCGCCGGTGATCAGCGCGAAACCCTTGTCTTCGCTCATCTTATCTCTCGCTACCCAAGTCTTCAGGGCCTTGCTGGCCCGATGGCGAGAGGAATAGGCGCGGTTGCTTGCGTCTCAAATGTCGTTTATACCACCTTTTAAGACACGCAATTTCGGACATCCGTCATGCACCGCATCGGCTTCGTGGTTTCCTCCGACTTCCAGTTGATGAGCGTCGCGGCCCTGCCCGTGTTCGAGTTCGCCAACCTGACCACGCCCGCCCCGTTCTATGACGTCCAGGTGCTGTCCGAGACCGGCGGGCCGGTGCGGAGTTCCTTGGGGCTGGTCATGGAGACCGAGGCGCTGGACGGCGGGACCTGGGACACGGTGATCTTCGGCGGCGACCTGGATGGCTCGGACGTCTCCGAGAGCATGGTCGCGGCCGCGCGACGCGCCGCCGGCGCGGCCCGGCGGACGGCCTCGATCTGCACCGGGGCCTTCGTCCTGGCCCAGGCGGGCCTGCTGGACGACCGTTCGGTCACCACCCACTGGGCCCAGGCTCGCGAACTGGCGGCGCGCTATCCGACCATCAAGCTCGACTCCGACCGCATTTTCACCGTCGATGGCCCGATCTGGACCTCGGCCGGGGCCAGCGCCGGCATCGACCTGGCCCTCGGGATGGTCGAGAACGACCTTGGCCCCGAGATCGCCCGCCTGGTGGCCCGCAAGCTGGTGATCCACCACCGCCGGGCCGGCGGCCAGTCGCAGCACTCGGTGCTGCTGGAGATGGACGCCAAGTCCGACCGCATCCAGACCGCCCTCGACTACGCCCGCAACAACCTGACCGCCGAGCTGTCGGTGGAGGACCTGGCCGAGGCCGCCCACCTGTCGCCCCGCCAGTTCAGCCGCGCCTTCCGCGCCGAGACCGGCCAGTCGCCGGCCAAGGCCGTGGAGAACCTGCGCGTCGAGGCCGCGCGGCTGATGATGGAACAGACCCGCCACCCGATCGAGGTCATCGCCGACCAGACGGGCTTTGCCGACCGCGAGCGGATGCGGCGGGCCTTCATCCGCGCCTACGGCCAGCCGCCGCAGGCGATCCGCCGCAGCGCCTAGACCAGGGCGCGGAGCACCGCGTCCAGGCCGGTCATGCCAGCGCGGGGCGTCCCTTCGAAGGTCAGCCAGCCTTCGTTGAAGCCGTCCAGCATCTGGATGCGCGGCAGCGGATCGGCCATGCCCTGATCGCGGAACAGCCCGCCCCACGTCTCGCGCGGCACGATCTGAGCCTCGACCGGACGCTCCAGCACCCGCGCGAAGGCGGCGGCGAGGTCGTTAGGACTGACTGGCGCAGGGCCTTCCAGTTCCACGATCCGCTTGCCGGTCCAGGTCTCACGCAGCAGACCGGCGGCGGTGTCGCCGACGTCCTTGGAGGCCACCATCGGGATCGCGCGGTCCAGGGGGGCCAGGAAGCTGCGCAGCACGCCTTCATCGCGCGCGGCGGGGACGTCCCACATCGCGTTGTCCATGAACCAGGCCGGCCGCAAGATCGTCAGCGGCAGGGCGAGGTCCGTGATCGCCGCCTCCATCAGGGTGTGCTGGCTCAGCAGGTTCGGCTGACCGGCCTGGGCGCCGACCGTGGAGAGCCAGAGGACCTTGCCGGGCTGAGCGGCCTCCAGCGCCTGACGCACGGCGGCGACGGTCGCCCGCGCTTCCGGGAAGCCCGGCTGAGGATCGAACACCGGCGGCGGCACGATGAAGACGCCCTCGGCGCCGGCGAACGCCTTGGTTAGCGCCTCGGCGTCGTCCATGGCCGCCAGGGCGATCTCGCAACCCCGCTCGGCCCAGGCCGCGCCCTTGGCGGCGTCGCGGACGACGCCCCGCACCGGCAGGCCGGCCTCCAGAAGACGGCGGGCGGCGGCCCCGCCCACCCGACCAGTGATCCCTGTGACGACATACATGGCGCGCTCCCTTGTTCGATGACGCGCCGAGATATCTACGCTCACGACCTCATTGCCTTAATCGCCATTGAGTCACATCATTGATGACTGGAAATCACGGATGGCGCCTATGGGCTTCGACGGACGGCTGGTGGCCAATATCGGCGTGCTGGCGGCGATCGTGGAGTGCGGCAGCTTCGCCCGCGCCGCCGACGCCCTGGGCCTGACCCCGTCGGGCGTCAGCCGCGCCCTGGCCCGGCTGGAGCAGCGGATCGGCGTGCGCCTGCTGGAACGCACCACCCGCTCCCTCTCGCTGACCGACGAGGGCCGCCGGCTCTATGCCGAGATCGGGCCGCTGCTGAACGGCATCGAGGACGTGGTGGCCGGAACCGCCGGCGCGGCCGCCGCCGTGCGGGGGCGCCTGCGGGTCAATGTCGACGCCTTCTTCTCGCGCCTGTTGCTGGCCCCGCATCTGGCGAGCTTCCTCGACCGCTATCCGGAGATCAGCCTGGAGCTGGTCGCCCGCGACCAGTTGGGCGATCTGATCGGCGACGGCTTCGACCTGGCCATCCGCTTCGGCGATCCGCCGGCCTCGTCGCTGGTGTCGCGGAAGCTCCTGGAGACCCGCACCGCCACCCTCGCCTCCCCCGCCTATCTGGACCGCGCCGGCCACCCGACGCATCCGAGCGAGCTATCGGCCCACGCCTGCATCCAGATGCGCAACGCCCAGACCGGCGAGCCCCTGGCCTGGACCTTCCGGCGCGGCGAAGAGACCCTGACCGTCCCCACCACCGGTCGCCTGGCCGTCAACGAGGTCGGCGCCCTGATGGGCGCGTGCCTGTCGGGCGTCGGCATCGCGCGGGTCAAGGTGATCGGCGTGCAGGACCTGATCGACCGCGGCGAGCTGGTCGATCTCTTCCCCGACTGGACCGGCGAGACCTTCCCGCTTTACGCCCTCTACCCGTCCCGTCACCTGCCGGCGGCCAAGACCCGGGCGTTCGTCGACTTCGTGGCGGAGGTGGTGAGAGCCTAGCCCTCGACCGCCTGCTCGACCGCCAGCGCCAGGTCCAGCGCCCGCGAAGCTTCCTCGCCGGTCACCACCGGACGCGGCGCTTCACCACGCACGGCCTTCAGGAAGCCGGCGACCGACAGGCCCAGCGGGTCCTTGCCGGCCGGGGTCTCGGTGAAGTTCTCGATCAGCGGGAACGGGGTGGTGTTGCGGAAGGTGCGCGCCAGGAAGTCGATCTCGACCTCGCCCGAGGGGTAGACGACCTTCATGGTCCGCTCGCGGGCCTCGGCGACGCGGGAGCTGTCGAACACGGCGATGAAGCCGTTCTCGAACATCGCCTCGACCTTGACCCAATCCAGCGACGACGAGCGGGTGATCGCGCCCTCGCCGTCCACCGTCATCGGCTGGGCCTCGCATAGGGCCAGGGCCAGGTCGATGTCATGGATCATCAGGTCCAGCACAACCGAGACGTCGAGATTACGATCTGACGGCGTGCCCCGGCGTACGGCTTCCAGGCGCAGCGGCTGCTCGGGGATGTCCAGCAGGCCCATGGCCTGGAACACCACGCGCTCCTGGTGCCCGCAGGCCAGCGGCACGCCGGCCTTGGCGGCGGCGGCAACCAGGCGGTCGGCGTCTTCCGGCGTCACGGCAAGGGGTTTTTCGGAATAGACCGGCTTGCCCGCCTTCAGCGCCTTCAGCGCCGCTTCGGCATGGTGGACGGCGGGCGTGGCGACCGTGACCACGTCGACGGCGGCCAGGAAGGCGTCCATGTCGTCGAAGCCTTCCGCGCCCAGCGGTTCGGCCAAAGCTTTGGCGCGCGACAGGTCGATGTCGAACACGCCGACCAGGGTCACGCCCTCCAGCTCGGCGTACTTCTTGGCGTGGTAGCCGCCGAACACTCCGGCGCCGACGACGCCCGCTTTCAGAGTCTGGGTCATGGCGGCTGTCTACTCCGCTTCGGTGACGCATAGAAGCACTGGAGCCTTGCGTAAGGGCGCGCTAAACATCCGTTTAAATTAGCAACGCTCATCAAGAGCCGCCGGAGGAAAGCCCATGACCACCTCGCGTGAGATCCGCCTGAAGAGCCGTCCTGTGGGCGTGCCGCAGGTTTCCGACTTCGACCTGGCCACGGTCGAGCTGGCCGCACCGGGCGATGGCGAGGTCCAGGTCAAGAACCTGTGGATGTCGGTCGATCCCTATATGCGCGGCCGCATGTACGATCGTCCCAGCTATGTGCCGCCATTCCAGATCGGCCAGGCCCTGCAGGGCGGCGCGATCGGCGAGGTGATCGCCTCCAACGACCCCGACTTCAAGCGGGGCGACATCGTCAACTCGATGTTCGGCTGGCGCGAGGCGTTCAACGCCCACCCCAAGTCTCTGGCCGCCGCCGGCATGGGCGCGATCACCAAGGTCGATACGCAAGGCGTCCCGCCCCAGGCCTTCCTGGGCGTGGCCGGCATGCCGGGCCTGACCGCCTATGTCGGCCTGCTGCGCGTCGCGGCGCTGAAGGACGGCGACGTGGTGTTCGTCTCGGCCGCCGCCGGCGCCGTGGGCTCGATCGTCTGCCAGATCGCCAAGCTGAAGGGCCACACCGTCATCGGCTCGGCGGGCGGGCCTGAAAAGGTCGCGTTCCTGAAGTCGATCGGCGTCGACCACGTCATCGACTACAAGGCCACGCCCGACGTGGTCGCCGAGCTGGCCAAGGTCGCCCCCAAGGGCATCGACGTCTATTTCGAGAACGTCGGCGGCATCCACCTGGAAGCGGCCATCAACTCGGCCCGTCCGTTCGCCCGCTTCGCCCTGTGCGGGATGATCTCGCAATATAACGAGACTGGTAAGGCCGAGGGTCCGTCCAACATCATCCTGGCCGTGGGCAAGAGCCTGCGCCTGGAGGGCTTCATCGTCTCCAACCACTACGACCTCTATCCGCAGTTCGCCAAGGACATCGGCGCGTGGATCAAGGAGGGAAAGATCACCTGGAAGGAGACCGTCGAGGACGGCGTCGAGCGCGCCCCCGACGCCTTCATCAAGCTGTTCTCGGGCGAGAACATGGGCAAGATGCTGGTGAAGCTGGGCTAGTTCTCGCCATCGCCTGGGGGTAGATGACGCTCGTCTACCCCCAGGAGAATCCCATGCCCGTCGCCCACCTCAAGCGCTGGAACATCTCGATCGGCGACGGCCAGCCGCTGGCGGTGATCGCCGGCCTGAACGTGCTGGAGAACCTGGACCTGGCGCTGGAAGTCGGGACCGAGCTGAAGGCCATCTGCGCCGACCTCGGCCTGCCCTATGTCTTCAAGGCCAGCTTCGACAAGGCCAACCGCTCGTCGATCAAGAGCTATCGCGGCCCGGGCCTGGCCGAAGGCCTGAAGATGCTGGCCGAGGTCAAGCGCCAGCTGAACGTGCCGATCTGCACCGACCTGCACGAGGTCGAGCAGGCCGAGCCTGTCGCCGCCGTCGCCGACCTCGTCCAGGTGCCCGCCTTCCTGGTGCGCCAGACCGACCTGATCGTCGCCACCGCCAAGGCCACGGCCGCCCAGCAAGGGATCATGCACGCCAAGAAGGCGCAGTTCATCGCGCCCTGGGACTGCAAGAACATCATCAGCAAGGCCCGCGAGGCCGCGCCGGACCTGGAGATCGTGCTGTGCGAGCGCGGCGCTTCGTTCGGCTACAACAACTTGGTGGTCGACATGCTGGGCATCGCCGAGATGCAGGCCCTGGGCGTGCCGGTGTCGATCGACGCCACCCACGCCGTGCAGCTGCCCGGCGCCGACCCGCGCACCGGCGGGGCCTCGACCGGCGGCCGTCGCGCCGGCGTGCCGATCATCGCCAAGGCGGCGATCGCCGCCGGGGCGGACGCGATCTTCCTGGAATTCCATCCGGACCCGGACAAGGCCCTGTGCGACGGCCCCAGCTGCCTGCCGCTGGACGGCGCCGCGCCCTTGCTGGCGATTCTTAAGAACCTGCATCAGGCGGTGCGGGCCTAGGCTCGCGGCTCCGTGATCGCGCGTGAGAATTCGGTCCTCGCGGGTCGAAATCACGCGCGACGAGTCGCCGTTCGGTGGCGAAACCAGGCTAAAAAGCGCTCCCGCAGCGCGCGAACGTGATGTGCCGTATAGCTCAGCTCGATGGCCGATTTCGAATGGCATAGCTTTCCAGTAGCGCTTGGAATGCAATTAATTCAGCGCCTTATTGGAATTCCCCAAACTGGCGAGCGTCCGTAACGGAAAGCGCTGCCAACGTTTTTTCTCGCAACTGCGAAATCCACGTGATTTCTGGTAGCGAATTCGTGATCGAAGTTTTACTCTAGGCGAAACCGGCGACCTTCCACGCCGGAACAGCCCCGAGATTTCAAGACATGAGCGATCGCTCCAGCCTCTTCGACGTGCGCTCCTCCACGAGCGTGACCCTCGATCAGGTCGTTCGCCGTGATACGATAGAGATCCCGGCCGAAGTGCCCCTGGCCATGCCGGTCCAGCCGCTGGGCTTCTGGCAAGGCGGCTCGCGCCGCGCCTCGGCCGTCGTCGCCAACATGACCATGCGCCGCTGGATCGTCGCCCTGGCGACCATCGTCATGGGCTTCGCCGGCTGGAAGGCCACCTTCGACACCATCGCGCTCGGTGGCGTGACCCGTCTGGAAGGCGTGGTCCTGACCCTGCTGGCCCCGCTGTTCCTGGCCCTGTCGCTGTGGTTCTGCACGGCCGTGGCCGGCTTCATCATCCTGCTGGGCAAGCCCAAGGATCCGCTGGGCATCGACGGCGAGGCCCCGATGCCCAAGCTGCACACCCGCACGGCCATCCTGATGCCGGTGCACAACGAGGACGCCGCCGCCGTCTTCGCCCGCCTGCGCGCCATGGACGCCTCGCTGGCCGAGACTGGCCTGAGCCGCCACTTCGACATCTTCGTGCTCAGCGACACCCGCGACGCCCAGGTGGCCCTGGCCGAGCAGGCCTGCTTCGCCCGCTTCCGCCGCGAAGCCCACAGCAGCGTCTACTACCGCGTCCGCAAGGAAAACACGGGCCGCAAGGCCGGCAACGTCGCCGACTGGGTGCGCCGCTGGGGCAGCGCCTACGAGCACATGCTGGTGCTGGACGCCGACAGCCTGATGACCGGCGAGGCCATGGTCCGCCTGGCCGACGCCATGGAGCGTCACCCGGGCGCCGGCCTGATCCAGACCATGCCGATGATCATCAACGGCCAGACGATCTTCGCCCGCACCCTGCAGTTCGCCACGCGCCTGTACGGCCGCGTCGCCTGGACGGGCCTGGCCTGGTGGTCGGGCACCGAAAGCTCCTTCTGGGGCCACAACGCCATCGTCCGCACCCGCGCCTTCGCCGAGACCTGCGGCCTGCCGCACCTCTCCGGCCCCAAGCCGTTCGGCGGCGAGGTGATGAGCCACGACGCCCTGGAAAGCGCCCTGCTGCGCCGCGGCGGCTGGAGCGTCCACCTGGCCCCGTATCTGGAAGGCTCGTACGAGGAGAGCCCCTCGAACCTGCTGGACTTCGCCACCCGCGACCGTCGCTGGTGCCGGGGCAACGTCCAGCACGTGCCGCTGGTCGCCCTGCCCGGCCTGCACTGGATGAGCCGCATGCACCTGGTGATCGGCGTGCTGAGCTACGCCCTGTCGCCGCTGTGGTTCATCGCCCTGTCGGCCGGCATCACCTCGCGCGCCCTGATGCCCGAGCTGAAGAAGGCGGCCTTCACCATGGCCGACCTGCAGGCCGCCGCCCACGCCCTGATCGACTGGCGCGAGATCCAGGCCACCGCCTGGGCCATGATCATCACCTTCCTGCTGCTGTTCGGGCCCAAGATCATGGGTTCGATCCTGGTCTTCAGCCGCAAGGCCGAGATCAAGGGCTTCGGCGGCAAGCGCCGCGTGGCCGCCGGCCTGGCCGTCGAGATGCTGCTCTCGGCCCTGGTCGCCCCGATGCTGATGTTCACCCAGACCCGCGCGATCGTCGAGATCATGGCCGGCAAGGTCGGCGGCTGGGCCACCCAGCGCCGCGACGCCGACAAGGTCGCCTTCAAGGAAGCCTGCGCCGCCATGGGCTGGATCAGCGCCACGGGCCTGGTCCTGGGCGGGGTCTTCTGGTTCACGCCGGACCTGTTCACCTCGACCGCCCCGATCCTGCTGGGCCTCGTCCTGGCCGTGCCGCTGACCATGCTGGGCGCCAACAAGATCGCCGGCCTGAAGGTCAAGACCAACGGCCTGTTCATGACCCCGGAAGAGCGCCGCCCGCCGGCCATCGTCCGCGCGGCCCTGGGCTCGGCCGCCGAGCCGCCGATCCGCTGGTTCGCCCGCGACGGTCGCCCGATCGGCCCGACCACCAAGATCCGCGACGCGGCCTGATCCCGTCGCCGAAACGCTGCTGAAACGCTATAGGGCCCGTCCGCAAGGACGGGCTCTTTTCGTTTGCGAGCCTCGCGTGGGCTGGCCGTGAGGTTCGCGCCGGAGTAGAAGCGCGGCTCCTGTCCTTCCCGGAGCCGCGTATCGTGTCGCGTCTGTTCAGCGCCTATGTGATCGTCGACTGGAGCGCCGCGGCCAAGCCGACGACGGGCGCCGACTCCATCTGGATCGGCGTGCTCAAGCGCGACGTGCGCTTCCGCCTGACCTTCGAGAGCTTCAACCCCGCGACGCGCGGCGAGGCCGAGACCAAGCTGGCCGCCATCCTCGACGACCTGAAGAAGCGCGGCGAGCGGGCCCTGGTCGGCTTCGACTTCCCGCTGGGCTTCCCGCGCGGGCTCTCGGCGGCGCTGTCGCTGCCGGGCGAGACGCCCTGGCGCGCGGTCTGGGACCAGCTGGCCAAGATGGTCAAGGACAAGGCCGACAACACCAACAACCGCTTCGGCGTCGGCTCGGAGATCAACCGTCGCCTGACCGGCGGCCCCTTCCCGTTCTGGGGATGCCCGCCCAAGGACGCGCTGACCACGCTGCAGCCCAAGCGCCCACGTGAGCATGGGGCCGACGACCTGCCCGAGTTCCGCTACGCGGATGAGGCGGCCAAGGGCGCGCACTCGATCTGGAAGCTCTACTACAACGGCTCGGTCGGCGGTCAGGCGATCATGGGCATCCCGGCCGTGCGCCGCCTGAAGGACGCGCGCGGCGACGCCGTCCGCGTGTGGCCGTTCGAGACCGGCTTCAAGACCCTGACCGAGGCCGACCTCGAGGGCGTCGCCGTGGTGGCCGCTGAGGTCTATCCCTCGCTGCTGAAGATCACGGCCACGGCCGGCGAGATCAAGGACCTGACCCAGGTGCGCACCCTGGCCGAGCACTTCGCCAAGCTGGACGAAGCCGGCAAGCTGGGCGCGGTGTTCGATGCCCCCAAGGGGCTGTCGGAGGAAGCGCTGGAAGCGGCCGCGACCGAAGAAGGCTGGATTCTGGGGGCCTAAGCCCCCTTCTCTTCCGCCAGCTTCCGATCCCGCCAGTCCAGCATCCGGAACCTGAACAACAGGAATCCCGCCGCCAGGAAGCTGGTGATGATGATCGAGATCAGCACCCCGTTCAGGCCCATGCCGCGCGGGATCGCCAGCCACCAGGCCAGCGGTCCCATGACCAGGGCGTAGCTGATCAGGTGGGTCACGGTCGGGATCCACACCTCGCCGCGCGCCCGTAGCGCCTGGGCGGCCACCACCTGCACCGCGTCGGGCGCGAAGAACAGGCAGGACAGCGCCATGGCCGGCAGGATCAGCGTCATCGCCGCTGGGTCGGTGGTGTAGGCCAGCGCCACCCAGTGCTTGGCCGGATAGAGCAGCACGCCAAACAGCGTCCCGATCACCGCGATCACGGCGAAGGCGATCCAGCCGGCCCGCTTCATGCCTTCCGGATCACGCGCGCCATAGGCCCGGCCGACCTGCACGGCGGTGGCCGTGGCCACGCCCAGCGGGACCATGAAGACGATGGCCGAGACGTTCAGCACCACGGTGTAGGCGGCCACGGCCAGGCTGCCGATCCAGCCGCAGATCAGGTTCATGCCGGCGAAGGCCGAGACCTCGAAGAAGTTGGACGCGCCGGCGCCGTAGCCGATCTTGCGCTGCTCGATCTCGGCGGCCTTGTTGCGGGCGGGCTTGTCGAAGACGCCCAGCTCTCGGGAGTCCTTCATGCGCAGGACGTAGATCGCCAGCGCGATCGCCAGAGCGGTGCGAGCCACGAAGGTCGACCACGCGCCGCCGACAGCGCCCATGGCCGGCAGGCCGAGGGTCCCGGGCACGAACAGCAGGTTGGCCGCCAGATTCACGACATTGGCCAGCCACATCATCACCGCCCCCGGCGTCGGTCGCGCCAGGCCCTCCAGCCAGAAGGTCAGCACCACCGAGATCGCATAGACCGGCAGCGACAACGAGAAGACGATCAACGGCGCGGTCGCCCCGTCGGCCAGGCCGTCCTTCAGGCCCATGGCGTGCAGGAACAAAGGCCCGAACAGCGCCAGCAGCGCCGCCGAGCCGACGCCCAGCCACGCGCCGTAGCTGAGGCCGCGCCGCAGCACCGCTCCGGTCTCGTGCGGATTGCCGGCCCCGATGGCGCGAGCGGTCATCACCTGCACCCCGACCAGCAGGCCGACCGTGGCGGTGACGAACACCGAGGTCGGCGCCCAGGCCATGGCGTGGAAGCCCAGCTGGCGCGCGGAGAAGTGGCCGACGACGATGGCGTCGGTCAGACCCATGACCATGATGCCCAGGCGCGACAGCACGACCGGCCCCGCCAGGCGGAGCAGTTCGAGCAGATCGGTCATGATGGGGCCGCGCGGCCGCTCCGAGGGGAGCGCCGTTCCGGCCGCGTCGCGCGGCATGGTGGTCACCCCAAGAAGCTAAAAAGAAGGGGGTCAAAGAAGGACGGGCAACCTGACCGATGCCCGTTTTCGAGGCAACCCGCTTTCGGCGAGGCTTGGAACATCGCGAGCGGCCAGCGGTTCTTCGGGTCAGCCCTCCAGGAGCGCCCGATGTCCGAGACCCAGACCCCCGAGTTCGAGCACACCGGCGACCGCGTCGCCGAAGCCTATCGCGACATCCAGGCGCCGCTGGACGCCAAGGAAAAGCGGTCCTTCGAGCCGAAGGAAGACTCCAAGAAGAGCCACGCCATGCAGGCCGGCGCCCGCCCCTACCCGGCCCCGCCCTACCCCGAACAGCACCAGGCCAAGCCGGGCAACGAGGCCGCGCTTGACCCCGCACCGATGTACGACGCGCCGTTCTACAAGGGCTCGGGCAAGCTGGCGCACAAGGTCGCCCTGATCACCGGCGCCGACAGCGGCATCGGCCGGGCCGTGGCGGTGCTGTTCGCCCGCGAGGGCGCCGACGTGGCCATCGGCTATCTGAACGAGGATCACGACGCCAACCTGACCCGCATGGCCGTCGAGGCCGAGGGCCGCCGCGCCATCCTGCTGCCCGGCGACGTCGCCGATCCGGCCTACGCCAAGGCCGCGGTCGAGAAGACGGTGGCGGAGTTCGGCCGACTGGACATCCTCGTGAACAACGCCGCCTTCCAGGAGCACGTGCTCGACTTCGAGGACCTGACCGAAGAGCACTTCGACCGCACCCTGCGCACCAACCTCTACGGCTATTTCCACATGGCCAAGGCGGCGGTGAAGCACCTGCCCAACGGCGGCTCGATCATCAACACCGGCTCGGTCACCGGCCTGCTCGGCAACAAGGACCTGCTGGACTACTCGATGACCAAGGGCGGCATCCACGCCTTCACCCGCTCGCTGGCCACCCACCTGATCGAGAAGGGCATCCGCGTGAACGCCGTCGCGCCGGGCCCGGTCTGGACCCCGCTGAACCCGGCCGACAAGCTGGGCCCGGACGTCGCCCAGTTCGGCGCCAAGACCCCGATGAAGCGCGCCGCCCAGCCCGAAGAGATCGCCCCGGCCTACGTGTTTTTGGCCTCGCCCCAGACGGCCAGCTACATCACGGGTGAGATCCTGCCGATCATTGGGGGGTATGCGGGCGGGTAAACCCCTCTTCCCAAATCCCAATTCTTGTCATCCCGGAAGCGCGTAGCGCTGTCCGGGACCCAGGGGCCAAGCCCAGTGCGGTTGCCCCTGGGTCCCGGCTCTCCGCTTCGCTGCGGCCGGGATGACAAGTTTTGATTCAGTGCGGCCACACCTCCGCCAGCACCTTGGCCTGGCCGTCCTTGAGGCTGACCTCCATCGACGGCTCCTCGGGCTTGCCGGCCGCGAACAGTTCGTAGATCAGCATGCCGTCGGCCTGCTTGCTCTCGATCACCCGCACCGGCTTGATCGCCTTACCCGAGGCGGCGGCCGCATCGCGCACGATCTTCGGCGCATCGGCCCAGGCGACGTCACGCTGGGTCTCGACGATCTCCCAGCCGCCGTTCTTCTCCAGCAGGTCGAACTCGATCTCCGAGCCGTCGGGCATGTGGCCCTCGACGTCGTAGTAGCGGCGATCCTCGCGTTCCTTGAACTCGGCCTCCTTGATGGTCAGGCCGGGCGCGGCCGCCTTGACTAGGGAGACCACGGCGACCGGCAGGTCCTTGGCGGCGACGGGCGTGATCTTGGTCTCGGCCATGGCGCCCAGCGCGAAGGACAGGACCCAGAGGACGGGGTGGCTCATGGCGATCTCCTTGCAGGGACGTCCGACCCTAAACCAACCGCGGCGTGCTATGCACTCGACTCAATCCAGGGAGTCGAAAAAATGGCCCGCCGCGTCGCGCTCGTGTCCTTGCTGGTCGCCGACTATGACGAGGCCATCGGCTTCTATGTCGGCAAGCTGGGCTTCACCCTGGTCGAGAACACCGACATGGGTCATGGCAAGCGCTGGGTCGTGGTCTCGCCCGGCAGCGACGGCACGAACTTCCTGCTGGCCCAAGCCAAGGGCGATCAGGCCCAGGCGATCGGCAATCAGGGCGGCGGACGCGTCTGGCTGTTCCTGCACACGGACGACTTCGCCGGCGACCACGCCCGCATGAGCGCCGCCGGCGTCACCTTCCTGGAAGAACCCCGCCACGAGGCCTACGGGACCGTCGCCGTGTTCGAGGACCTTTCCGGCAATCGCTGGGACCTGCTGCAACCCAAGAGCTGAGACGATGATGCGCCGACTGTTGACCCTGTTCGCGGCGGTCGCCGCGCTCTCCGCTCCCCTGGCTGTCGAGGCCGCGCCGGCTAAAATCCGCGTGCTCTATCTCGATCAGTCGGTGGGCTTCCGGCACAAGCCGGTCACACGTCCGGCCAACAGCAACGGCCCGACCCAGTCCGAGATCGCCCTGGCCGAGATCGGGGCCAAGACCGGCGCCTTCACCGTCGAGTCCACCCAGGACGCCCGCGTGATCACGCCGGCCAAGCTGAAGGACATCGATGTCCTGATCTTCTACACGACCGGCGAACTGCCGATCTCGGCCGAGAACTGGGCGGCGGTGCAGAAGTGGGTCGAGAGCGGCAAGGGCGGCTTCGTGGGCCTGCACAGCGCCACCGACACCCACTGGGACTACAGCGGCCCCGGCCAGACCTACACCGCCTTCATCAACGGCAAGTTCGCCGGTCACCCCTGGACCCAAGGCACGCCGATCACAGTCCAGGCGCTTGGCCAAAAAACGGGGGGCGGCAAGGATCCGGTCAACACCGCCTGGCCGGCCCGCTTCCCCTATGCCGAGGAGATCTATCAGTACTCGGACTATGACCCCACCAAGGTCCGCGCGCTGCAGGCCCTGGACTTCACCGACATGGCCCTGAAGCGCCCGTGGTTCGTGCCGGTCACCTGGACCCGCCAGATCGGCCAGGGCCGGCTGTTCCAGACCAGCATCGGCCACACGCCCAGCACCTGGGACGACCCGCTGTACCGCGCCCAGATCCTGGAAGCCGTGCGCTGGACCGCCCACCGCAAGCCCGGCGCGGCCAAGCCCAATCCGGACGAACAGAACCTGTGGGCCCTGCGCTCGCTGCTGGCCTATGACGGCCGCCCCAAGGCCGAGGTCGAGGCGCGTCTGGCCAAGCTGGCTAAGGTCGATAAGACCTGGCTGCGCGACGCCGCCGCCCGCACCGCCGACTTGCGCGCGCTGTGGCCCGCCAAGCCCGACAGCGACAAGGCCCCGTTCGAGGCGGCCTACAAGGCGGTGCTGGACGACGTCGTGGCGAAGTCGGGCGGCTAAGCCTCCCCGAACGCCTCGGCCGCATAGGTCCGCAATTGGGCGGCGATGTCCGCCGGCCAGGCCTGGATCCGCGCCTCGAACCCGGCGTCGTCGCCAGCGAACAGGGCGCGCATAGCCTCCTCGAAGTCCGGCAGGTCGCCGCCAATCGCCGAGGCGAAACGGTAGGTCGCCTCGCGGGCGGCGCGGATGCGGTCAGGACCTTCGCTGGCCCGGCGCGCGGCCTCGACCAGCTTGCGCAGGGCCACCGAGGCTCCGCCGGGCTGGCTGGCCAGCCAGTCCCAATGGCGCGGGAGCAGAGTCACTTCGCGCGCCACCACGCCCAGCTTGGGCCGCCCACGTCCGCGCGGAGCTTCCTCCGGCGGCGCCAGGCGCGCGGTCAGGGCCTCTGAACCGCCGCTGAGATCGAAGTCCACGCCACGGCCGTCCGGGCCAAAGATCAGCACCCCCGCCTCGCCGACCAGCCTCTGGGCCGCCAGGGCCGCGTCGAGGCGCGAGCCGACCGCCACGCGGGCCTGGCCGTGGAACACGACGTACAGCTCTTCGCCTTCGGCAATTGGCATCAGTTCAGCCCCGTGGCGTTCAGCGTTTCGATCCAATGGGCGCGGCGGTCCTTCAGCCGCGAGGCCCGCATGGAGCCCTCCAGACCCTCGGTGTCGACCACCTCGACGGCCTCGAACACGAAGGCGTCCGCGCCATACGTGTTCCAGGCGGCCTGCAGGGTCTTCTCGCGATGCGAGCCCAGCCGCAGCGAGAACCACACCCCGTTCTGGCGGTTGGACAGGTCCGGCGCCACGCCGACCCACGCCTGGCCCGTCGGGACGCAGCGTACGGCGTAGATGCCGACCTCGACCTTGCGCTCCTTGTATTCGCGCAGCAGCGCCTTGCGTCCGGACATGCTCATCTCCTCGGAGACGCGCCTTTTACCCGGATAAAACTCGAAGTCAATATTGCCCGGGTATTATCCTCCAGACACCTATCCCTCCGCGGCGCGGAAGGCCACATAGCCGCGCTCGACCAGGCGTCGCGTCGCCTCGTAGGCCGCCGCCAGCTCCTCGTAGGTCGTGCGCAGGTGCGCCAGGCGCGCGACCTGGGCCTCGGAGAGCGTGGCGCCGGCGTCGGTCATCGAGGCCGCCTCGGCCACCCACTTGGCGCGAGCGGTCGCGGTGGCCACGGCCAGGCGCTGGAAGCGGGCAGCATCGGCGTGCGGCACGGTAGCGCCCAGCACCGCCTTGTTCGAGGCGAAGGCGGTGTAGTCGATCTGCTCCAGATAGCCGCGCAGGCGGCGCTGGACCTGCGGGTCGACATCGTTGGGCTCGAAGTGGTCGCCGGTGCGGCGGGTGCTGGAAGTCATGATCGCCATGACGGTCTCCATCCGGCCGATAGCGGCCGTTCTGACCGGAAGCGTGCGCCTGACAGTTTAAGGACGGGTTGAGGCGCGATGCGGCGTATCGACTGACGCGGAGGTTGATTTATTACAAATGTAGCATAGGCTGCGGACAACCAAGGAGCCCCCATGCGTTGGATCGCCGCCGTCTCCGCCATCGTCCTGGCGATCGCGCCCCTGCCCGCCTTGGCTGGAGCGACGCAGATCGTCACCCAGTTCAAGGTTTCCCAACAGGAAGCCCAGGACCAGGAGGTCCTGAAGAAGGCCTACCAGGCCGGCTCGCTGCAGGCCGCCAAAGCGTTCGAGAAGGACCTGGCTACGGTGCTAAGCCACGCCCCGGCCAGCTATCCACAGATCGAGCGTCAGGGCGACACGACGATCATCCGTTCGCGCTCGGGCACGGCGGCCATGAGCGGCGCGATCCTGATCAGCGCGCTCAATGGCAAGGAGGGCAAGGCCGGGACCGTCGCCACCAGCCTCAATACCTACGCCATGGCCGCCCTGCTGCTGGGCTCGATCGCCAACGAGCGGCGCGACCCGCGCGCGGCCATCGCCTATCTGGACAAGGGCCTGGCCTTTCAGCCCGACAATCTGGCCCTGATCACCGAAAAGGGCGGCGCGCTGGTGGTGCTCAAGCGCTTCTCCGACGCCCTCGATCTCTACGAGAGCGCCGAGAAGATCGACTTCATCACCAAGCTGCTGGAGCCCGACGGCGAGGCGCGGGTGCTGCGCGGCAAGGGCTTTGCCTTGATCGAGCTGAAACGCCTGGACGAGGCCCAGGCCGCCTATGAGGCGGCGCTGAAGCTGGAGCCCAACCACGCCGGGGCCAAGGCCGAGCTGGAGTACATCCAGAAGCAGCGCCGCGGCGGCCCCCAGGCCGATATCGGCCTGGTCACCGGCGACAAGGCCAAGGACGGCGAGGCCGCCCCGGCCAAGCCGTAACCGCTACAGCAGCTTGCGGAAGCCCAGGCGCACCGTCCGGCCCAGCGGGTCCAGATAGTCGCGCTGATAGGCCTGCGGCGTCACGCCGTTCTGGTCATGCACCGACTGCTTGGCGTCGAAGACGTTCTCGAAGTTCAGCGACATCTGGGCGCCCTTCAGGAACGGATACTTGTCGACCAACGCCTTGCGCGCGGGGCTGTTGAAGGTGGCGAAGAAGTTCACGCCCAGCGTCGCCAGGTCCGAGAAGTACAGGGTCTGGCCGCCGGTCGCGCCGCCATCGACCCAGGTCGAGGCCTTCCAGCTCCCGCTGAAGCGCATGCCCAGGCCGTCCTTGAAGTAGCCGCCCTGGACCTGCACCTCCTGGCGCGCCTGGCCGTTGCGGGCGCTGATCGCCGCGCCGTCCAGTTGGTCCAGCACCGGCATGCCCTTGCGGACGGTGATCTCGTCGCTGAGACGCCAGGTGTGGTAGACCGACAGCTGGAAGAGCCCTTGCCCCGGACGCATCATGCCGGGAGGCGGGCCGGCCATGCCGCCGCCGGGACCGCCGCCGCCCGGAGGACCGCCACCGCCCATGCGCATCATGCCGCCGCCGGGAGGTCCACCGCCCGGACCGCCGCCAAAGCGCGCCCCCGGATTGGCCGCGCCCGGCGTCGGCGTGCCGATCGCCTTGAACAGGTTGAAGCCCCAGCGGATGTTCTCGGTCTGGGCGCTGGCGAAGTTCACCGGCCGGGCGTCGATCGACAGCAGGCGGCCCGAGGCGTCGCGCACGAAGCGGTCCGGGAAGGCCCGCTCCAGGTCCGGCGTGATGGCCGGGAAGCTGGCGATCATGTCCTTGGTCTCGGACCGCGTGTACGTGCCGTTGAAGGTCAACTCGATCTTCTCGAACGGCTTGTAGTTGACGCCGAACTTGGCGACCTGGCGGTTGTCGTTGAGCAGGTTGGCGTTGCCGCCGTCCGTGCGGTTGATGATCACCGTCTGGCCGGTCGTGAAGTCGAACACCGAGACGTTCGGGGTCACCACCGTTGGATCGTTGATCTGGTTGGTGGTCGGCGCGCCCTCTTCGTCGGTGTAGCTGGCGATGAAGCCGAGCTTCTTGTTCGGCGCCCAGTTGAAACCACCGCCCAGGGTGGTCAGCCCGCCCAGGTCCGACAGCTCGTCGTAGCCGGCGTTGAAGTTGGCCGACAGGTCGCCCAGCTTGGCCAGGACGTTCTGGCGGGTGCTGGTGAGCGGCAGGTTGAAGCTGCTCTGGAAGCTCTCGGTCGTGCGCGTGATGTCGCGCTTGGTGGTCACGCCCGAGCGGACGGTCTCCGAGTCCAGGCCCTTGCTGTTGGCCCCGACCTTGAACGTCGTCTGCAGGCCGCCGGCCGGCAGCATGAAGAGGTTGCCGTTCAGCACCAGCTCGGCGCTGGCCGCGGTCGAGATCGAATGGGCCGTGTCGGGCGCCATGGCCTTGTAGAGCGAGGGCGAGATGACGCCGAACGGATTGACGGTCGGGTCGCCCGCCGCCACCGCCGCCTGGAAGGCCGACGCGTCCAGGCCCCGGCCGGTCTCGGTGTCGGTCTTGGTGCGGTCGAAGTCGCCGGTGACGTTCCAGCGCCAGTCCTTCACGCGGCCGTTGGCGGCCATGCTGACCTGGGTGCGCAGCGTGTCGACGTCGCGCGACAGGGCGCCCGGCGCGTCGATATAGCGATAGCCGGTCACGGCCTGCGAGAACGGCGAGAACGGGCTGCCGCCCGGCAGGGCGAAGGCCACGCCCGGCAGGCCCAGCAGCGCGTGGCTGCTGGAGTCTTCCAGGTTGCCGCTGAGGGTCAGCTGCGTCTGCTTGTTCAGGTCGCGGCTGATCGAGCCCTTGAACGTGCCCTTATCCGACTTCGAGATCAGCGACCGGCTGGCCGTCAGGTCGCCGGTGTTGTAGCGGCCGGCCAGCGGACCGAAGTCGGCCAGCGGCGCGCGGCCGTTCACCGCCGAGTCCGGCACGCCCGCGAAGCTGGCGGCGACCGTCGGATCCAGATTGCTCCCGTTCAGGCTGGCGACATTGCCCACCAGGTCGAACGGCTGGCCGTTGGGCGAGCGGACGATGTTGCGGTCGGTCTCCAGCAGGTACGGGTCGTGCGACAGCTGGACGTCGACGTTCCAGCGCTTGTCGCCGTTGATGTTGACGCGGTTGCCGCCGACGTTCGGCGCAGTCCGGCCGCCGTCGGTGGCCACGGTCACCGCCCCCTGCACCTGCAGGGCGTTGTAGTTCTTCTTGAGGATGATGTTCACGACCCGCTGATCGGCCTTGTAGCCGTAGCTGAGCGCGACCTCCTCGGGCAGCACCTGGAAGCGCTCGATGGCTTCGGGCGGGATGCCCTGGATCTCCTGGAAGCCCGAGATGCGGCGACCATTGATCAGCAGAACCGGCCCGCCGCCGCCATCGCGGCCGCGCGTGCTGGTGGTCTGCGGGGTGAGCATGGTCAAAAGCTCGCCGATCGAGCCGGCTCCGAAGCTCTTGATCTCTTCCTCGTTCAGCTCGATCTCGGGCTCGATATTGCCCTCGACCTTGCCGCGCGGGTCGGCCTGGATGACCAGCCCCTCGACCTCGGTGGGACCATCGTCCTTGACCTGAGGTTTCTTCGGGTCGGCTTCGGCGACCGCCTCCGGCGGCGTCGAGGTGATCGCCGGCATGGCCGAGGCGGCGGTCACGGGGTCGAGCGCGGCCGAGGCCAGCCCGTAGAACAGGATCGTCGAAAGGGTCATCAGGCCCACAGAACACGAGTGACAGGGGACGTCGTCGCTCGGCCGCGCCAACGCTGGGTTGCCGCTCCTTACGGGGGTGCGACGCCCTCCGCAACGCCCCCCGGCGTTAAGAAAAAGCAATGCGCTATAAAGCGCACACTCGTGTGTCTTCCAGCGCCTAAACGGCGCTCAGCCATTGAAATATGGTCACATTTTCGGCTGCCGCGTGTTGCACGCGAAACGATGTTGCGGTGCAGAAACAAACTGCGCCGTTGTGCCGCGGCGGCGCCCAAACAGGGTATGGGAAGCGTCGCCCGGCGGCGTCTCCGCGCGAGCGACGCAACTTCCGCGTGCTACTTTTCCAGGAAGGCCTGGAAGCCGCCATAGATCATCCGCTTGCCGTCGAACGGCATGGTGTCGGGCTGATAGGCCTTCATGCGCTCGTCGGCCATGACCTTGGCGTTGATCGCGTCGCGGCTGGCGCGGTCCTTATAGGTGATCCACGAAAACACCACGACCTCGTCGTCCTTGGCCTGGACGGCGCGCGGGAACGAGGTCAGCTCGCCATAGGGCACGTCGTCGCCGAAGCATTCGACGTAGGACAGCGCGCCGTACTCCATCCAGACCTCGGCCCCCAGCTGGGCCATCGCCTTGTAGGCGTCCAGCTTGTCCTTGGGCACCGCGAGCACGAAACCATCGACATAGGCCATGACGTTCTCCCTGGGTTGTCGTCGTTGACGACACAAGGACGTTCAGTGTCCGGGTGTTCCGACACTCCCGTCGCGAATTTTCGTGATCAGGCCCGAGATGGCCTTGGCGTGGCCGCCCGACAGGTCCGAATCCGGGAAGATCGCCAGGGGGACATCGGGGACCAGCCCCCTGCCCTCCAGGTCCTCGCCGTTCGGGCCCTTGTAGAGTTCGGCCGGCAGGGCCAGGGTCCAGCCGTTGGGCAGAGGCTTGGGCAGCTGGTCCGAGAACGCCCCGCGCGTCGTCCCGCCCACCTGGGTGACATTGGGCAAGGCCTTCATCATCAGGGTGAAGGTCTCGCCGGCGCTGACGGTGATGTCGCTGGTGACCAGATAGACCGGCCCGGTGAAGCTGACCGCGCTGGCCGGCTCGACCTTGACCGGCTGCGGCGGCGCCTTGGCCCCGACCGGGACCTTGGCGTAGGCGGCGCGCAGCTGGCCCGCGAAGCGGCCGGCGATCCGCTGGCCGATGACGTCGTAGCCGCCCCGGTTGTTGCTGACGTCGACGATCACCGCCTTGGCCCCGGAGAAAGCCGTGAGGGCCTCGTCCAGCACGGCGTCCAGCGGTCGGGGATCATCCGGCGCGGCGTTGCGGGCGAAGGCGCCCATGGTGACGATGTTCAGGTAGCCGATGTCATCGACCCGCCCCCAGAAGACGCGGTTGTTGGCCGCCTGTCGCCCCTTGCCTTGCAGAATCCCGGTCAGGATGCCTTCGCGATAGGCCTGCAGCCAGGCCTTCTCCTCGCCCTGCGGGTCGGCGGCGTGGACGCGGTTCAGGGTCGGGGACTCGCCCGGCTCCAGGTCGCGCCGAGACCCGCCGACCATGCCGTGCAGCTCGACATGCGGATCGTCCAGGCCGGCCAGCAGGCCCGACAGCGCCGTCCACAGCTGCGCGTCGGTGGCGGTCGGGCTGACTTGGGCCAGGGCCGCGGCCTTGCGCGCCGGCCAGTCCAGCTTGCGCTCGGCCGAGCGCGGATAGTAGGCGGCGAAGGTGTCGGCGGCGAAGGCCACGATGCGGTCGGGCGTCCAGGCCGCCGCCGCGATGCAGGGCGTCGGCAGGTTCGGGAGCTTGTCGAACAGATAGCGCGTGCTATCGGCGCCGCCGGTCAGCGAGATCGTCCCCTGCCCCTCGGCCCGCCACAGGCTCATGACCCCGTCGGGATCGGGCTCGCGGCGCGGATCGGGATAGCAGGCCTCGCCGGCGGTCTGGAACAGCTGAGCCCCGTCCGGCCCGAACTGCACGATCCAGCCATAGCCCCGCGACTTCCAGGCCCCGCGCAGCTCGGCCGCTACGGGCTGACCCTTGGCCTGCACGGGCCAGAACGGGCTATCGGCCAACGCCGGCCCGGCGACAGCAAGAACGGCGACGGCCGCCAGGAGACTCAGACTTTTCATGGCCGCGACGGTGGAGATGTCTCCACCGCCGCGCCAGTGAAATCGGCCTATTCGGTCTTCAGATAGATCTCAGACCCCTGCTCTTTGAACTTCTCGCTCATCTGCGCCATGCCCAGTTCGGCGTTCGGCGCGAGACCGGCGGCGAAGTCGCGGACCTCGTGGCTGATCTTCATCGAGCAGAACTTGGGACCGCACATCGAGCAGAAGTGGGCGGTCTTGTGCGCTTCCTTCGGCAGGGTCTCATCGTGGAACTTGCGGGCGGTCTCGGGGTCCAGGCCCAGGTTGAACTGGTCCTCCCAGCGGAACTCGAAGCGCGCGCGGCTGATGGCGTCGTCCCACATGGCCGCGCCGGGGTGACCCTTGGCGAGGTCGGCGGCGTGGGCGGCCAGCTTGTAGGTGATGACGCCGGTCTTGACGTCGTCGCGGTCCGGCAGGCCCAGGTGCTCCTTGGGCGTGACGTAGCAGAGCATCGCCGTGCCGAACCAGCCGATCATCGCCGCCCCGATAGCCGAGGTGATGTGGTCGTAGCCAGGCGCGATGTCCGTGGTCAACGGGCCCAAGGTGTAGAAGGGGGCCTCGTGGCAGTGCTTCAGCTGCTCGTCCATGTTGGCCTTGATCTTGTGCATAGCCACGTGGCCCGGCCCCTCGATCATCACCTGGACGCCGTGGTTCCAGGCCACCTTGGTCAGCTCGCCCAGGGTGCGCAGCTCCGAGAACTGGGCCTCGTCATTGGCGTCGGCGGTCGAGCCTGGACGCAGGCCGTCGCCGAGGCTGAACGACACGTCGTAGGCGCGCATGATCTCGCAGATGTCCTCGAAGCGCTCGTAGAGGAAGTTCTCCTTGTGGTGGGCCAGGCACCACTTGGCCATGATCGAGCCGCCGCGCGAGACGATGCCGGTGACGCGCTTGGCGGTCATCGGGATGAACGGCAGGCGCACGCCGGCGTGGATGGTGAAGTAGTCGACGCCCTGCTCGCACTGCTCGATCAGGGTGTCGCGGAAGACCTCCCAGTTCAGGTCCTCGGCCACGCCGTTGACCTTCTCCAGCGCCTGGTAGATCGGCACCGTGCCGATCGGGACGCTCGAGTTGCGGATGATCCAGTCGCGGATGTTGTGGATGTTGCGCCCGGTCGACAGGTCCATGACCGTGTCGGCGCCCCAGCGCGTGGCCCAGACCAGCTTGTCGACCTCGTCGGCGACGGTGGAGAGCACCGCCGAATTGCCGATGTTGGCGTTGATCTTGACCAGGAAGTTGCGGCCGATCGCCATCGGCTCCAGCTCGCCGTGGTTGATGTTGGCCGGGATGATGGCGCGGCCGCGGGCGATTTCCTGGCGCACGAACTCGGGCGTCACGAAGTCGGGGATCGAGGCGCCGAAGTCCTCGCCGTCGCGCACGCACGGGCGGTCCTGCTCGCGGCGCAGGTTCTCGCGGATGGCGACATATTCCATCTCGGCGGTGATGATGCCTGCGCGAGCGTATTCCAGCTGGGTGACCAGTTTGCCGGGCTTGGCGCGGTAGATCGTGCGGCTGTTGTCCGGGAACTCGGGGGCCAGGTGCTTGCCTTGGGCGAAGCCGTTGTCCTCGGGCTTCACCAGGCGCGGCGTGGTGACGATTTCGACGTCGCCGCGCGCCACGACCATGGCCTCGCGGGTGCGCGGCAGGCCCTTCTCGATGTCGATGGCCACGCTCGGGTCGCTGTAGGGACCGGACGGGTCATAGATCGTCACCGGCGGCTCGTTGGCCGACGGGTGGACGGCCACCTCGCGGAACGGCACGCGGATGTCGGGGAACAGCTCGCCGGCCTGGTAGACCTTGCGCGAGCCGGGGATGGGGCCGGTCGAGATGGTCTCGGCCACGGATTTGATGGTGGTCTGGATATTCATAGTCGGGCGCTCCTTCGGCTTTAAGGAGACCCGGACGTGTCGCGCTTGAGTCGGTTTACGGGCGGGCTACGAGGGCTCCGACCGCGTTCCCTCCCTTCGCCGGCATGACCCGGATCAGGTTCTACGGGTCAGGGCCAAAGCCCAATCTCAGCCGCGCGAGCGACCCCCCGGTGAACAACGGCCGGACACTAAGCCGAGTTTGATATGGGTCAAGAGCGGAAGGCGCGTCCCGCCGTCCAAGAGGTCAAGCCGGCCAATGCTCCAGACACAGCGCCGGCAACCAGGGAGGAAATCCGGTGATTTGGCGCGAAACCCCAGGACCAGGCGAAACTCCAGCCCAGAAACAATCCAAACAATGCCCCCGCAATCAGGAACCATCCGACGTTCTTAGCCCTTGATCGGCGGGAGACGACGGTCAGTAGGCGTGCGCCCACCAAAGCCGCGCCCCAAAATATCCAGCCGACCAAGAAGGCAAGGCCGATCAGGCTGATCGCCAAACCATTTAGGATGCACTCCAGGATCCAAGCCGCGCCTTTGCTGGCAATGCGGACACCGACCGGGTCCAGCAAATCGCCAGCGGCTATCCAGGTTATGCAGAAGCTGAAATACCCGGCGCTCGCCGCCAACGCCGCGTCGCGCCAAGGACGACCTTCTCTACACGCATTGCCACTGTCTTTCGCCATAAGTGATGGTATCTGAACGGCAAGCTCAACCTCAATACGGTACAGGGCCGGCACGCCAGGAAAGGTGTCGCGACCCGCCGGGTGACGGTTAATTCACTTGCCGCCGGTGGCAGGTCACGCGATCCGGAGACCCACGTTCTTCCGGAGAGCCGCCATGACCTTCCGCCGCCTGGCCCTGCCTGTCCTCTGCGCCCTGATCGCCACGCCCGCCCTGGCGCAGGAGACCTATCCGAAGATGATCCCCACGCCCGGCGGCGAGGTGATCATCCCGTCGGAGCGCAATCAGAAGGCCTATGACGAGTTCAAATACGCCCCCGCCCGCCGGGCCGGCGACATGCTCTACGTCTCGGGCGCCGTCGCCGGGCGCGGCAAGGACGAAGGCACGGACCCGGAGTCGTTCAAGCGCCAGGTCCGCCGCGCCTTCGTCGCCCTGGACAATACGCTGAAGGCCTCGGGCGCGACCTTCGACGACGTGGTGATGATCAACAGCTTCCACGTCTGGGAAGGCCCCGACCAGCCCGCCCCGCGCTGGGAACAGCTGGCCATGGTCAACGCGGTCAAGAGCGAGTTCATCAAGGGCGCACATCCGGCCTGGACCGCCGTTGGCACCACCGGCCTGCTTCCGGCCGGCGGCATCGTCGAGATCCAGCTGATCGCCTACGCCCCGAAGAAGTAGCCCCTAGAGCCGGCGCGCCGAGAAGGTGTCGCAGGCCGCCGGGTCGCCCTGGTCGTAACCGCGCGTGAACCAGCGCATGCGCTGGGCGCTGGAGCCGTGGGTGAAGCTGTCGGGCACGACCTGGCCCTGGCTCTGCTTCTGGATGGTGTCGTCGCCGACCGCGGCGGCGGCGCCCAGGCCGTCCTTGATGTCTTCGCGATTGATGACGATCTTGCCGCCCGAGGCCGGGCCCGCGTGAGCCGCCCAGACGCCGGCATAGCAGTCGGCCTGCAGCTCCAGCCGCACCGAACCGCTCTCCTCGCCGCGCGCGCCCAGTCGGCGGGCCTGCTGGTCGGCGCCCAGCAGGTGCTGCACGTGGTGGCCGATCTCGTGGCTGACGACATAGGCGCGAGCGAACTCGCCCTTGGCCCCGAAGCGGCTTTCCAGCTCCTGCCAGAACGACAGGTCCAGATAGACCTTCTGGTCTGCCGGACAATAGAACGGCCCCATGGCCGACTGGCCCGTGCCGCAGCCAGTGCCGGTGGCCTGATCATAGAGCACGATGGCCTTGGGCGGACGGTAGTCGACGCCCTGGTCGCGCAGCATCGGCGTCCAGACGTCACGGTTGGAGGTCTCGACCACGTCGATGAACTGGCCCTCGCGGTCGGAGACCTGACCGCGCGTACCCTCTTGAGCAGCGGGCTGCTGGAGACCTTGCGTGGCCTCCATCGTCGTGCGCGGATCGATGCCGAACACGAAATAGCCGATGGCCGCCAGGACCACCGCGCCGATGCCGCCGCCGGCGACGCCCACAGGCCCAATGCCGCGCCGATCCTCGATATTGCCGGACCGGCGACCGCCTTCCCACTCCATGCGTAGTCCTCGTCTTTAGCGCTGCTGCTTGGGTTCGCTGGCCGGCCGGATGGCCCGCATGCGCGCATTGCTCTCGTCCAGCGCCGCCTGCGTCAAGCGCTCAAGCTGCAGCGACGACGCGGTGAGGTCGGAGTTGCCCGGGGGCAGCGCGTCCGTCGGCGCCGGCCGCAGGCTCGGCTCGGCGCGCTGCGCCTCCAGGCCGCGCAGCCGGATGGCCGTGTCGGCCCGGGTCTGGGCGTTGGACATCTCGGTCTGGCTGGCCGACTGCGCGCGCCGGGCGTCCTGCAGGGCGTGTTCGGTCATGAAGCGATCCTGCAGCGCGGTCTGCCCCCAGGCGAGCTCGGAATAGGCCGCGCCGCCCAGGGTCGCCAGGCCGGCCGTCAACAAGAGAAACATGCGCGTCATCGAACCTACTCCCGGATACGGAGGCGGCCGACGACGCGCCGGACGCGTCAGGGCCGCTTGACCGTGAAACGCGCGAGTTCGGTCTTCGGCGCCGGCCAGTCGGGCTTCAGCTCGGCCGCCCGCGAATAGTCCTTGTAGGCGGCGGTCAGGTCGCCGAGGCCCTCATTGGCCAGGCCGCGATTGAAGAATGCCTTCTCCGGCGCCTTCACGCCCATGCCCAGGCCCTTGTCGATCTGCTCGACGCCTTCACGATAGCGCTCCTCGCCGACGAAGGTCGCACCGCGGTTCACATAGGCCTCGCCCAGGTTGGGATCGATGTTGGACGCCTGGTCGAAGTCGGCGCGGGCGGCGCCGAACTGCCGCTGGCGCATCTGCAGCACGCCCCGGTTCACCAGGGTGCGGGCCCGGTCGCGGAAGTTCAGGGTCTCGACCTCCAGCGCCGTGGTGCAGGCCAGGACGGCGCGGTTGTCGGTGCGACCCTTTTCGGCCGCGTCGGAACATTCCTGGGCCGAGCCGCCGCCGATCACCATGTTCGAAGCGCCGGCGGCTCCGGCGACGGCCAGCATGGCCGTGGCGCAGAGGGCGGCGAGAGGGATTGCTCGCATGTGTCTTCCTCCCATCGGGCCGGTCTCGATGGCCGGCCGCTTATGGCGCGCGATCATAGCACCGTCGTGTCGCCCATCTAAGCGCCGCCATAGCTTCCCGCGCCGGTCGTGCTAACAGAGGCGGCGAGTCCCCTCAGGAACACGCGTCATGCACCTCGCCCGCTTCCCCCGCGCCCGCTTCGCCCACCTGCCCACGCCGCTGGAGCCCCTGCCCCGCCTGGGCGCCGAGCTCGGTATCGACCTTTGGGTCAAGCGCGACGACTGCACGGGCCTGGCCGGCGGCGGCAACAAGACCCGCAAGCTGGAATTCCTGCTCGGTGAAGCCCTGGAACAAGGCGCCGACACCCTGGTGACCCAGGGCGCGGTGCAGTCCAACCACGTGCGCCAGACCATCGCCGCCGGTGCCCGCTTCGGCCTGAAGACCGAGGTGATCCTGGAAGAGCGCACTGGCTCCAAGGCCAGCGACTACATGGGCAACGGCAACGTCCTGCTCGACAAGCTGATGGGCGCGGCGATCCGCTACGTGCCGGGCGGCACCGACATGGTCGCCGAGCTGGAAGCCACCGCCGACAGCGTCCGCCAGCGCGGCGGCAAGCCCTATGTCATCCCCGGCGGCGGCTCGAACACGGTCGGCGCCCTGGGCTATGTCGACTGCGCCCGCGAGTTCGTGGTCCAGGCCGACCAGATGGACCTGAAATTCGACCGCTTCGTCACCGCCACCGGCAGCGCCGGCACCCACGCGGGTCTGGTGGCGGGCTTCGCGGCTCTGTCGCTGGATATCCCCATCCTTGGCTTCGGCGTCCGCGCGCCCAAGGCCAAGCAGGAAGAGAACGTCTTCAACCTGGCCGTCGCCACCGCCGAGAAGATCGGCGCGGCCGGCCGCGTGACCCGCGACATGGTCGTGGCCGACTGCGACTATGTCGGCGAGGGCTATGGCCTGGTGGACCAGGGCGTGATCGACGCCCTGGCCCTGGCCGCCCGCACCGAGGGCCTACTGTTCGACCCGGTCTATTCGGGCAAGGCGCTGAAGGGCCTGATCGACCAGGCCAAGAAGGGCGCGTTCAAGGGCGAGCGGGTCGTGTTCCTGCACACCGGCGGCGCCCAGGGCCTGTTCGGCTATCAGTCGGTGTTGGAGCCGTCGCTAGGCTGACAGCGTGATTGAGCGCCCCCTCCGTCTCGATGCGTATCCGCATCGATCCACCTCCCCCGCTTTGCGGGTGAGGAGAAGCTGCTCCTCCTGCCCCGCTTGCGGGGGAGGTGGCGCGGCGCCGATAGGCGACGTGACGGAGGGGGCGCAGCCTTGATCGAAGGATTTACCTCATGAGCAAGATCCTCGGCGTCCTCGGCGGCATGGGTCCGGCGGCGACCCTGGACTTCCTGGCGAAGCTCCAGGCCGCCACCCCGGTCAAGCGCGAGCAGGATCATCTGCGGGTGCTGGTCGACATCAATCCGAAGGTGCCGGACCGCAACCTCGCCAGCTCGGATCCCGGTCCGGTGCTGGCGGCGATGGCGACGGGCTTGCGCGATGGCGGGGCCCAGGTCCTGGCCATCGCCTGCAACACCGCCCATGCCTATGCCGAGGAGGTCCGCGCGTCGGGTCTGCCGCTGGTCGACATGCTGGAGACGGCGGGTCTAGCCGCCCAGGCCAAGGGCGCCAGCGTCGTCGGCGTGCTGGGCACCAGCCTGGCGCTCAGCCTCTATCGCGACCGCTTCTCGCACATGGGGCTGGAGGTGGTGATGCTGGACGACCACGAGCAGGTCGAGTTCATGGCCCTGCTCTATCGCATCAAGCAGGGCGATGTCGGCCCGGCCTCGCGCGAGACCATGGCCGCCCTGGCCCACCGCCTGGTCGGCAAGGGCGCGCAGGGCGTGGTGGCGGGCTGTACGGAAGTGCCGTTGGTGCTGGACGCGGCCGACCTGTCGGTGCCGTTCCTGGATGCGACGGAAGAGCTGGCGAAGCGCTGTGTCGAGGTCTGCCTCAGCGCGTGAGCGACTGGCGGCTGTCCTCGTAAGAAGCCTCGAACATGCCCAGCAGGGCCGCCGCGCCGCGCGAGGCCTGGGCCATGCGCAGCAGCGCCGCGCGGGCGTGGGCGTTGTCGGCGATCTCGGCTTGACGCTCGAGACGCTCCGCTTCGCTCAGATGGTCGTTTCGGTTCCCCATGCCGCAAACGTTTACAGGACCTAAACGACACGACCATGCGACCGCTGGACGCACACCGTTCGTTAACCAAGGTTTGGCGTGCGCCCGATTGTCACAGAATGTTAAATCGCAAGCATAGCGCGCAAATGAAAACACCCCCGGACCGCGAGGTCCGGGGGTGTTGTCCTGTTCCCCAACAGGACGGCGTCGGCGGCGCTAGAACCAGCGCGGCGGCGTCGCCTCAAAACTGATGGGCGTTGTTTCGCCGAACGAGGGTCCACAGGCAACGTGTCGCCCTGTCGCACCCCCCATTATGGGGACGAAGCGACGCTTGAAATCCTTTGCATACAGAGACTTGCCCGCATGTGCGGCGCGCTGACGCAGCAATCCCATAATGAGGGAACCCGTCGCAAAAAGTGGGTAGCCAAATCTATGACACCGGTAGCAAGGTGTTGCCAACCGTCGCAGCAGACGACGGGGCCGTTCACGGCCGGGAGGAACGCTTAAAGCCCTAGCGGCTTCCCGACGTCTGACGGCTCCGCCTCACCCGGAGTCCCGCATGCCGCTCAGCCCCATTTCCCGCCGCCGCCTGATGGCCACCACGGCCGCCGCCTTCGCCGCCGCCGGCCTGCCGCTGAAGGCCCTGGCCGCGCCGACCAAGGCCGACGCGCTGGGCACGATGAAGAAGGCCGCCAAGTTCATGGTCGAGAAGGCCGCCTACAAGGGCGGCTATGTCTGGTCCTACTCGGCCGACCTGTCGCGCCGCTGGGGCGAGATGGAAGCCTTCCCGACGATGATCTGGGTGCAGCCGCCCGGCACCGGCACGGTCGGCCACCTGTTCCTGGACGCCTACCACGCCACCAAGGACGAGTATTACTACGACGCCGCCTGCAAGGCCGCCGACGCCCTGATCGCCATCCAGAACCCGGCCGGCGGCTGGAACTATATCGGCGACTTCGCCGGCGAGGCCTCGCTGAAGAAGTGGTACGACACCATCGGCAAGAACGGCTGGCGCCTCGAGGAATTCCAGCACTACTACGGCAACTGCACCTTCGACGACGAAGGCACCGCCGAGTGCTGCAAGTTCATGCTGCGCATGTACGTCGAGAAGAAGGATCCCAAGTACAAGGCCGCCTTCGAGAAGGCCCTGAAGTTCGTGCTGGAGAGCCAGTATCCGGTCGGCGGCTGGCCGCAGCGCTATCCGTTGAAGGACGAGTTCCACCATCACGGCAACCCGGACTATACCAGCTTCATCACCTTCAACGACGACGTGGTCGGCGAGAACATCGAGTTCCTGATCATGGTCTACCAGGCCCTGGGCGACAAAACCGTCCTGGAGCCGATCCGCCGCGCCATGGACTGCTATGTCGCCTGCCAGCAGCCGGCGCCGCAGCCGGCCTGGGGCCTGCAGCACACCGTGGCCGACCTGAAGCCGGCCGGCGCCCGCACCTATGAGCCCAAGGCCTTCGCCACCCACGCCACGGCCAGCTGCCTGTCGCAGATGCTGACCTTCTACCAGCTGACCGGCGATCCGAAATACATCGCCCGCGTGCCGGAAGCCCTGGACTGGCTGGACTCGGTGCGCCTGCCCGACGACGTCATGCCGGGCAAGCCGCGCTATCCGACCTTCATCCAGATCGGCAACGGCCGTCCGCTGTACGTGCACCGCACGGGCTCGAACGTGGTCAGCGGCCGCTACTTCACCGACGAGAACCCGCACAACACGGTCACCCACTACTCGTCGTTCCGGAACGTGGACGTCAAAGGCCTGCGCGCCCGCTACGAGAAGCTGAAGGCCACCCCGCCGGAAGAGGCCAGCAAGCACTCGCCGCTGAAGGGCCAGCGCCCGCTGCCCAAGTACTTCATGGTCAAGGACATCTCGGTCGAGGACCTGTCGGTTGGCGGCGACCTGTCCAGCTCGGCCCCCAAGGCCGTGTCGGCCGACGCCGAGAAGGTCACCAAGCTGACCATGGAGCTGAACGGCGAAGGCTGGTGGCCCACGCCCCTGACCTCGACCAGCCAGCCCTATGCCGGCGAGCCTCCGGCCGAGCCGACGCCGGGCGACTTCTCGGAGACCAAGGTCGGCGACAAGTACGACACCTCGCCCTATCCCGATCCGCACCCGAAGATCGGCATCTCGACCGGCGCGTTCATCGCCAACATGGCGACGCTGATCAAATATATCGACGTGGCTTAAAGCCTACTCGCAGGCGCGCCGGAGGTTCATCAGGACCTTCGGCGTGTCCTTGCGCAGCGCCTCGCGCATCATGCCCTTGGGCACAGGCCAGTCGACCGCCAGGCGGTTGTCGTAGAACACCCGCGTGCCGCGCCCGCCGTCCAGCGGCTGCAGGCGCCACTCGCCCTGCTCGACCTTCAGGTCGCCCTCCACCAGGTGGAAGCGTATGCGGCTGACCGGCTCGTAGTCGGAGCGGAACACGATCCTCATGCCCGGAAACACGAAGGTGCGCCGGGTGACGTGCTCGCGGATGTCCCAACCCTTGCGCTGGTCGCCGGAGACGATGCGGCAGCTGGCCAGGTTGGTGATCATCCTGCCCGCCGTGGCGCAGTCGGTCATGATCGCCCAGACCTTCTCCGGCGGCGCGGCGATGTCGACCACCGCCCGCACGCGTCCGGAAATGCCGTCGGGATCGGGCGCGACCTCGGCATAGGCCTCTCCCCTGGCCAGGGCGGTCTGGGCCTTGGGCGACAGTTCGACGGCCTGGGCGGGGCCGCTGAAGGCCCACAAAATCCCCGCCGTCACGATCCATCGCCGCATGCGTCTGCTCCTTGCCTGGAGCAGCTACGACGAGGACCCGTGAATAGACGCTAGGGTCGTGCTTGGGCCAACGCTTCCCGCACCACGTCCGGCGCGTGGTCGATCACCCGCAGATAGGCGGTCAGGGCCGCGTCGGGGCGGGCGTCGCCATGCTCCAGGTCTTCCAGCAGCATCAGGTCGATGTGGAAGATGCGGGCGAAGTCGGCTTGGCTGAGGCCCGTGCGCCAGCGCACAGCCTGGACCAGGGCCCGCGCCGAGCGCGAACGCGAGGGGGCGGCGGTTTCGTCGATCGCGGGGTCGGCGCTGCGGGTCATCATCGGGTACGCTCCTACTGCCTATCCCCGAGGACGGCTTCTAGGCCCGCTCGATTGCAGAAATTCGACGGCTTTGAGTCAGGCCCGCGTTATCAATCGGTCGTCTTGGCCAGGAAGGCCTTCGTGGCCTCGATCGCCTCGACCAGGGTGACCCGCTCCAGCGTCACGCCCTCGGGCAGGCTGGAGAACAATCGCGTCGGCGCGGCGGCGTCCAGCATCACGAACACGCCCCGGTCGTCGGCGCGGCGGATCAGTCGGCCGAAGGCCTGGCTGATGCGGGCGCGGGCCACGGCGTCATCATAGCCCTTGCCGCCGAAGCGCAGGCGGCGAGCCTTGTGCAGCACGTCCGGACGCGGCCACGGCACACGATCGAAGACCAGCAGGCGCAGGGACCTGCCCGGCACGTCCACCCCGTCGCGGATCGCGTCGGTGCCCAGCAGGCACGCGTCCTCCTCGGCCCGGAAGATGTCGACCAGCGCGCCCACCTCCAGCGGATCGACGTGCTGGGCGTAGAGGGCCAGGCCGTTGTCCGCGAGCGGCGCGGCGATACGCTCATGTACGGCCTTCAGCCGGCGGATGGCGGTGAACAGGCCAAGGCCCCCGCCCCCGGCGGCCAGGAACAGCTCGCGCATGGCCGCCGAGACCTGGCGCGGGTCTTCCTTGTTCACGTCGGTGACCACATAGGCCTTGGCGTGGTGCTCGTAGTCGAACGGCGAGACCAGCCGCAGCACCTTGGGCGCGGACGGCAGGCGGGCGGCGCCGGTGCGCATCTCGGCCAGGGCGAATGGGTCCTCCAGGGCCGGATCGACCAGGGTGGCGCTGGTCACCAGCACCCCGTGGGCGGGCGACAGCACCGCCGCGCGCAGCGGCTCGGTCGGGTCCACCCAGTGGCGGCGGCAGGCGGCGTCGACCACGCGGCCGTACAGGAACGTGGCCTCGAACCAGTCGACGAAATCCGGATCGCTCTCGGTCGGCTCGACGTCGTCGTCCTCGATCGCCTTCAGGATCGAGCGCCAGGCCGGCAGGGTCATGCGGGCGCGACGGTCCAGGCCCCGCAGCGCGCCCTCGATCCGGGCGCGTTCGGACGCGCCCAGGTGCTCGGCGTCCTCGTCCAGCACGTCTTCCAGGGCGCGGGCCAGGGCCAGCAGCGGCGCTTCGATGGCGGCCAGGGCCTTGGCGGCCTCCGGCGCGCGTTCGCGGACGAGGTCGGTGGCGGGCCTCGCGTCGCATTGCAGGCCAAGGTCCGCTCCGCCGCGCTCGCTGGTGCGGGCGCGCAGCTGCTCGATCACCGCGACCAGGAAGTTCTCGATCGGCCCGATCGGATTGATCTGCCCGTCCGGCGGCGCGACCCGGCCCGACCAGCCCTCGCCCGGCAAGGCGGCGGCGGCCTGGAGCACCTGGTTCATCGCGCCCCGCGCGCCCTCGCGATCGCCGAGAATGTCGAGCAGCCGCGCCTCAAGGCCTCGACCACGACGGCCACGGCCTTCGGGACCTCGGATCCAGCGGCGCAGTTCGGCCGCCTCGGCGCCGGACAGGGCAGCGGAGAACGCGCTGTCGGCGGCCTCGAACAGGTGGTGGCCTTCGTCGAAGACGATGCGCTTCAGGCTCGTCGTCTCATTGTCGCCCTTCAGCCCCCGCGCCGTCCGGGCGCCGTCGAAGGCGGCTTGCGTGAGGACCAGGGCGTGGTTGGCGATGACGATGTCGGCGCGCTTGGACGCCCGCACGGCCTTCTCGATGAAGCAGATGCGATAGTGCTGGCAGCCGGCGTGGATGCACTCGCCGCGCCGATCGACGAGGTTCGACGGGCTGGCCTGGGCCGAAGGTGGAACAGCGGAAAGCGTCGGCAGCCAGGCCGGGAAGTCGCCGCCGGTCATGTCGCCGTCGCGGCTGGCGCGGGTCCAGCGGGCGGTCAAGGCCAGGCCGATCAGGTCGCCATTGCCCAGCTGGGCGCCGTTGATCTGCTCCTGGAAGTTCAGCAGGCAGAGATAGTTCTCACGCCCCTTGCGGACGACGGCCTTCCTGGCCCGCTCCTTGGGGTCGGGATAGATCGACCGGCTCTCGCGCTCGATCTGGCGCTGGAGAGCGCGAGTATAGGTGCTGACCCAGACCGACGGGCCGTTGGCTTCGGCCCACAGCGAGGCCGGGGCCAGATAGCCCAGGGTCTTGCCGACGCCGGTGCCGGCCTCGGCCAACATCATGTGCGGCTCGCCCTCGCGCTCGCGCGGCTGGAAGGCGAACGTGGCCTCCTTGGCGAAGGTTACCTGCGCCTCGCGCACCTCCTCCAGCCCGGAGCGCTGCAAGAGCTGGGTCAGCCGTTCGGCCGCCCGTTCGGGATCGATCGGCCGCGAGCCGGGCTCGCCGGGCGGGGCCTGGTCTTCCCACTCGACCATGCGCGCCCAGACGTCGAGGCCCGAGCCTCGGAAGTGGTTGCCGGCCTGCACCGAGCGCAGCGCGCCGATCACGGCCGGGCCCCAGGACCAGCCGGCCTTGGCCAGGGTCTCGGCCACGGCCAGGGCCTCTTCGCGCGAAGGGACCGGGGCCACCATCAGATCGCGCAGCAGGGCGTCGGCGGCCTCGCGCAGGGTCTGGGCCTGTTCGGCCGCGCCGTGCGGCTCGCGCAGGCCCAGCGCCATGGCCAGGCCCACGGCCGAGGGGGCGCAGAAGGTCGCCGGCCGGACGAAGGCGTAGAGCTCCAGCACGTCGAACAGGCGCGGATGGCGCGAGGGCGGCGACAGGTTCAGGCGGCGGGCGGTCATGGCCGCGTGGGCCACCAGTACCGGGCCGTGTTCGAACAGATCGCGGGCGTCCGGCGGCCGCAGCATCCGCCCCTCGCCCGCCCCATCGGCCACGGCCGCGCGCGGCCCCGGCAGCACGACGAGCGCGGGGGCGAGATCCAGAGTCGGCGGGAAAGCGGTCACGCGACTCCGTTAGCAGAAACCGCCTTGAAACAGAATAAGAACAGATGCTTCAGACGACCGGGACCTCGTCATCGTCGAAGCCTTCCAGTCGGGCGATCGCCTTCTGGGCCTTCTGGCGCAGGTCGGCGTCCTTGCTCTCGGCCGCCTTGCGGTACATGCGCAAAGCCAGGTCGTCGTCGGCCTTGATGCCCTGGCCGCGCTCGCACATGACGCCCAGATCGTACCAGGCCTCCAGATAGCCGCGATCGGCGGCCAGCTGGAACCAGTGCATGGCCTGGGTGTAGTTGACCGGCACGCCCTCGCCGTTGTGGTGCACGACGCCCAGGTTCGACATCCCCGCTGGCAGGTCGTTGGCGGCGGCGGCGCTGTAGAATTTCAGGGCCTCGTCATGGTCCAGGCGCACGCCCGTCCCTTCCGAATGCAGCCGGCCCATCTCGTTCATGGCGTCGGGCGAGCCCATCTCGATCGCCTTGCGCAGCAGCGCCACGCCCTTGGCCGTGTCGACCCGCGTCCCGGAGCCGTCCAGATAGGCCTCGCCCGCGCTATAATAGCCGCGCGAGGAGCCGGCGGCGGCGGCCTTCAGGTACCAGGACAACGCCAGGCGCGGGTTCTCGGGAAGCCCCTCGCCACCCTCATAGGCGACGCCCAGATTGTACATGCCGTTGGGATCGCCCAGCCGGGCGGCTTGCGTGTAGAGCTTCATGGCCGTGCGGCGGTCGATCTTCACCCCGTCCGCGCCGTCGAAATAGACATTGCCCAGTTCGACCATGGCGTCGGTGTCGCCGCCGGCCACGCCCTTGCGCAGCCATGCCAGGGCCTGGGGCACGTCGCGCTCGACGCCCTCGCCGTCCAGATACAGCTTGGCCAGATCGACGTAGCGCGTGGGGTCGCCGCCCTGGGCGCCCTTCAAGGTGGCCGCGAAGGTCGCCCTGGCCTGGCCAGCGTCGGGCCGCGCCGAGGCCGCGCCGCCAAATGACAGCGCCAAGGCCAACACCACGGGCAGCACTCTGGTCCGCATCACGTCCCCACCGTCCCCGGATCGTCGCATCGACCGCGAGGGCGTCAAGGCAGACAACCGTCCGCTCGGCCCCGTGCAACCGGACTCGCCCGATACGGGTTCAAAAGACGGATGAAACAGAAGGGGAACATGCTATATCGCGGTCAATGCTCGCAGGCGATGCCCTCCCCCAACGTTTCCAGGACTGGTTCGCCGCCCGCGGCTGGAGCCCGCGCGAACACCAGCTGGCCATGCTGGACAAGGCCCGCCAAGGGCGCGGCGCCCTGCTGATCGCCCCCACCGGCGGCGGCAAGACCCTGGCCGGCTTCCTGCCCAGCCTGATCGAGCTGTCCGAGCGTCCGCCGCGCAATACGCCCGCCGGCGTCCACACCCTCTACATCTCGCCGCTGAAGGCCCTGGCCGTCGATGTCGAGCGCAACCTGCTCACTCCCATCCGCGAGATGGGCCTGAAGATCGTCGCCGAGAGCCGTACCGGCGACACCGGCGAGGCCCGCAAGGCGCGCCAGCGCGTGAAGCCGCCGGACATCCTGCTGACGACGCCCGAGCAGCTGGCGCTGTTCTGCGCCTGGGAAGGCGCGCGGGAGTACTTCGCCGACCTGCGCTGCGTGATCATCGACGAGGCCCACGCGATCTGGCCGTCCAAGCGCGGCGACCTGCTGGCTCTGGACCTGGCGCGCCTGCAGCAGTTCGCGCCGTCGATGCGGCGGGTGGGGCTGTCGGCGACGGTCGACGACCCGGACCTGGTGCGCAAGTGGCTGGGCGTGAACAAAGATCCTCCCCCTCCGGGGGAGGTGGCCCAGAGGGCCGGAGGGGGCCAGCTCGGCGACGGCGGTGCTGCCCCCTCCGTCGCTCCGCGACACCTCCCCCAAGAGGGGAGGATCCCTGAGCCCGACATCGACCTCGTCCTCGGCTCCGGCGGCGCGCAGCCGGTCGTCGAGGTCCTGGTCTCCGGCGGCCGCGTCCCCTGGGCCGGCCACACGGCCGAGCACGCCATGGCCGAGGTCTATGAGATCATCAAGTCGTCCCAGACCGCGCTGATCTTCGTCAACACCCGCTTCCAGGCCGAGTTCGCGTTCCAGCGCCTGTGGGAGCTGAACGAGGACGACCTGCCGATCGCCTTGCACCATGGCAGCCTGTCGGCCGAGCAGCGCCGCAAGGTCGAGGCGGCCATGACGCGCGGCGCGCTGCGGGCCGTGGTCTGCACCTCGACGCTGGACATGGGCATCGACTGGGGCGACGTCGATCTGGTCATCCAGCTGGCCGCGCCCAAGGGGGCCTCGCGGATGGTTCAGCGGATCGGTCGCGCCAACCATCGCCTGGACGAGCCCAGCCGCGCCCTCTTCGTGCCCGCCAGCCGCTTCGAGATGCTGGAATGCCGCGCCGCCGCCGACGCCATCCTGGAGAACCACCTGGACGGCGACCCGCCCCGGGTCGGCGCGCTGGACGTCCTGGCCCAGCACATCATGGGCTGCGCGTGCTCGGAGCTCTTCAAGCTGACCGATCTCTATGACGAGGTCCGCTCGTCAGGCCCCTATGCCGAGCTGTCGTGGGAGGACTTCGAGACCGTCGTCGATTTCGTCTCCACCGGCGGCTACGCGCTGCGCACCTACGACAAGTTCCGCCGCATCGTGCAGACGCCCGAAGGCCTGTGGACCGCCCGCAACGCCCAGGCCAGGCAGCAGCACCGGATGAACGTCGGGGTCATCGTCTCGCCCGGCATGATCAACATCCGCATCGGCGGCGGCAAAAGGCCCATGGGCGGCCGCAAGATCGGCGAGGCGGAAGAAGGCTATTTCGAACAGCTGACGCCCGGCGACACCTTCGTCTTCGCCGGCCAGGTCTGGCGCTACAACAGCCTGGTCGGCGCCGACGCCTTCGTCTCGCCCGCGCCGAACGACGATCCGAAGATGCCGAGCTGGGGTGGCTCGAAGTTCCCGCTCTCGACCTATCTGGCCAGCCGCGTGCGCCAGATGATGCACGACGAGCGCGAATGGACCGCCCTGCCCCCGGACGTCCAGGAGTGGCTCTCCTGGCAGAAGGTCCGCTCGGCGATCCCGGGCGACGGCGAGATGCTGCTGGAGACCTTCCAGCGCGGCAAGCGCTTCCACCTGGTCTGCTATCCGTTCGACGGGCGCCTGGCCCACACCACCCTGGCCATGCTGCTGACCCGCCGACTGGACCGCCTGGGCGTCGGACCGCTGGGCTTCGTCTGCAACGACTACGCGCTGAACATCTGGTCGCTGCGGCCGATGGATGGCCTCGATCTCGACGAACTGTTCGCCCAGGACATGCTGGGCGACGACCTGGAGGCCTGGCTCGACGAGAGCTTCATGATGAAGCGGGCCTTCAAGCACTGCGCCCTGATCGCCGGGCTGATCGAGCGCCGCCACCCCGGCGCCGAGAAGTCCGGGCGGCAAGTGACCTTCTCCACCGACCTGATCTACGACGTGCTGCGCAAACACCAACCCGACCACCTGATGCTGCGCTGCGCCCGCCACGACGCGGCCACCGGCCTGCTGGACATCGCCCGGCTGGGCGACATGCTGACCCGCGTTCAGGGCCGCATCCGCCACGTCCGGCTAGACCGCGTCTCGCCGTTCGCCGTGCCGATCATGCTGGAGATCGGCCGCGAACGCGCCCCGGGCGACGCGGCCGGCGAGGCGATCCTGGCCGAGGCGGAGGAAGACCTGATCGCCGAGGCCATGTCGTGACGCGTTTCGAAGCTTCAACCTGCGGCGGCCTGCGGGTCGCCCTAGCCAATGTCGAGGTCATGCTGCGCTGGTCCGGCGCGATGTGGCTGGAGCGCGAGCGCACCCTGGTGGTCGCCGACCTGCACTTCGAGAAAGGCAGCAGCTACGCCGCGCGCTTTGGCCAGATGCTGCCGCCCTACGACACGCGCGAGACCCTGGACCGCCTGGACCGTGAGCTGGCCCTGCTGTCGCCAGCGCGGCTGATCTTCCTCGGCGACAGCTTCCACGACGGCGGCGGCGAGTCGCGCCTGGCGGCCGACGACTACAAGCGCCTGGAAGGCCTGGCCCTGGGCCGCGAGCTGGTTTGGGCGGTCGGCAACCACGACGCCGACGGCCCCAAGGTCCTGCCCGGCGAGATCATCGACGAGGCGGCGATCGCCGGCCTCACCCTGCGCCACGAGCCCGTCGCCGGCGTCCAACTAGGCGAAGTCGCCGGTCACCTGCACCCCGCCGCCAAGGTCGCCAGCGGCCGCGCCACGACGCGCCGCCGCTGCTTTGTCACCGACGGCCAGCGGCTGGTGCTGCCAGCGTTCGGCGCGTTCACCGGCGGGCTCAATATCCTGGACGAGGCGTTCTCGAACCTGTTCGCCGGCCCGCTGCTGGCGGGGGCGCTAGGGCCGAGCCGCGTCCACGCGGTGGGACGGAAATCGCTGCGGCCGGACTAGGCCGCCGCTACATATGCAGCGCCTGCTCCAGGGCGAACGCCAGCGAGATCGCCGCGCCGGCCGTCATCAACGTCCGCATCCGTGGCCGCCAGCTGGGGCCGTCGTGATCCGTCACGTCCCAGACCCATTGCAGCAGGAACACCAGCAGGAAGCCCGACAGCTGCCAGGCGGCCTCGAACTTCAGCTCGCCCAGCAGCAGACCGAAACCGGCCAGCGGGAACAGCAGCGAGATGCCCAGGACCGACCAGCGCGGACTGGGGTTCTCGATCTCCAGCCCCGTGCGTACGCCGCCGAAGTACGAGACCATCGCGGCCGAATAGGCCAGCAGCGCGACCAGGGCCGGCTTCTGAATGGCGTCGGGGCCATAGCAGAACAGCACCGACGAGATGAAAAAGGGAATGAGGGTCGATAGACCAAAGACCCATACCGCCGGAGGAACCGGCATCCGCCCGCCCGCGGATTCATTCATGACTCAACTCCTTCGGAAGGCGACCGAAGCCGCCCACCCTGCCCCGAGCGCGACTATTACCGACACGAGCCCATAGGTCCACGGACGATCTTTGGCGAAGACGTAGAGCGCCCGCTCCGCGCCGGCCTTCTCGACCACGAAGGCGCGGTCGCGGATCGACACCGGCTTGCCGTCCTGGAACAGGACGATGCGGGCCGAGTACTGGCCGATCGGGGCCTCGGCGGGCAGGTCCAGTTGGGCGCGGAACAGGCCCTTGTCCACGAAACGGACGCCTTGCGGATCGGCGGCGTAGAGGCCGGCCTTCTCCTTCAGGCGCAGCACGGCGCGGCGCCAGTCGAGATAGTCGGCGCCCAGGCGGCTGACCACCACGTCGCGGACGCCGTAGGTGGTCTCGACCCGCTGCTCCAGCGGCGCGGCGATGGCCAGGTGCTCCAGCCCCGCCCCCAGGTGGCGCAAGGGCGCGAAGCCGGCGACGTCCTGCAGCTTGCGGGTCGAGGCCACGCGGTAGAAACCCGGCGCGCCTCGGAACACCACGGGACGGCTGTTCAGCCACAGGCCGGCGACCTGGGTCTTGCGGGCGATGCGCAGCGGCGTGTCGGGACCGCGCACGATGACGACGATGTCGCTGGGCCGGTCCTTGGGATCGAAGACCGCGCCGTAGAGCACGATCCGCGCGCCCCGGAAGCCGGAGCTGACGCGGATCTCGGTGTCGGTCAGGGCGGCGGAAACCGCCGGCGCCGGAGGGGCTTCGACCAATGGGATTGCAGGGGGCGGGATCATCGCGCCGTCCCTGTCATGATGACGAAGGCCTCGGTGGGCTTGATGAACAGATCCGCGCCCATGCGCAGGCCCACGACCAGCACCAGCAGGGCCAGCAGCGCCCGCAGCTCCTCGGCGCGGAAACGGCCGGAAGCCCGCGCGCCCAGCTGCGCGCCGATCACCCCGCCGATCAGCAGCAGGGTCGCCAGCACGATGTCCACCGTCTGGTTGCGGCCGGCCTGCAGCACGCTGGTCAGCGAGGTGGTGATGACGATCTGGAACAGGCTGGTGCCGACGACCACCGGCGCGGGCATCCGCAGCAGATAGATCATGGCCGGCACCAGGATGAAGCCGCCGCCGACGCCCATCACCGCCGACAGGATGCCGACAAACACGCCCAGCAGGATCGGCGGGATGACGCTGATATAGAGCCGCGAGCGCGGGAAGCGGACCTTGAACGGCAGGGCGTACAGCAGCGCGGGCCGGCGATCGCGACGCGGCTTGGGCGGCTGGCCGCTGCGGCGGCGCAGGATCGTGCCGACCGACTCGGTCAGCATCAGGCCGCCGATCACGCCCAGGAACAGCAGATAGGACAGCGACACGGCGAAGTCGGCCTGGCCGATCAGGCGCAGCCAGCGGAACACCTCGACCCCGATGAACGAGCCGATCGCCCCGCCGCAGGCCAGCACCCCGCCCATGCGGAAATCGACCGAGCGCTTCTTGCTGTAGGCGATGACGCTGGAGACCGACGAGGCGGCGACGTGGTTGGCCTCGCTGGCCACGGCGACGACCGGCGGGATGCCCATGAACACCAGCACCGGCGTCATCAGGAAGCCGCCGCCGATGCCGAACATGCCGGAGATGAAGCCCACGAGCCCGCCCAGCACCACCAGCAGCAGCGCGTTCACCGACACCTCGGCGATGGGAAGGTAGAAGTGCAAAGCTCGCGCGGCCTTCCGGCGTCAGGGATATCCCTGATTGCCGGTCGGGCGCGGTTGCGTCAACGCGTGCTTACCGCGCGTAGACCGACAGGCGGTTCAGGGTCTCGCCGTCCATGGCGCCCGAGGCCGGCAGGCCCTGGTCGCGCTGGTAGGCGGCGATGGCCATGCGCAGGGCGGGCGAAGCGACGCCGTCACGCGGACCTTGATAATAGCCCAGCTGCGACAGCACCCGCTGGGCGGTGCCCAGGCCGGCGTTGGCGGCCGGGGCCGACGCCGTCAGGCTGGCCGTCTGGGTCTGGGTTTGCGGACGGAAGGCCAGGGCCGAGCGGTCGGCGGTCTGCTGGGCCTCGGCCGTCAGCTGGGCGCGCAAGGCGTTGGCGCGGCTGCGGGCCGTGGCGTCGCCCGAACGACCGGCGATCACGTACCACTTGTAGGCTTCGGCCGGGTTGGTGTTGACGCCCAGGCCGCTCTCATAGAGCTGGGCCAGGTTGAACTGGCTGTCGACCAGGCCGGTGTCGGCGGCCTTGCGGAACCAGGTGGCGGCCGTGGTCGAGTTGCGCGGACCGCCCTCGCCCTTGAAATAGTAGAGCGCCAGGTTGTGCATGGCGCGCGGGTCGCCGCCGGCCGCGGCGCGTTCGCTCCAGCGACGGGCTTCCGGCATGTCCTGCTTCAGGCCGCCCTTGCCGCCCTCGTACATCTTCGAAAGGTAGAACTGGGCGGCCGGGTAGCCGCCGTTGGCCGCCTTGCGCAGGGTGTCGAGGCCCGTGCGGTCGCCGGTCTCGATCTTGCGCACGCCGTCCTCGAACAGGGCCTTGGCGTTGTCGGTGGCGACCGGAGCGGCGCCTTCGGCCGGGACCGGCGTCGCGCCGGTGGCCAGGGCCACGGCGGCGCGCGGCGCGCCCGGCGTGGTGTCGGCTTCCGGACGGGTGACCTCGACGTCGGCCTTGCGGCCGGCGATGGCCTCGGCGACCCGGGTCGGGGTGGCGCCGCTGCCGTCGGCGCTGAGCAGCAGGAAGCCGCCGACCATGGCGCCCAGGGCGCCGGCGCCGCCGAACACCATGACGGCGGTGGCGACGGTCGCGCCCAGGCGGCTCTTGGACTTCTTGGCGAAGCCGAAGCCGCTGAACAGCGACGAGGACGCGGCCTTCTCAGCCTTGGGGGCTTTCGGCGCCTTGCCCTTCTTTTCGGGCTTGGCCTTGCCGATCGTCTTGGCGTCCGAGGCGGCGGCGGCGCGCGCGGCGGCGCGGGCCTGCTCGATGATGTCGCGGGTCGACATCGGCTTGGCCGGCTGGGCCGGGGCGAAGTCGGACGTGTCCGGCTCGACTTCGTAGTGCGGCTCTTCCTCCGGCTCGAAGCCGTCGGCCATCGCGTAATCGTCGTGCGCGAAGGTGCGCTCTTCCGGTTCGTGGGCCGGGAACTCGGCGATCTCAAAATTCGGGGCGTGCGACGGGGCGGCCGGGGCGTCGAACACGTCCTGGTCATCGTCGGCGTGGCTGAACGAGGCCGCCTGATTGTAGGAAGGAGATTGGCTGAACGACGCCGATTGGCCGAAATACGGGTCCTCGAACGGCGAGACCGCCGGGGCCGGCGCGGCGCGGGCCGGCGTCGGGGCCGGAGCGGGCGCCGGGGCTTCCAGCTTGCGGGCGGCGTCGTGCAGGCGGGTGTCGATCTTGTCGCGCGCCTCTTCCAGCATGCGGAGCGTGCGCTCCTCGCTCTGGCGGATGCGGTCGACCAGCTCCTGGCTGGAACGTTCCTGGCGCTGGTTCAGGCGATCGGTGACGCGGGCCACCTGTTCGCCGACATCGTCGATGGCCAGGGCGTTGCGGCGCTCGGCGCTGCCGATGCGCTCGGCCAGCTTCTCGGTGATGCGGGCGATCTCGCTGCCCAGCTTCTCGAGAGCCTGGGCCTGGACGCTGTCGTTGCGGTTCAGCTTGTGCTCGACGGTGGCGGCGATACGGGCCACCTCACCGCCGACCTGCTCGATGGCGGTGGCGTTGCGCTGCTCGGCGGCCTGGACGCGGCGGTTGAAGGCGTCGGCGACGCCGACCACTTCGCGGCCCATGCGCTCGATGGCCTGGGCCGAGCGCTGCTCGGCGGCCTGCACGTGCGCGGCCATCTCGCCCAGCTTGCGCTCCATGCGGTCGAAGCGGCCGTCGGCGGATTCCTTCAGCTTGGCGGCCATTTCCAGGCGCGCGGCTTCCATCTTCTGGGTCAGGCTGACGGCCAGGCTGTCCAGGCGCTCCTGCACGCCGGCGACCGGGTTGGCGCCTTCGACCGCGCCCATGCGCTGGTCCAGGGCCGAGAACGACGAGCTCATGTCGCGCAGGGCCTCGCTGGTGCGGGTCTCGGCGGCTTCCAGACGTTCGGAAAGACGGGCCACGACGGCGTCGACCAGGGCGGTCGGATCCTGCGGCGCGGCGGCGGTCTGTTCGTTGACGCGCGCTTCCAGGGCGGCGATCGCCTCGCGGGTGCGGGCCTCGCCGTCATACAGATGGCCGGCGACCTTGCCCAAGGCGCCTTCCAGCGCACGAAGCGCCTCGGCCGAGCGCGGGCCGGCGGCTTCGCTCTCGATACGACGGGCGCGTTCGGCGGCGCGGGCCTGCTCGGTCTTCAGCTCGTCCACGGCGCCCTCGAAGCGGGCGGCGACGGCGATCTGTTCACGTTCGGACTGTCCCAGACGCGAAAGCGCGTCGCGGACGGAATGGTCGATGCCGGTGATGGCGGCGGCGTTGCGGCCCTCGGCGGCCTCTATGCGCTTGGTCAGGCGGTCCAGGGCCACGGCCACGCGGCCGACCTCGTCCGCCGGGTGTTCGGCGATCTCGATACGCGGCGGCGCATCGTCTTTCACGATTTCGAGATAGGCGCGGTTGGGCGCCTCTTCCTTCTCGCCGAACGGCTCCGGCGCCTGACCATCGCCTTCGATGATCATGCGATTGAGCCACTCGCCGAGAGTCATGCCGGAGCGACGCGCGAGGTCTTTAGCGACCTCTCGTGCCTTGGGGTCGATCCCCTTAACGCTCCATGGCGACGCCGCAGTCATTGCGAATCGATCTCCTCGCATCTGAGGAAAACGCTAGTCACCGATTCCTGGGGTGTAAACGCGACCAAAACGCCAGATGTAGTGGCCAGACGATTCATTGTGGAGGAATCGGAACGGAGTCCCAAGGTTCTGTAGCGTGGTTAAAACGCAAGAGGGTTAACGCGGGTTAACCATTTGCCAGGCGGATTGTCGCAGGCCTAGAAGCAGCCATGGACCTACCATTAACTATTTCCGCCGCGGTTGTGTTCCTTGCGCTTGCACTCATTTGCGGGTGGCGAGGCGCGCGCCCGATCAATGTCCTCAAGGGTCCGCGCATGATTCCGTGGCGCCCGCTGATGATGGTCTGCGTGGTCGGGCTGATGCTGATGCTGGTGCATCTGTTCAACCTGCTGGGGGTGCAGACCGGCAACCAGCAGCGCTACTAGGTCGCAGGAGTCGCACCCCCTAGTTGGCGACCTTCTTGGGCCGTTTGGTCAGCCCCGACATGCCGCCCGAGGACAGCAGACCGATGTCGGCGAGCAGGAAAGGGATCGCCCACTTGTGGGGCGCGGCAATGTAGCGCGGCTGCCAGACGGGGTCGTACTTGTCCTTGTACCGGCGCACGCCCTGGAAATTGTAGATTTCCTCGCCGCGCTCGTAGAGCAGCCGGCCGACGCGCGACATGATCGGCGCCAGGGGGCGATCCTCCAGGCCGGCCAATGGGGCCATGCCGAACTCGAACGCCTGATAGCCCTCTTCCTTGCCCCACTGCAGGAGCTCGACGAACAGGTAGTCCATGACGTTCTTGGGCGCTTCGTCGGAATAGCGCATCAGGTCCATCGAGAACGAGGTCTTGCACGCCGTCAGCCACAGGGTGGCGAAGGCGACGATCTTATCGTCCTCGCCGCGCACCACCGCGACCGGGAACTCGGCCACGTAGCGCGGATCGAACCCGCCCATCGAGAAGCTCTTCTCGCCGCCCGCGTGGTGGGACAGCCAGGCGTCGGAGATGCCCCTCAGCTCGTCCATGATGCCGAGCGCAGCGCCGACCGGCAGCACCTCGAAGGCGGCTCCGCCCTCCCCGGCCTTGCGCCAGTTGCGGCGCAGGACCTCGCGGCGGCGGCCGACCAGGCTGAAGGCTTCCAGCGGCACGGCGGCGCTCTCGCCGGTCTTCTGGATGGCCAGACCCAGATCGACGCTGTCGGGCAGATCCTCGGGGCCCAGGCCATAGAAGCCCGCGCGCGCGGCGTGGGCGTCGGCCAGCTCGCGGAAGCGCCAGAAGAGCTCCATGCGCTCCTCGTCCTTGCCGATCGGCGCGCCCAGGGCGATCCAGGACCGGCCCCGCACGCCGAACATCAGGAAGCTCTCGCCCGAGGCCGAGAACAGGAAGCGCTTGTCGCCCAGCAAGGCCAGGTTGGCGCTGGGCTCGGCGTCCTGGGCCTTGGCCAGGATGGCGCGGACGCGGTCGAAGTCCGGATCGGTGTCGTCGACCACGGCGGGCGTGGCGGCGGTGGCGATCAGGCGCCAGACGCCGACGGCCAGCAGCACGATGGCGGCGGCCACCGACGAGCGGATGGCCCGGGCGGCCTCGTCATGGTCCTGCAGCACCCGGATCCAGGACTTGTCGGCGAATTCGGTGTGGTTGAACGACCACCAGCCCAGCAGGCTGGCCCCGATGATGGCGGCGGCGGCCGACAACAGCCAGCCGGGCGTGATCTCCATCTTGGTCAGGGCGGCCTTGCGCGGGAAGGCGTCGTGGAACGGCAGGATGCTCAGCCAGCAGACCGACAGCATCGCCGTCTCTTCCCAGTTCAGGCCCTTGAAGATCGCCAGCACCGCCGAGGCGGCCAGCACGATCAGCGCCGCCCACCAGGCCGCGCCCAGCCGCGCGCGCAGGCCGAACGCCAGCAACAGCAGAACAAGGCCCAGAATCGACGAGAAGAAGTGGCTGATCTCGATCAGCAGGTCCGGCGCGAAGGCCAGCAGCAGCAGGAAGCGCGCCGGATCCGACGGCGTGGCCCCCGAGGCCAGCAGCATGACGCCGGCCGACGCCGTCAGGATCGCCGCCAGGGTCGGGGCGATCGCCAGGGCCGCGGGCCTGAAAACTGTCGAGGACATCCAGATCCCGAAGTGACGAATCCCCTGCGGGATCCAACAGCGAGCCCTCCTATAGCGCGCAAACCGTGACACGGTCACTGTCGGGGTTCTTTGGCCAAGATACGAACGACTGTTTGAATCGGCTTGCCGCCGGCGCTCGGCGGCGTAGTGTGTCGGCCAATAACCGTCCGCTTAGGGAGATGAGACGATGGCCGATTTCGGGGGAACCGAGCTCGACGCCTTCCGCGCCGAGACCCGCGCCTGGCTCGAGGCCAATTATCCGCCGTCCCTGAACGCGCCGATGAGCAGCGAGGACGAGGCCCCGTGGGGCGGCCGCCGGATGGTCTGGAAGAACCCGGACGCCAAGCTGTGGCTGGACCGCATGGCGCAGAAGGGCTGGACCGCCCCGATGTGGCCCAAGGAATACGGCGGCGGCGGCCTCTCCAAGGCCCAGAACAAGGTGCTGGAGCAGGAGCTGCGCCGCCTGAAGGCCCGCCCCGCGCTGATGAGCTTCGGCATCTGGATGCTGGGCCCGGTTCTGCTGGAATACGCCACCGAGGAACAGAAGCAGCGCTTCCTGCCGCAGATCGTGAAGGGCGAGATCCGCTGGTGCCAGGGCTATAGCGAGCCGGGCGCCGGCTCCGACCTCGCGGCCTTGCAGACCAAGTGCGAGGACAAGGGCGACCACTGGCTGATCAATGGCCAGAAGGTCTGGACCAGCTATGCCGACCAGGCCGACTGGATCTTCTGCCTGGTGCGCACCGACACCACCAAGAAGCACGAGGGTATCTCGTTCGTGCTGTTCGACATGACCTCGCCCGGCGTCGAGGCCCGTCCGATCAAGCTGATCAGCGGCTCCTCGCCCTTCTGCGAGACCTTCTTCGACAATGTGCAGGTCCCCAAGGAACAGCTGGTCGGCAAGGTCAATGGCGGCTGGGACATCGCCAAGCGGCTCCTCCAGTACGAGCGCCAGAACATCAGCGCCTCGGGCTTTGGCGGCGGTGGCGGCCTGGGTCCCGTCGAGGCGGCCAAGAAGGAGATCGGCGTCGACAGCGAAGGCCGCATCGCCGACGGCGACTTCCGCGCCCGCTTGGCGGCCCACTCGATGGACGCCCACGCCTTCATGCTGACCGTGCGCCGCGCCGAGGCCGAGTCCAAGCAGGGTTCAGGCCCCAGCGCCGCCGTCTCGATCATCAAGTACGCCGCCGCCAAGATGAACCAGGAGCGCACCGAGCTGCTGGTCGAGGCGCTGGGCCTGCAAGGCCTGGGCTGGGAAGGCGAAGGCTTCAGCGCCGCCGAACTGGCCGCCCCGCGCGCCATGCTGCGCGCCAAGGGCAACTCGATCGAGGGCGGCACCAGCGAGGTGAACCTCAACGTCGTCGCCAAGCGCGTCCTCGGGCTGCTGGACCATCAGTAGTCAGATGATCGAGTTCTGGTACGAGTTCGCCTCGACCTACTCCTACCCGACGGCCATGCGCATCGAGCGACTGGCCGCCGACAAGGGGGTGGCCGTGGCCTGGCGACCGTTCATCGTCGGTCCGCTGTTCCATGAGCAGCAGGGGCTGAACGACAGTCCTTTCAACGCCTTCCCCGTGAAAGGCGAATATATGTGGCGGGACCTGGAGCGGGTCTGTGACCAGCAGGGCCTGCCGCTGCATCACCCCAGCCAGTTCCCGCGCAACAGCCTGCTGGCCGCCCGCGTGGCGCTGGTCGGGCTGGAGGACGGCTGGACGCCGCAGTTCAGCCGCGCCGTCTACCAGGCCAACTTCGTGGACGACCAGGACATCGGCAATCCCGAGGTCCTGGCCCCGCTGATCGCCGAGGTCGGCGCGGGTCCCGAGCACGTCCTGGCCGCCGCCCAGTCCGATCCGATCAAGGCCCTGCTGAAGGACCATGTCCGCATGGCCAAGGAGCGCGGCCTGTTCGGCGCGCCCAGTTTCCTCACCGCCGACGGCGAGCTCTTCTGGGGCAACGACCGTCTGGAACAGGCCCTCGACTGGGCCGTCCGTCATCAATCCAGGGAGCACGCCTGATGGCCGTCCTGACCGAAGAACAGACGATGCTGCGCGACGCCGCCAAGGGCTGGGCCAGCGAAAGCGCCCCCGTCGGCGCCCTGCGCAAGCTGCGCGACGGCAAGTCCAAGCAGAGCTTCGATCCCGCCGCCTGGGCCGAGATGGGCCAGATGGGCTGGGCGGGCGTCGTGGTGCCGGAAGACTATGATGGCTCGGCCTTCGGCTATCTGGGCCTGGGCCTGATCCTGGAAGAAACCGGCCGCACCCTGGCCGCCTCCCCGCTCCTCTCCACCGCCATGATCGGCGCCTCGGCCCTGCAGCTGGGCGGCTCGGACGCACAGAAGTCGGCCTGGCTGCCCAAGATCGCCACCGGCGAAGCCGTCGCCACCCTGGCCATCGACGAAGGCTCGCACCACAACCCGGCCAAGACCGCCCTGACCGCCACCAAGGGCGCGAGCGGCTACGTCCTGAACGGGACCAAGACCCTGGTGCTGGACGGCGAGGCCGCCGACCTGCTGATCGTCGCGGCCCGCACAAGCGGTTCAGGGACGGAGGGCCTGACCCTGTTCCTGGTCGCCGGCGACGCACCTGGCGTCACCCGCACTCATCTGTCGCTGATCGACTCGCGCGGCGCGGCCCAGATCGCCTTCGACGGCGTCGAGGTCGGGGCCGACGCGGTGCTGGGCGAGGTCGACAAGGGCTGGGCGGTGCTGGAGCCGGTGCTGGACCGCGCCTATGCGGGCCTCGCGGCCGAGATGCTGGGCAGCGCCTCGGCGGCCTTCGACATCACGCTGGACTACATCAAGACCCGCACCCAGTTCGGCCAGGTCATCGGCACCTTCCAGGCCCTGCAGCACCGCGCCGCCAAGTGGTTCACCGACATCGAGACCACCCGCTCGTGCGTCGAGGCTGCGTTGGAAGCCTTCGACGTCGGCGGCGACACCCGCGCCCTGGCCTCGCTCGCCAAGGCCAAGGCCAGCGACCTCGTCCACCTCGCCTCCAACGAGATGGTCCAGATGCATGGCGGCATCGGCATGACCGACGCCCACGACGCGGGCCTGTTCATGAAGCGCGCCCGCGTCACCGAGGCCCTGTTCGGCGGCGCCAGTTTCCACCGCGACCGCTACGCCCGCCTGATGGGCTTCTAGGACTGGAAAGCCACCCCCAGTCCTGGGGATAGGCCCGCCCCGCGAGCCCCGGATACCGTCGTTCTCGTACTGACGGACCGGGGCCTCGCGGGAAGCGAGGCAAAGACGGCTTCCGTCCTGGGGAGCCATCATGACCAAGACTATCGCCATCTTCGCAGCCGCGGGCCTCGCCCTCGCCGCCACCTCCGCCCACGCCCAGCTGCAGCTCAGCTACCCGGCCGACGCGACCATGAGCTGCGACCAGATCAATGCCGAGATGGTCCGCATGGACCAGATGATGGGCGTCTCCAACAACGCCATCGCCAGCGCCGAGGCCGGCGCGCGCGGGGCCGAGACGGCCGCCAGCCTGGGCGTCAACGCCGCGCTCTACAGCGGGGCCCTCAGCCGGGTGCCGGGCCTGGGCATGTTCGCCAACGCCGCCGCCTCGCAGGCCAAGGCCGCCGCGGCCGCCAAGGCCCAGCGCGAAGCCCAGAACATCCAGGTCGCCCAACAGCGACGCGCCATCATGGGCGGCCTCTACCAGGGCAAGTGCGGCGCGGCCGCCGTCACCCAGGTCTCGGCCACCATGACCACCTCGGCGCCGGCGGCCAGCGCCGCGCCGAACCTGCTGGCCACCACCCAGGAGATCGCCCTGCGTGGGGCCGCCTCGCCCACCGGCTCGATCGTCGGCAAGGTCAAGGCCGGCGGCACGGTCTATCCGACCGGCCAACGCAACGGCGTCTGGATGGAAGTCGACGACGAGAACGGCGCCCGGGGCTGGATGTCCTCGGCCTTCGCCAAGCCAAAGTGATTTCGAACGGCGGGATCGCTCGGCGGTGCGATCCCAACAGCCCATGGCGTACGAGCCTTCGCCCTCAGGGTAGCTGACGGGGGCTCGCACGCGTGGGACCAGATCTCCAGAGCCCCTCCGTCCCCGGGGTCCGGCTTGGCGATCTGGGGCGCGGGAACCGCCGCTTGCGCCAATGGCTCTTCCTTGCGGTTCCCCGACCGCAAGGAAGGCCTCCCATGCCCTTCCGAACATCGAGCATGCCTTGAAGCCGCTTCTCCGGAAGCGGCTTTTTCTTTGCCAAACGCAGATGAATGCAAGTCGCACTCGCGTTTGACTGAGTAATTATGTCGGGAACCCGACAGACATTCAAAATGCCAAATGATGGCGAAAAACAGACTGTTTCGTGGACTCTTCTGTTTTTGCGACCATCCTGCCTGGATTGTGTCGGCTAAACGACGGCGCCCAGCAACGCCCCCACCTATAGCTTGCAACCCTTGCCGTGAGACGGCGTTCGATTCCGCATGACTGGGCCGTTAGCGACCTTGAAGAACCGTCTGCTCTCCGCATTGCCGGCCGAAGACCGGGCCCTGCTCGCCCCTCATCTGTCCACGGTCGATCTGGACAAGGGCCGCCTGCTGCATGAGCCGGGCGACCTGATCGACCAGATCTATTTCCCCAATGACTGCGTCATCTCGTTGATGACGCTGATGGAGAACGGCGCGGCCATCGAGTCGGCCACCATCGGCCGCGAGGGCGCGCTGGGCCTCAACGTCGCCGTCGCGCCGCGCCAGTCGCTGAGCCGCGCTATCGTCCAGGCCCCGGGCTCGGCCCTGCGCATCGCCGCCGGCCCGCTGCAAGACGCCTGGCGCCGCAGTCCCGCCCTGCGCGACCTGGTCGATCGCCACAACGAGGCTCTGTTCGGCCACGCCATCCAGTCGGTGGCCTGCAATGCCCTGCACGCGGTCGAGGCGCGCTTCTGCCGCTGGCTGTTGTCGTGCCACGACCGTATCGACACCAACACCATCAGCCTGACCCAGGAGTTCCTGGCCGACATGCTGGGCGTCCAGCGCACCACGGTCACGGCGGTGGCCGGCTCGCTGCAGAACAAGGGCCTGATCCGCTATCGTCGCGGCGTCGTGGATATCCTGGACCGGGCGGGCCTCGAGGCCATGACCTGCGAGTGCTACGACGCGGTGCGCCGAGGCTACGAGCGGCTGCTGCCGGCTTCGTTCAAGTAGATCCTATTCTCCTCCCCCTCTGGGGGAGGTGGCCCATAGGGCCGGAGGGGGCAGCTCGGCATAGGCCGGCGACGCCCCCTCAGTCGGCTTTGCCGACAGCTCCCCCAGAGGGGGAGCATCTTCTACCCTATCGCCGCCGAACCGGCGCCGGCGCGTGCGCCAGGCGCAGCAGGTTGGCCGCGCCCGGCGCGCCGAACGGCGTCCCGGCCACGACCAGCAGGCGTTCGCCCGGCGCCACCAGACCCAGCTCCAGGGCCTTGCTCGAGGCGTCGGTGGTGACGACCTCCAGGCTATCGGGCTGGGCGCTGACGCGCGGCTCGATGCCCCAGCACAGGGCCATGCGGCGCACGGCGTTGATGTCGGGCGACAGGGCCAGAACCGGCTGCAGCGGACGTTCCCGCGACAGACGGCGGGCGGTCGCGCCCGTGGTGGTGAAGGCCACCAGGCACTTGGTCGAGCCCGACTTGGCCGCGCCGGCGGCGGCGACCACCAGCACATCGGCGTCATCGTCGTCGTGCTTCTGCTCGGCCTGCATCAGCTCGGGCCAGCGCGGGTCACGCTCCACGCGCTCGATGATGCGGTTCATCATCGACACCGACTCTTCGGGATATTCGCCGGCGGCGGACTCGGCCGACAGCATCACCGCGTCCGCGCCCTCATAGACGGCGTTGGCGACGTCCGAGGCTTCGGCGCGGGTCGGGGTCGGCGAGCTGATCATCGACTCCAGCATCTGGGTGGCGACGATCACCGGGATGCCGCGCGCGCGCGCTTCCCGCAGGATTTCCTTCTGGGCCACCGGCACTTCTTCCGGGGCCATTTCGACGCCGAGGTCGCCGCGCGCGACCATGACGCCGTCGCAGAGGTCCATGATCGGACCCAGCACCTTCAGCGCCTGGGGCTTTTCGATCTTGGCCAGCACGGCGGCGCGGCCTTCGACGATGCGGCGCAGCTCGGCCATGTCTTCCGGGGCCTGCACGAACGACAGGGCGATCCAGTCGACGCCGAGGCGCAGGGCGAAGGCCAGGTCCTCGCGGTCCTTGGCGGTCAGGGGCGACATCGGGATGACGACATCCGGCACCGCCACGCCCTTGCGTTCCGAAAGCTTGCCGCCGTTGGCGACGGTGGTGTTGGCGTAGCCCGGCCCTGCGTCGGTCACGACCATCCGCAGCTTGCCGTCGTCCAGCAGCAGGGTCGCGCCCGGCCGCATGGCGGTCAGGATTTCCGGGTGCGGCAGGTGAACGCGGGTCTCGTCGCCCGGGGTCGGGTCGTTGTCGAAGCGGAAGGCCTGGCCGGCCTTCAGCATGACCGGACCGTTGGCGAACTTGCCGACGCGCAGCTTGGGGCCTTGCAGGTCGGCCAGGATGCCCAGCGGGCGGTCGACCACCTTCTCGGCCTCGCGGATCGCCGCATAGACCGCCGCGTGGGTCTCGTGAGCCCCGTGGCTGAAGTTCAGGCGGAAGACGTCCGCCCCGGCCTTGGCCAGGGTGACGATCATTTCCGGCGAGCTGGAGGCCGGGCCGATGGTGGCGACGATGCGTGAGCGGCGGGCGCGGATCATGCCGTCGCTCCTTCTTGTTTCAGCTTGGCGGACAGAAGGCGTCGCCCTCGTTGGAGGCCAGTCTGATTTCGGTGAATGACAGTGTCATGCGTCCGGCGGAGGACAGCGAGAAGGGGGACGAAACGTGCGTCACGTCCGCGCCCTTGGCCTTGAAGCAGGAAAGTTTGATCTTGGCCGTACGCCATTCGCCGAGTTTCGCACCTGACAACGTTGACGTTACGTCTACCGTCGCCCCGCAGGATTCGCCACAGGCCAAACCCAGGGAAACCGGTTTCTCTGGGGACGCATCCACCCTGTAACGGATCGAAATCGCCATGTCGCCGGTGGTCTGGCGCGACAAATCCACAGGCGGGCCAAGGATGGTAACGGTCCCACTCCCCTCGCCGCTCCAGGTCGCCTGGCGTGCGTTTTCCTGAGCGCCCGCATCGATGGTTTTCAGCGACGCCGCGCCGGCGGCGTTCATCGTCCACGGCGCGGGGACATGACCCGCCACGAAGTAGCGATCGACATTGACGGCGGCCGAGGCGGCGCCCGGGTCCTCGGACAACGCGCCCACCTTCCCCGGCTTGGCGTAGGTCAGGCCGTAGCCATAGGCGAACTGCGGGTCGTAGTTCTTGTCGCCGATATTCAGCGGCTCCTGATCGACGCGCTTGGGCCACGAATAGGAGAGCTTGCCCTGGAAGTCGTGGCGGGCCTTGCCGGCCTTGTCGCCGATCAGCACGTCGGCGACGCCGCCGCCTTCCGAGCCCGGCAGCCAGGCGGCGACGAAGGCGTCCGAGGCGTTGATCTCCGGGTTGGTCCACAGCGGCCGGCCGCTGAGAAACACCGACACCACCGGGATGCCGGCGGCCTTCAGCTTCTTGAGTAAGGCCAGGTCGGTCTTGGCGCCCGGCTGGTATTCGACATTGGCGATGTCGCCCTGGAACTCGGCATAGGGGTTCTCGCCGAACACCACGATGGCCACGTCCGGCTTGGCCTTGAACTCGCCCGAGGCGGACAGCTCAGCGCTGCCACCGCCGGCCTTCACCGCGTCGGCGATGCCGGCATAGATCGACTGGCCGTTGGGGAAGTCGCTGTTCTTGTTGCCCGTGCCTTGCCAGGTCAGGGTCCAGCCGCCGGCCGCCTTGCCGATGTCGTCGGCCCCGTCGCCGGCCACCAGCACGTGGGCCGAGCTCTTCAGCGGCAGCACGCCGTCGTTCTTCAGCAAAACGAGCGACTTGCGGACGGCTTCTCGCGCCACGGCGCGGTGAGCGGGCGAGCCCAGCAGTTCGTACTGGCCCTCCAGCGGCCGCTTGTCCGCGAACAGGCCGGCCTTGACCTTGACCCGCAGGATGCGGCGGACGGCGTCGTCGATGCGCGCCATCGGGATCTGGCCGGCCTTCACTTGAGCGAGCGTGTTGTCGTAGAGGCCCTTCCAGCTGTCGGGGGCCATCATCATGTCCATGCCGGCCAGATAGGCCTGGGCGCAGTTGGTGTTGGTGCAGCCCTCGACCTGGCCGTGGGCGTTCCAGTCGCCGACCACGAAGCCCTCGAAGCCCAGTCGCCCCTTCAGCACGTCGGTCAGCAGGCTCTTGTTGCCGGTGTGCTTCACCCCATGCCAGCTGGAGAACGAGACCATCACCGACAGGATGCCGGCGTCGATGGCCGGCGGGTAGCCGGCGGCGTGCAGGCGGACGAGGTCGGCTTCGGAGGCCTCGGCGTCGCCCTGGTCCTTGCCGCCCGCCGTGCCGCCGTCGGCCAGGAAGTGCTTGGCCGAGCCGGCGACGTGGCCCGCCGCCAGCGGCTTGCCGGCGACCAGCGCGCCCTGCAGGCCCAGGGTCATCGGACCGGCATAGGTCTTCACCACCTCCGGATCCTCGGCATAGCCCTCATAGGCGCGGCCCCAGCGCTCGTCGCGGGGCACGGCCACGGTGGGACCAAAGGTCCAGTCCGCGCCGGTGGCGGCCATCTCCTGGGCCGTCGCTTCGCCGATGCGGCGGATCAGGTCCGGGTCGCGGGCCGCGCCCAGGCCGACATTGTGCGGGAAAAGCGTGGCGCCCACGACGTTGTTGTGGCCGTGCACGGCGTCGACGCCGAAGATGATCGGGATTTCCTGATGGCCACCGCGCGGGGTCAGGGCCGCGGCGCGGAAGGCGCGGATCCATTCGACCCAGCGCTGAGGCGTGGCGCGGTCATTGCCGTCCGGGGCGCTGTTGCCGCCGACCAGCACCGAGCCCAGGCGGTACTTGGCCAGCTCCTCGGGCGTGATCGAGGCGCCGTCGGCCTGGATGGTCTGGGCGACCTTCTCCTCGACGCTCATCTGGCTCATCAGCTTGGCGACGAAGGCCTCGGTCTTGGCGTCGGTGATCGTCGCGGGGCTGTGGGCCTTGGGCCAAACGCTGGGATGCGCCACGGCGGAGGCTTGAGCCGAAGCCGTTCCCGAGAGGCCGCCGGCCAGGATCAGGGCCAGGGCGGACGCGCGGACGAGGCTGGATGCGGACATGGTTCTTCCCAGGATGCGCCCGCCCCCGGGCGGATCGTGTGGAGTGTCAGGAGAAAAGCGCTCGACGCGGCGCTTGCGAGAAACCGCGTCGAGCGGAAGGGAAGCGGTTTCAGGACCGCCTGGAGGGGAGTGATCGTGCGTCAAGCAAGACGCGACGGGCGCTGAAGGGCGAAGTCATTGGCGTTTCCTCCGACGCCGCCTTCGTGGACGACCGTCTTGATCGGTTTGATGTCGCGCCAAATGGACAGCGCTGTCAAGGTCAATATGATTGCGCTACCAGCCGCCTTGCATGGCCCAATCCCCTAGTTTGGCGCTTGTCCGGTGGACTCCCGGACCACCAGTTCGAACTCCAGCACGCGTGAGGGCGGCGGTGCGCCCTCCTCCCGCTCGACGCCATGCATCAGCATGTCGGCGGCGGCGCCGGCCATGGCGTGGATCGGCTGGCGCACGGTGGTCAGCTGCGGCCAGGTGATCTTGGCGCCGGGCGTGTCGTCGAAGCCGGCCACCGACAGCTGGGCCGGCAAGTCCAGGCGCATGCGATTGGCCACGGCCATCACGCCCAGGGCCATGTCGTCGTTCGAGGCGAAGATGGCGGTCGGACGATCCGCCCCGCCCAGCAGCTTCTCGGCCGCGTCGAAGCCCGAGCGGAACGAGAAGAACCCCTGCTCCACCCGGTCGTCACGCACGATCAGCCCGCTGTCGCGCATGGCGTCCAGGAAGCCCTGGTGGCGCAGGTGCGAGGCGCCGTGGTCCGGGTGGCCGATGATGAAGCCGATATCGCGATGGCCCAGCCCGATCAGGTGCTTGGTCATCTCGTAGGCGGCCAGGCGGTCGTCCATGCTGACCCACGGCGCGCGGTCGATGTCGCCGCCCGGGGCGATGCGGACATAGGCCACGCCCTCCTGCTCCAGCGCCGCCAGCACCACCGGATGATCGCTGAGCGGCGGGGTCAGGATCACCCCGTCCATGCGCAGGGTGGCCAGCATCGGCTCGACCTGGTCCTGGATGTCGCCGGTCGAGTCGATCGGCTCGACGATCAGGTGGAAGCCTTCCTGCCGGCAGCGCGCGATGGCCCCCAGCTGCACGTCGGTGACGTAGCCGGGGCTGGGGTTGTCGAAGAACACGCCGATCAGATAGGCCTTCGAGCCCGCGAGACTCCGGGCCGAGATGTTGGGCCGATAGTTCAGCGCCGCCACGGCGGCCTGCACCCGATCCCGGGTGTCGGCCTTGACGTTGGGCTCACGGTTCAGCACCCGCGAAACGGTCTTGATCGAGACCCCGCTCTCGCGGGCCACATCGTGGATCGTGACTTTGGCGCTCAATTCCGTCCCTCACCGCGCCGATTCTCCCCGGCGTGGCGGATACTAAGCCATGACAGGGTTGTCATGGCGAGCCCCAAGCGCGCTGCTCCTCAAAACGAGAGGCTTGCGGGCTTTACAGCCGGAAATGGGCGCCGCTATCCAGAGGTTGTGGCGTCGTCGCGACGCCTTGGGGGCTTCATATGTTGAATTGGAAAGTCGTGGCCATGTCGGCCGCGCTCTGCGCTGTGAGCGCGACCTCGGCGTTTGCTCAAGCCGACAAGGACCCCGTCACCCGGCTGAACCAGTTGGGCCGCTATGCCGGCCAGATCGGACCCTGCAAATTCATGGGGTTCAAGATCCACGAGGACGACACGGAGCGCTTCGCCAACGCCGCTGTGGCCGAAGCCTCCAGGTTCGTGGTCTCCGAGTCCTTGGCCATGATCTATCTCAACGACGCGGTGGAAAAGGCGGCGGCCGCGACGAAGGCCGCGACCCACGGCGACCAGACGAATGGACCGAAATTCGCGGCCCTGATCCTCAGCCGCATGCAGGGCTGGGTGGTCACTTGCCATCAGATCGCCCAGGACCCCATCGGGCGCTTCTTGGTGACCGACACCGCCACCACCGATGACGTCCTTGCCCGCAGGGGCGCTGACGAGCTGCTGTTGCCCACGGGCTACGCCAGCTGGCAGGATGACTACATCCGGGCGGCCGGCGACATGGCCTACGGCGTCGCCATCTGCGGCAATCACCTTACCCGCGCCCAGTACCAGGCCTACCTGACCCCACTGCAGGCGCCGACCGCTTTTCCCGCCGCCGTAAAGGATCGTGCGGAGCGTTACATGCGGTTATGGACGAGCCAGGGCGAGCATGACGCCGAAGAGCTCAATTTCGACGCGACGCAGTGCAAACGCATTCTGGCCGCCCGCTCCGCCAAGCTGAAGGCGGCCCCGCGATAGGAAGAAGGGGCGGTCGTCGCTTACGCGACCGCCGCCCGGCCCTCCGGCGTCAGAGCGACCGCCGCGCCGATCAGCGCGGTGTGCGGATGCAGGATCACGTGGGTCGGGATCGCCTGGGTGAAGCCCGACAGGCGGCCCTTGGCGTCGAAGCGCTCGCGGAACGGGCTCTTCTCCAGGATGTCGATGATCTTGGGGGCGATGCCGCCGGCGATGAACACGCCGCCGCGCGCGCCCAGGGTCAGGGCGATGTCGCCGGCCGTCGAGCCCAGCACCGCGCAGAAGCGGTTCACGGTGGCCAGGCTGTCGGCGCAGCCTTCGGTCGCGCGTTCGGTGATCTGCTTGGCGGCCAGGGCCTCGACCTTGCGGCCCTCGGCGGCGCCCAGGGCGATGTGCAGGTCTTCCATGCCCGGACCCGACAGGATGCGCTCGACCGAGACGCGGCCGCCGTCCAACTGCTTGGTCAGGGCGCGCAGCACCTCGATCTCGACCTCATCCAGGGGCGCGAAGGCGACGTGGCCGCCCTCGGTGGCCAGCGGAATTTCCTGGCCGTGACGACGCACCAGGCCGGCGACGCCGAAGCCGGTGCCCGGGCCGAGGATAGCCAGGTCGCCCTCGCCCGAGGTCGGCAGGTGGCCGATCTGGCGCAGGTCCTTGGGGCCCAGGCGCGGCGCCGCGAGCGCTTGAGCGGTGAAGTCGTTGATCAGCTTGGCGTTCCGGAAACCGCCGGCGCGACGCAGGCTGTCTTCCGAGATCCGCCAGTTCAGGTTGGTCATGAGGACCGAGCCGTGCTCGATCGGGCCGGCCACGGCCACCACCGCTTGATCGGGATGGCGGACGCCAACCTTCTGCAGATAGTGCTCGATGGCGTCCTCGGCCGTGCCGTAGTCCTCGCCCTTGTAGGCCGTGGGCTCGATCAGGCGCGGGTCCTGACCATCGAATTCGACCAGGGCGAAGCGGGCGTTGGTGCCGCCGATGTCGCCGACGAGGCCGAGGCCCACGCTGTGATTGCCGTCCATGACCTAGTGCTTCCTCAAGCGAAGACGGAAGCGCCGGCGTCGGCCGCGCCGACCCCGCTGCGCATCCATCCAAACAGTTCCCTACCAAAGCCCGGCTTGGACGCCGGGACGTTCGCCGGCGTGCGAGCGCGGAAAGCCGCTTCGTCCACCAGGATCTTCAGTTCGCCGGTCTCGGCGTTGACGCTGATCATGTCGCCGTCCTGGACATAGGCCAGGGGCCCGCCCTTGGCGGCTTCCGGCGTCACGTGGATGGCGGCGGGCGTCTTGCCCGAGGCGCCCGACATGCGGCCGTCGGTGACCAGGGCGACCTTGTAGCCGCGATCCAGCAGCACCGAGATCGACGGCGACAGGTTGTGCAGTTCCGGCATGCCGTTGGCCGACGGGCCCTGGAAGCGGACGACCACGACGACGTCGCGGTCCAGCTCGCCGCGCTTGAAGGCGGCGATGAAGTCTTCCTGTTCCTGGAACACGGCCGCCGGGGCTTCGATCACATGGTGCTCGGGCTTCACGGCGGAAATCTTCATGACGCCGCGACCCAGGTTGCCGGCCAGCAGACGCAGGCCGCCCTCGGGGCTGAACGGGTCGGAGACCGGGCGGACGATGGCGGTGTCCAGGCTCTCGGTCGCGCCCTCGCGCCACTTGAGGACGCCGTCCTCGAGGTGCGGCTCCTGGGCGTAGAGCGAGAGGCCGGGGCCGGCGATGGTCTGGACGTCCTCGTGGACGAGACCGGCCTTCAGCAGCTCACGGATGATGAAGGCCATGCCGCCGGCGGCCTGGAAGTGGTTCACGTCGGCCGCGCCGTTCGGATAGACGCGCGCCAGCAGCGGGGTGGCCTTGGAGATGTCGTCCAGGTCTTCCAGCGTCAGGATCACGCCGGCCGCCTGGGCCATGGCGATGATGTGCAGGGCCAGGTTGGTCGAGCCGCCGGTGGCCATCAGGCCGACCACGCCGTTGACGACCGACTTCTCGTCGATCATCCGGCCGACCGGGATGAACTCGTTGCCCTTGTTGGTCACGGCGGCGGCGCGGCGCGCGGCTTCCTTGACCAGGGCTTCGCGCAGCGGCGTGTTGGGGTGGACGAAGGCCGAGCCGGGCAGATGGAAGCCCATCAGCTCCATCAGCATCTGGTTGGTGTTGGCCGTGCCGTAGAACGTGCAGGTGCCCGGGCCGTGATAGCTGGCCTGCTCGGCTTCCAGCAGTTCGGCGCGGCCGACCTTGCCCTCGGCGTAGAGGGCGCGGATGCGGGCCTTCTCGCTGTTGGGCAGGCCCGAGGTCATCGGGCCGGCGGGCACGAACAGGGCCGGCAGGTGGCTGAAGGTCAGGGCCCCGATCACCAGGCCCGGGACGATCTTGTCGCAGACGCCCAGATACAGCGCCGAGTCGAAGGCGTCGTGGGTCAGGGCGACGGCCGTGGCCATGGCGATGACCTCGCGCGAAAACAGCGACAGCTCCATGCCCGGACGGCCCTGGGTGACGCCATCGCACATGGCCGGCACGCCGCCGGCGAACTGGGCGGTCGCGCCCACCTCGCGCGCGGCCACCTTGATCAGCGCCGGGTACTCTTCCAGCGGCTGGTGGGCCGACAGCATGTCGTTATAGGCCGAGACGATGCCGATGTTCGGCGCGTTCGGGTCCAGCGCGCGGACCTTGTCCACGCCCGGCGAAGCGGCGAAGGCGTGGGCCCAATTGGCGCAGGACAGCTTGGCCCGACCCGGCTGGCTCTCGATCGCGTGTTCCATGTTCGCGAGGTAGGCCGCGCGGCTGTCCTTGCTACGCTCGACGATGCGGGCGGTGACGGCGGCGATGACGGGGTTCAGACTCATGGCGATTACTCCGCCCAGAGGATGCGGACCTTGGCGCGGTCCTGGTTCAGAATGGCGGCGACCGGCAAGGCCTGATCGACCTCGCCGTCCAGCAGCGCGCGCTTGGCCTGGCCGGTGACCAGCAGCACGATCAGCGCCGTCTGGGTCAGGGCCTGGAAGGTCAAGCTCAGACGGGGGATGTCCGGGGCCGGATCGCCCGGCGGCACGGCCAGCACCAGCCGTTCGGACTCGGGATCGAGGCCCCGCGCCAGCACCGGATTGCCGGGGAACAGCGAGGCGAAGTGGCCATCGGGGCCCACGCCCAGCAGCACCACGCCGAACGGCGCGGCCGACGCGACGCCGGCCTGGGCCTTCAGCGCGGCTTCCTCATGGCTGACGCCGTCGAAATACAGCGGCGAGAAGCCGGCCTTGGCCGCCTCCCCCGTCAGCAGATGCTCGCGCACCAGCTTCTCGTTGCTGGAAGGATCGGTGGCCGGGACCCAGCGCTCGTCGGTCAGGGTGACCATGACCTTGTCCCAGGGCGCGGTGGCCTGGGAGAGGCGATCATAGACCGGGGCCGGCGTCGAGCCGCCCGTGGCCGCGAAGCCGGCGACGCCATGGGTCGCCACCGCCGTGGTCAGGGCCTCGACGATGGTCGAGGCGGCGGCGTCGTACAGCGCCTCGCGGGTCGGGAAGGCTTCGATCTGGGGCCTAGAAAGCGAAGATTGGGGCATGGTGCTTACGCCTTCCAGGACCGGCCGCCGGGCGAGATCAGGCCCTGGGCCGACTGCGGACCCCAGGTGCCGGCCGCATAGGGCGCGGGTTCGATGCCGGCGTCGGCCCAGGCGGCCGAGACGGCGTCGATGAACCTCCAGGCCTGCTCGACCTCGTCACGACGCACGAACAGGGTGCGGTCGCCGCGGAACGCGTCGACGAACAGCTTCTCGTAGGCGATGCGGCGACGGCCGCCGCTCTGACCGAACGACAGCGACAGCGGCAGCGACTGCAGGCGCATGCCCTCTTCCGACAGGCCCGGACGCTTGTTCATGATCGTCAGCGAGATGTCCTCGTCCGGCTGCAGGTCGATGACCAGGCGGTTGGCGCACAGCTCGCCATCGGTCCGCGGACCGAAGATGTTGTGCGGCAGCGGCTTGAACTGGACGACGATCTGGGTGCGGCGGTCGGGCAGGTTCTTGCCGGTGCGCAGGAAGAACGGCACGCCGTCCCAGCGCCAGTTGTCGATCGCCACCTTCATGGCCACGAAGGTCTCGGTCTTGGTGGGCTTGCCGACTTCCTCGACATAGCCCGGACGGGCGCCGCCCTCGACCACGCCGGCCACGTACTGGCCGCGCACGGTGTCGTGGGCCACGCTCTCCTTGGTGAAGGGACGCAGGCTGCGAAGAACCTTGACCTTCTCGTCGCGGACGGCGTCCGGATCGAAGCCCGACGGCGCCTCCATGGCGACCAGGCACAGGAGCTGCAGCATGTGGTTCTGCACCATGTCCCGCAGCGCGCCGTACTCGTCGTAATAGTGCCAGCGGTCGCCGACCTTCTCGGTCTCGGCGATGGTGATCTGCACGTGGTCGATCGTGTTGCGGTCCCACAGGGGCTCGAACAGCACGTTGGCGAAGCGCAGGGCGGTCAGGTTCTGGACCGTCTCCTTGCCCAGATAGTGGTCGATGCGGAAAACCTGGCTCTCGTCGACCACGGCGGCGACGGCGGCGTTGGTGACCTTGGAGCTCTCCAGGTCGCGGCCCAGAGGCTTTTCCAGGATCAGGCGGGTGCTGGGGCCGGTCAGGCCGGCGGCTTGCAGCGCCTGGCAGGCCGGGCCGTACAGGCTGGGCGACAGCGAGAAGAAGATGACCAGCGAACCATGCGCGCCGATGCGGTCGGCCAGCTTCTTGGCGTCGGCTTCGCTGGTGATGTCGGCGGGCACGTAGTCGATACGCTCGGCCAGGCGTCTCCAGACCCCCTCCTCGACCGTCGCGCGCTTGCCCAGCTGTTCGCGCACCAGCGCCTTGTAGCCGTCCGCGTCATGGTCCGCGCGGGCCACGCCCACGATCCGCAGATCGTGCGGCAGCAGACGATCCAGCTCGAGGAAATACAGCGAAGGCAGCAGCATCCGCAGGGCCAGATCCCCCGCGCCGCCCAGCAGCACCAGCACTTCGCGCCCGTTGTCGGCGTCTTGGTTCTTCTTAGCCAATGTCGTCCACCCTATGACAACGTTGTCATGACATGCCTGCGCCGTAAAGGCAAGCGGTCGCCAACCGCCAGCCCCTGTGGGCCCCAATGGCCTCCGGCTGGCGGGCCCTGATTAGGCTAAACGTCCGGAGGCCGCCAGAAGACCAATCCGGTTTTGGCGGGTGAATTTTCGGTGACGTCGCCGCCGACGGAGGCTTGTTCTGCCTCGGTGTTCAGCGGAACGGGCGCTTGAGGGAAAACCCCTGCCCTATTTGCTGGCGCGAGCAGGCGAACCGGCGGGCTGACCGGTGCGGAACTTGTCCTTCATCCGGCCGATCCAGCCGTTGAAGGCCTCGTTGTCGGCGGTGACGCGGCTGAAGTCCGAGGCCGACAGCGATTCGACGTTCATGCCCTGCAGGGCCACGCGCAGACCGTCAGGATTGCCGGCCGAGTCGATGAAGCCCGACCAGCGCGCGCGCAGGCGGGCCAGCGAGGCGTCGTCGTCGGCCAGGCTGTAGGCCACGGCCGAGCGCAGCAGGCGCGCCTCATCGCCCGGCGTCAGCGCGCCCGGGGTCTTGAAGCGGTCGCCCAGCGAGCGTTCGTACAGCGCCCCGGCCGCCGGCCAGGTGTGCTGCTTCCAGGCGATCTCGGCGCGGATCTCCTGGCCGTCGCGGCTGTTGTCCTTGTCGATCAGCTCCAGCGCGTCGTCATAGCGGCCCAGGCCCATCAGGGCGCGGGCGGTGGCCAGGCGGCGCTCGGCGTTCAGGGCCGGCGGCAGGATGGTCGTGCGCGTGTCGTTGATCGCGGCCAGAGCATCCTCCGGCTTCTTGTTCATCAGGTAGATCCAGGCCAGGTCGGTGGCGACCTGGGCCTTGGGCACGCCGTTCAGGCGGTTGTCGACCTGGTACTTCAGAAGCTTGCCAGCGTCGTCCAGCAGGTCGACGTCGACCAGGCGGCGCACCAGGTTGCGGACCATCTGGTCGCCGTCGGCGCCGATCGGGGTCAGGTCCTGGAAGTCGTAGAACAGGCCCACGGCCTGAACCGGCTGCATGCCGTCGGCCAGGCCTTGCAGGAACAGCTGGCGGAAGGTGTTCGAGAGATCGTTCTGCAGCGCCACGGCTTCCGGACGGTCCGGCAACTGACGGCCGGCCGAGCGCAGCACTTCCAGCGCCTCGCGATAACGGCCCTGGTCGATATAGAGCCGGCCCAGCGAGCGGATGACCTCCAGCTCGACGCCGTCGCCGCGCCAGCGATAGCGCAGCTGGTTCAGTGTCTCGGCCGCCTTCGGCGCGGTGATCTGGCCCTTGGCGTAGCCGATCTCGGTGGCGTGCAGCATGGCCGGCGTGGCCAGGCGGTCGTACGGGGCCTTGGCGATGGCCTGGAACATGCGCAGGGCGCGGACCTTCTCGCCCTTTGCCTCGAACGCGCGGGCCTGGGTCAGGCGGATGTCCAGCTGGTCCTCGAGCGGGACCTTGGGGACGGCCAGCGCCTTGGTGATCAATTGCAGCGCGCCGGTCACGTCGCCCGTGCCCAGAGCCGCCTGGGCCTGGGCGTGCAGGAAGCGCGCCTTCCAGGTGGGCGGGAACAGGTCCAGCGCCCGGCCGCCGCCGGTGAACTTGGTGCGGGCGTCGGCCCACTGGCCTTGCTTGGCCGAGATATAGCCGCGCCACAGGGCGCTGGACGGATCGTCGGACAGCACGGGCGAGGAGAAGTCGGCGTCGGCCTCGGTCAGGCGGCCGGCCATCACCTTGGCCACGCCGCGCAAACCTCGGAATTCGGCGTCGCCCAGCAGGGTCTGGTGCTTGCGGCCCGCGGCGTTCAGCACGCCGATGGCCTCGAACGACATCTGCGAGCCGACCAGGAAACGGGCCAGCGACATGCGCGCGGCGCGGTCGCTGTCCTTGCCCTCGCCGTCCGGCGCGGCGGCGACGGCGTTCTGCAGGGCGTTGTAGCGGGTCAGGAAGCCGCCCGAACCGGTCTTGGGCCAGTTGTCGAGATCGATCAGGGCCGGCATCGACATCGGCTGCGGTGCGCCGGCGGCGGCCTCTTCCGGCGGGGTGTTGGCCGAGATCGGCGACAGGATCAGGCCCTTGGGCCGACCGATCCGCAGCAGGTCGCCAGCGGCCTGGACGACCAGGTCGCTGGCATAGGCTTCAGCGGCCAGGCCTTGGGCCGACTGCAGCAGCGCCATCTCGACATATTCGCGGCGCGACGGCAGGCCCTTGGACGGCGCGAGCGCCGGGGCCACGATCATCTTGTCGCCGACGGCCGGGTCGGCGACCCAGACCGGACGGGTCACGCCCGAGACGGCGGCCGACAGGGTGGCGGGATGGACGCTCTCGTCGCGCGCCACCTTGATGACGTCGGGCGTCGCCTGCGAGCCCGGACCCAGGCTGATCTTCCACGACCCGCCCTGCCCTTCGGCCACATAGGGCGTGCCCGACTGGGTGGTGATGCGCAGGGCGGTGTAGTCCAGGCCCTTCAGGGCCTGGACCTTCGAATAGCGGATGCTGGACGACGGCAGCTTGGAGATGTCCAGCCGCGCGGGCGTGTCGAACACGATCCACACCGCTTCGCCGCGCCGGAACACGGCGGCGCCGGCCGGGGCGGCCCAGTCGAACGACAGGCTCACCTGCTGATCTTGGCGCTCGAAGCCGACCTTGACCACGCCGCCGGCGGGCATCGGGTTGGGACGGCCGATCGGGGCGGCCGGCGCGGGCGTCTGGCCAGCGGGCGGCGCGCCCGGACGGGCGAACAGGTTGACGAAGTCGACGCCGTCGGCGTTGCCCAGGCGGGCGTCGGCGTCGTCCGTCAGTGTAATGACGATCTCAAGCGAACCGTTGACGTGGCGGGCCTCCGAGGCCTTCAGCCAGCGCGGCGGCGCGATCTTCAGGGTCGAGAGATCGGGATTGGCGTCGCGGCTGAACCGCAGCACCAGGGTCTGCCCGTCGCGATGGGAAACAAGCTTCGCGCCCGCGCTCCAGTGGAACTCGATGCGCGAGAAGTCCGCCGCCTGCGCCACGCGCACGTCCAGCGCCGCGCGCGCCGCCGGAGGCGGCGGCGCGGCGTAGCCGGACGGCGCCAGCGTCCCCGCGATGACCGCGGCGGCGACGCTGGAGCGCAGGAGCTGACGAAGGGTCATGGGCCTCCCTTAGCCGGCTTTCTTGGGGGCCGACTTGGCCTTCGGGGCGGCGGGATCGGTGGCGCCGGCGAGGCCCGCGTCGGCCTGCTGCTTGTTGGGCGCGGCGCCCGGCGCGGCCGGAGCCGCGGCGTTGTCGGCGATCGCGGCCTTGCCCTTCTCGACGGCCGGGTTGGCCAGACGAGCGGCCAGACGTTCGGTCAGGACCTTGGCGTCGCCCGGGGCCATGTTGGCCAGGATCTGCGACAGGGCCCGTTCCTTCATCTTGGCGGCGATCGGCAGGCGCACGCTGTCGTCCAGCAGGGTGATGCGGGCGGCGGCGTCCTTGGGCTTCATGCCCTGGTAGACGACGACCAGGCGATCGACCTCGGCCTGCTTCTGGGCGTCGACCTGGCCCAGCAGGCCCGAGATGTCGCCCTTCAGGCCGGTCAGGGCCTTCATCTTGGCGTCCAGCTTGGCCTCGGCGGCGGCCAGCAGCTGCAGCTGGACGTCGATGTCCTGCTCGCGCTGGTCCAGCTGGCCGCGACGGGCGCCCAGGCTCTGCAGCACCCGCAGTTCGGCGGGCGACAGGCCGGCTTCCTTGGCGAGCGCATCGGCCGACGGGGCGCAGACCCGAGGCGGCGGCGCGTTGGCGGCGGCCGGCTGGCCGGCGCTCTCGGCCGAAGCAGCTTCTTCGCCGCCTTCAGGCTTGGCGTCCTTGCCCTTGCCGGGCTTGACCACCTCTTCGGCGAAGGCCTTGGCCCCGCCCAGCATGTCGGGCAGCGACTTGGCGCCGGCCAGGGCGTTGATCGCCAGGACGCCGCCGACGGCGACGCCGACCAGGGGGAGGATGCGCGGAACGTTCTTCATCGGCGGGGAGCCCTGGGGTTGGCGGACGGGCCATCGCCCGGTCCGTCGAAGAGATCATCATCGATCCGCGCCCGTGAACGCGGGGTTTCATTGGTCTGGCTAGACGCCATGCCCGGCCGCGAGGCCGGACGGGGAATAGGTTCGCCGCTGCGGACGGCGCGCTCGACGCGGTCTTCGCGGTCCAGCAGGCGTTCGAAGTCGGCGGCCGACAGGCGGCGATCGGTCTGCGGCGCGGCGGCCGGCGGAATCTCGCGGCTCAGGCGCGGCGCGGGACGCTCCGGCGCGGCTTGCGGCGCCGGGGGGGCCTTGCTCGGGGTCGGAGCCGGCAGCGGACGGCTGACCAGATCGCCCAGCTGGGCGGCCAGGGCCTGGGCGCGCTCGATGCGCACCGCCAGGGTCTCGGCGGCTTCGTCGGTCGCGGCGCGCAGATCGGCCAGGCCCTGCTCGGCGCGGGCCGCGGCATGATCCAGGTCCTTCACGGCCTTGGCGAAGCCCTCGTGGCTGTCGCGCAGGGCCTTCAGGCGGCGCTCCAGGCGCCAGCCGAAGACCAGCGCCGCGATCAGCAGCACGGCCAGGAACCCGTTCATGGCGAAGGCGATCAGGCTCATTTCAGCTTCTGCACGGCCTTCTTGGCGGCGGGCGTCAGCGGAGCCTCGGCCCGGATGGCGATCGAGTGATTCCGACGTCCCATGCGGCCCCGCGTCAGCCGGATCGTTCCGGCGCGCAGCTCGACCAGGCTGTCGGGCGTGGCGTTCAGCATCAGCGTGTCGCCCACCTGCATGTTCAGCACGCGCGACAGCGGCACCTGCTGCTCGTCCAGCACGGCGCGAACCTCGGTCTGGGTGGTCCACAGCTCGGTGGCCAAGTGGCCTTCCCAGATGTTGTCGCGGCCGAACTTCTCACCCATGAACTGCTGCAGCAGCATCTTCCGGATGGGTTCCAGCGTGGCGTAGGGCAGCAGCAGCTCGATGCGGCCGCCGCGGTCTTCCATGTCGATGCGCAGCTTGACCAGGATCGCGGCGTTGGCCGGGCGAGCGATGGCGGCGAAGCGCGGGTTGGTCTCCAGGCGATCCAGCGAGAAGTTGACCGGATGCAGCGGCTCAAAGGCGCTCTTCAGATCGTGCAGGACGACCTCGATCATCCGCTGCACCAGCACGCGTTCGATCGTGGTGTAGGGACGACCTTCGATGCGCATCGCGGCCGTGCCGCGACGGCCGCCCAGCAGCACGTCGACGATCGAGTAGATCAGGTTGGAGTCGACCGTCAGCAGGCCGTAGTTGTCCAGCTCCTCGGCCCGGAACACGGCCAGGATGGCCGGCAGCGGGATCGAGTTCAGATAGTCGCCGAAACGGATCGAGCTGATGTTGTCGAGGCTGACCTCGACGTTGTCGGACGTGAAGTTCCGCAAGGACGTCGTCATCAACCGCACCAGGCGGTCGAAGACGATTTCCAGCATCGGCAGGCGCTCGTACGAGACCAGCGCCGAGTTGATGATGGCGCGGATGCCCGTGCGGTCCTCGCCGCCGTCGCCCGACAGATCGAAGCCCAGCAGGCTGTCGATCTCGTCCTGGTTCAGGATGCGCTCGGAGCCGCCTTCGCCGCCGCCGTCGTCCCAGCCGCCCATGCCGCCAGAAAAGTCGCCAAACTCATTGCCGCCGCCACCGCCGGCGTCACCTTCACCGAAGGCGCCGGGCGGGTTCTGCGAGGCCCATTGGGCCATCGCGGCCTGATCGTCGATTTCGTCCGCCATGATCGTTCGCCCAGCCAGCCCGAAGGCTAGTTGACCAGCATCTCCTCGATGAGGACCGCATTCACCTTGGCCGGCGCGGCGACCATGTTGACCCGCCGCAGCAGCTCGTAGCGCAGTTGGTAGGTGCCCTGGCTGCCGTTCAGGTCTTCCGGACGCAGCTCGCGCAGGAAGGCCTGGAACATGTCCTGGAGCCTGGGCAGGTTCGGGGTCAGCTCATCGGCCGTGTCCTGGTCCGGCAGCTCGAAGGTCAGCTTCAGCTTCAGGAAGGTCGACTTGCCGTCGGCGGTCTGCATGTTCACGACGATGTCGGGCAGGGTGTAGAAGACCACGCCGTCGGGGCCTTCCTTGATGACCGGGGCCGCGCCGCCGGCCGCGGCCGCGCCGCCCTCGCCTTCCTTCTTGTCGCCGTGACCGCCCTTCTCTTCCTTCTTTTCCTTTTTCTCTTTCTTTTCCTTGCCGTGCTCGCCGGCTTCGGCGTGCGCGTCCGGCTTGGGCTTCATCAGGAAAAAGGCCGCGGCGCCGCCACCGCCCAGCACGAGGACGCCCGCGGCGATCGCGATGATCAGGATAGGCGGTTTCTTCTTGGCGGGGGCTTCGCCCTCAGCGCCTTCTTCGCCTTCCGGAGCTTCCTTTTCGGGGGCTTTTGCCACGCGCACGGTTCCTTGGAATCTATACCCGTACACATGCGGGCCACATGGTTAACGATGTGTTTTTGAAGCCATTTGGTCGCAGGCTGAATCTGCCCGGCAGACTCCGACCAACACCCTGCCGTTAACCTTCCTATTTGTTGTTTTATAACGCGTTTTTGGACTGGCACGAAGGTTGCTTCTGGGATTGCGGCGCATTTGTCGCGCCAGCCGCCCGAGTTAACTCGCCATGGACAACGCGCTCTACGTCGGCCTCTCGCGTCAGATGACGCTGCGCCGCCAGCTCGACATCGTGGCCAACAACATCGCCAACGCCAACACGACCGGCTTCAAGACCGAGGACCTGATGGTCCGCACGGAACAGGCCAAGCCGGCCAAGACCCTGGACGGCGCCTCGCCGGTGAAGTTCGTGCTGGACGACCGCGTCGCCCGCAACTTCACCCAAGGCGCCATGACCAAGACGGGCGGCGACTTCGACCTCGCCATCGAGGGCAACGGTTTCTTCCACGTCCAGACCGCCGCCGGCGATCGCTACACCCGCGACGGCCGCTTCACGACCAACCCGGAAGGCCAGCTGGTCACCCAGGAAGGCAACCAGGTGCTGGACGACGGCGGCGGCCCGCTGCTGATCGACCCGGTCCTGGGCCCGGTCTCGATCGGCCAGGACGGCACCGTCAGCCAGGGCGCCGTGCGCGTCGGCAAGCTGGGCGTGGTCCGTCCCGACGACCTGTCCTCGCTCGCCAAGGACGGCGACAACCTCTACCGCAACACCAGCAACACCACCCTGGCCGCCGCGCCGGACGCTCGTGTCCATCAGGGCATGCTGGAATCCTCGAACGTCCAACCCGTCGTCGAGATCACCAAGCTGATCGAGATCCAGCGCGCCTACGAGGGCGTCGCCAAGATGATGGACAACACCGCAGAACTTTCGCGCAGCGCCGTCGAGCGTCTGGGCAAGCTGAATTAAGGGGCCTAGCCGATGCAAGCTCTCCGCACCGCCGCTTCGGGCATGTCAGCGCAACAGCTGAACGTCGAAGTCATCTCGCACAACATCGCGAACATGAACACCATTGGCTTCAAGCGCCAACGGGCCGAGTTCCAGGACCTGCTCTACCAGCAGGTGGAGCGCGCGGGTTCGCAGTCGTCCAGCAACGGCAACATCGTCCCGACCGGCGTCCAGGTCGGCGGCGGCGTCAAGGCCGGCTCGGTCTATCGCATCACCGAGCAAGGCACCCCGACCCTGACCGACAACCCGCTGGACGTCGCCATCCAGGGCAAGGGCTACCTGCAGATTCTGCTGCCCTCGGGCGAGACGGCCTATACCCGCGCCGGCAACTTCTCGACCAACGACCAGGGCCAGATCGTCACCGAGGACGGCTACACGGTCCAGCCGGGCATCACCGTCCCGCAGAACACCACCGACATCACGATCAGCAAGACCGGCCTGGTGCAGGTGAAGCTGGACGGCCAGCCGCAGCCGCAGACCATCGGCCAGCTGCAACTGGCGACCTTCATGAACGAAGGCGGCCTGGAACAGATCGGCGACAACCTGCTGCTGGAAACCGCCGCCTCGGGCGCCGCCAACCTCGCCGCCCCCGGCGAGCCGGGCTTCGGCGTGCTGATGCAGCACTACACCGAAGCCTCGAACGTCGACGCGGTGACCGAAATCACCTCGCTGATCACGGCCCAGCGCGCCTACGAGATGAACTCGAAGGTGATCACCACGGCCGACCAGATGCTGCAAGCCACCTCGCAGCTGCGGAGCTAAGCTGATGAAGGCCTTCCTCCTCGCCGCCGCCGCCACCCTGGCGCTGACCATCCTCTCGGCCCCGGCCCACGCCGGCACGCCGGTGACCCTGCGCATGGACACCACCGACGCCGACGGCCGTATCACGCTGGGCGACCTGTTCGACGGCGTCAGCGGTCAGGCCGCCGACATCGTCGTCGCCGCCCGCATGGGCCCGACCGCCGTGCTCGAAGCCGGCCAGGTGCAGGTCTCGGCCCGCCGCGCCGGCTTCGACTGGACCAACACCAACGGCATCCGCCGCATCATCGTCCGCGAAGGCCTGGACAATGGCGGCGTCTCGGCCGGCGCTTCGGGCGCCCGGGCCAGCCTGGCCGGCGCCGCCCGCGCCAATGTGGAAGTTCTTGCCTACGCCCGCAGCCTGATGGCCGGCGAAATCGTCCAGCCCCAAGACCTGATCTACGTGAAAATGGCCGGCGCCCCGATGGACGCCCCCCGCGACGCCGACGCCATTATCGGCCTGGCCGCCAAGCGCCCCCTGCGTGAAGGCGCCGCAGTCCAGAGCCGCGACGTGGGCGCCGCCCAGGTCATCAAGAGCGGCGACATGGTCACCATCAGCTATGACGCGGACGGAATTTCCCTTTCGCTTCAAGGCAAAGCGATGGCGGCCGCCGCCACGGGCGACGTCTTCGCCGTCCAGAACACGCTCTCCAAGAAAGTCATCCAGGCGGTCGCGACCGGTCCTGGCTCCGCAGCGGTCGGTCCGCAGGCCCAGGCCTTGCAAGCTCGTTCGCAACCCGTCCGTTTCGCCGCTCGCTAAGAGGTCAGTCACCCCATGCGTCGCCCCGTCATCATCGCCGCCGCCCTGCTCCTGGCCCCGCTGGCCGCCTGCTCCACCGTCCAGGAGGCCGTGAAGGGCCCGAACCTGGCCCCGGTCGGCTATCCCGCCGAACTGGCCCCGATGCAGCAGCAATATGTCTCGGCCCGTGAGCCCGCCCCGCAGGCGGCTTCGGCCAACTCGCTGTGGCGCGTCGGCGCCCGCGCGTTCTTCAACGACCAGCGCGCCAGCCGCGTCGGCGACATCCTGACCGTCATGATCGACATCGACGACAGCGCCAGCACCAAGAACCAGACCGCCAGCTCGCGCACCTCGAACATGAAGGCCGGCATCCCCAACCTGCTGGGCCTGGAATCGAGCCTGGGCAAGGTGCTGCCGGGCGGCTTCGATCCGGCCAACGCCCTGAACACCAACTCGGCCACCACCAACGCCGGCGCCGGCAGCGTCCAGCGCTCGGAAAAGATCAGCCTGACGATCGCCGCCGTGGTCAGCCAGGTCCTGCCGAACGGTAACATGGTCATCCAGGGCACCCAGGAAGTCCGCACCAACGCCGAGCTGCGCCAGCTGACCGTGGCCGGCATCGTGCGCCCGGAGGACATCTCCTCGGCCAACACCATCAAGCACACCCAGATCGCCGAAGCCCGCATCAGCTACGGCGGCCGTGGCGACATCAGCCGCGTGCAGAAGACCCCGGCCGGCCAGTCGCTGGTCGAGAAGTTCTCGCCGTTCTAAGCGGGAATATCCAAAGCCCAGCTTGGGGCTGCAAGTTCGTCGGGCGCGGTCATCGCAAGGTGGCCGCGCCCGATGCGTTTCAGGAGCCATTCAGCTCCCCGCCGCGTTGATCGGGCGAGGAGACCGTCATGGGACGCCGCATCGCCGCCTTCGCCGCTCTGGGTTTCGCCGCCGCTCTGGCCGGCTGCGCGCACGAGAAGATCGCGGTCGACGGCTATCGCTGGGCCTATCTGGCCGACGGTTCGGAGGCCCCTCGCCTCGCCTATGGCCGGCCCAATACCGACGACGTCGTGCTGATGATCAGCTGCCGGCCCGGCCAGGATCAGGTCGATGTCTCGGCCGTGGGCCTGTCGGGCGGCGAGATCGTCCTGGCCTCGGGTCGCACGGAAAGCCGCTTCGCCGCCGCCAAGGTCGATGACGCCCTGAGCGAAGGCGGTTTCCTGGAAGGCCGCGGCAAGGCCAGCGCCCCCGCGCTGGACGGTTTCAGGCGCTCAGGCGACCTGGCGCTGCTGACCCAGGGCGAACGCCACAGCCTGGCGGCAGAGTCTGCCGACCGGGCTTCCGTCCGTAGTTTCTTCAAGGCCTGCGGCGTCTAACAAAAACCGCTCATCCCCGCGAAAGCGGGGACCCAAGCGGCATTGGCCGGTAGGCACGTCAGCGCAAAATCCACAGATTCAGCTTGGGTCCCCGCTTTCGCGGGGATGAGCGGATATCGGGTTGGGCTTAGGCCCGGCGGCCAGCCCCCGCCGCGCTGACATTGTCCATCCCCAACGCCGACAGCGAGCCACGCAGGATGCCCTCGGCGTCGAGGCCGGCCTGCGCGTACATGAGATCGGGCTTGTCCTGATCCTGGAAGACGTCGGGCAGGCACAGGGTGCGGATCTTCAGACCGCGATCCAGCGCGCCGTGCTGGGCCAGGGCCTGCAGCACGAAGGCGCCGAAGCCGCCCATCGAGCCTTCCTCCACGGTGACGATCGCCTCATGCTCGCGCGCCAGGCGCAGCAGCAGGTCGAGGTCGAGCGGTTTGGCGAAGCGGGCGTCGCAGATCGTGGCCGAGAGGCCGCGAGCGGCCAGCAGATCAGCGGCCTTCAGGCTTTCCGACAGGCGCGTGCCGAACGAGACGATGGCGACGCTGGTCCCTTCGCGGACGATGCGGCCCTTGCCGATCTCCAGCGGCTCGGCGATCGCCGGCATCTCCAGGCCCAGGCCCTCGCCGCGCGGATAGCGGAACGCCGAGGGACGGTCGTCGATCTCGGCGGCGGTGGCGACCATGCGGGCCAGCTCCACCTCGTCGGCGGCGGCCATCAGCACCATGCCGGGCAGAGCGCCCATGAAGCCGATGTCGAAGCTGCCGGCGTGGGTCGGGCCGTCGGCCCCCACCAGGCCGGCGCGGTCCATGGCGAAGCGCACCGGCAGGCCCTGGATGGCCACGTCGTGCACCACCTGGTCGTAGCCGCGCTGCAGGAAGGTCGAATAGATCGCCGTGAACGGCTTCATGCCGTCGGCGGCCAGGCCCGCGGCGAAGGTCACCGCGTGCTGCTCGGCGATGCCGACGTCGAAGGTGCGGTCGGGATAGGCCTTCTGGAACAGGTCCAGGCCCGTGCCCGAGGGCATGGCGGCGGTGATGGCGACGATCTTGTCGTCCTTTTCCGCCTGCTTGATCAGTTCCTGGGCGAAGACCTTGGTGTAGCTGGGCGGGCCGGCCGCCGCCTTCTGCTGCTGGCCGGTGACCACGTCGAACTTGGCCACGGCGTGCAGCTTGTCGGCCGCGCCCTCGGCCGGGGCGTAGCCCTTGCCCTTCTGGGTGACGCAGTGGACCAGCACCGGCTTCTCGCCGAAGGCCTTGGCGTTCTTCAGCACGCTGACCAGGGCGTCCATGTCGTGGCCGTCGATCGGGCCGACATAGTGGAAGCCCAGCTCCTCGAAGAAGGTGCCGCCGGTGACCATGCCCCGGGCATATTCTTCCGCCTTGCGGGCGGCTTCGCGCATCGGGGTCGGCAGCTTCTCGACCACCGTCTTGCCCAGCTTGCGCACCGAACGGTAGGCGCCGCCCGACACGAGGTTGGCCAGATAGGCGCTCATGCCGCCCACCGGCGGGGCGATCGACATGTCGTTGTCGTTGAGGATGACGATCAGGCGCTTGGTCGTGTCGGTCGCCGCGTTCATCGCCTCATAGGCCATGCCCGCGCCCAGCGAGCCGTCGCCGATCACGGCGATGACGCTGTTGTCTTCACCCTTGGCGTCGCGCGCGGCGCAGAAACCCAGGGCCGCCGAGATCGAGGTGGCCGCGTGGGCCGCGCCGAACGGGTCGTATTCGCTCTCGGCCCGCTTGGTGAAGCCCGACAGGCCCCCGCCCTGGCGCAGCGTCTTGATGCGGTCGCGGCGGCCGGTGAGGATCTTGTGCGGATAGGCCTGGTGGCCGACGTCCCAGATGACGATGTCCTTGGGGGTGTCGAACACGTGGTGCAGCGCCACGGTCATCTCGACCACGCCCAGGCCCGCGCCCAGGTGGCCGCCCGTCACCGACACGGCGTCGATCATCTCGGCCCGGACTTCGGCGGCAAGCTGTTTGAGGTCCGGTACCGACAGGCCCCGCGTGTCGGCGGGCGAGGCGATGGTGTCGAGCAGTGGCGTTTTGGAAGTCATGTTCGAAGAAAGCGCGGTCAGTTGCGACGGTCCAGCACGAAATCAACGCTTTCGCGCAGATGTTCGGCTCGCTCGCCAAAGATTTCGAGATGGGAGCGGGTCTGGTCGGCAAGAAGCGCCACGCGCTCTTTCGCCGCGTCCAGCCCCAGCAGGGTGACGTAGTTGGCCTTGCCCATGGCGGCGTCCTTGCCGCCCGTGGCCTTGCCCATGGTCTTCGGATCGCCCTCGGCGTCCAGGATGTCATCAACGATCTGGTAGGCCAGGCCCAGGTCCTGGGCGAAGGCCATAAGCGCGGCGCGTTCGCCTTCCTTGGCGCGGGCGATGATCAGCGGGATTTCGAAGGCGAAGGCGATCAGCGCCCCGGTCTTCAGGCGCTGCATCCGGGCCACCGCGCCCAGGTCGTCGCGAACCCCAAGAATGTCGATCATCTGGCCGCCGGCCATGCCCTTGGCGCCCGAGGCGATCGCCAGCTTCCGCACCAGCTCCGAACGAACATGGCCGTCGTCGTGGGTGTCGGGATGGGCCATGATCTCGAACGCCGCCGTCTGCAGGGCGTCGCCCGCGAGGATGGCGGTAGCTTCGTCATATTGCTTGTGCACGGTCGGACGGCCGCGGCGGACGTCATCATTGTCCATGGCCGGCAGGTCGTCATGGACCAGGCTGTAGGCGTGGATGCATTCCAACGCGCAGGCCGCGCGCAGCACCGGCCGCTCGGGCAGGTCGAACATCTTGCCGGTTTCCAGCGCGAAGAACGGGCGCAGGCGCTTGCCCGGACCCAGGGCCGCGTAGCGCATCGCCTCGGTCAGGCGGGTCTCCGGGCCGTCGGCGCGCGGCAGCAGCTCGTCCAGCGCCACGGTGACGATGTCGGCGGCCTGGACGATCCGCTTCTCAAGATCACTTGCCGGACGCGAGGCCGCCATCAGTTGAACTCGGCCGCTTCGGCGGAGATAGCTCCACCTTGGGCCCCACCCTGGCCGAGAACGATCTTCTCGACCTTCAGGCGCGCGGCCTCCAGCTTCTTCTCGCAGTGGGCCTTCAGGGCCGCGCCGCGCTCATAGATGTCGATCGAGCGTTCCAGCGGGGCCTGACCCGATTCCAGCTCGGCCACGATCCGTTCCAGCTGCGCCAGGGCTTCCTCGAAGCTCAGGGCGGAGATGTCGGCGGAGGGGGCGGCGGCGTCGGTCATTTCAACTCTCAGGAGAACAGCGCTCAGCCTAGTAGCGACAGGCGGCGCGGACAACGGCCTAGAGCCAAGGCGTGGTTAAGGGAAGAGGGTTTTGGGCTTAAGCGCGGCGGAAGCGCTTGATGCTCCAGTAGGCGTGACCCTCATCCACCAGTTTCGTCAGCCCACGCGCCTTCAGCGCGTCGGCGATCATCCAGTTGAAGAAGCCGTGGGCCACGACCAGCACGTCCTGGCCCTGGTCGGCCAGCGCGACCAGCTGGTCGGCGGCCTTGCCGGAGCGGAGCTCGGCTTCCGCGCGGGTCTCCTGGCCGCCGTGGTTGTTGAAGAACCACCACCAGAAGCGGGCGAAGAAGCCCAGGCGCTTGGGCGACATCCGCAGCCACAGCGGCCACGGCGGCGGCGGCAGCGGGGCCTCGATGAAGGTCTCGTCGGTGGTGAAGGCGCGGCCGGCGACCACCGCATTGGCGGTCTCGATGGCGCGGCGGCGGGTCGAGACGATGATCACGTCGACGTCGCGGGCGATCTGGATCAGCTGGTCCGGGGGAGTCTGGCCGTCCTTCAGACCGCCGATCTCGTAGCGCGCCCACCAGTCGCCATATTCAGGCGCGTTGAGCTTGACCTTGCGCGACAGGGCGGGTTCGCCGTGGCGGGCCAGGGTGATGGTCCCCGATTTCACGGGCGAGGACATTTGGTCGGCGGTGGTGACGTCGGCCATGTTGAAGAGAAGTCGGTGGGCCAAAAGCCGTTCCGTCCCCTCACCCCTCCTGAAGAGCGCGCACATGCGCGGCGGCGGAACGCCCCAGCGCCTGCAGGTCGTAACCGCCCTCGAGCGAGGACACAACCCGGCCCTTGGCCCGGGCGTTGGCCACCGAGACGATCGCCCGGGTCGCCCAGGCGAAGTCATCCTCGTCCAGGCTTTGCGCCGACAGGGGATCGCGGACATGGGCGTCGAAGCCGGCCGACACGATCAGCAGCTCGGGCGCGAAGGCGTCGACCTTGTCCATCAGCCCTTCGAATCGCGATCGCCAGGTCTCGCGGGCCGCGTGCGGAGCCACGGTGGCGTTGGCGATGTTGCCCAGGCCGGTCTCGGACGGATCGCCGGTGCCGGGATAGAGCGGCGACTGGTGGATCGAGGCGAAGAACACCGTCGGGTCGTGCTCGAACACGGCCTGGGTGCCGTTGCCGTGGTGGACGTCGAAATCGACAATCGCCACCCGCTTCAGCCCCGCCGCCTGGGCGGCCCGCGCCGCCACGGCGACGCTGGAGAACACGCAGAAGCCCATGGCCACGCCCGGCTCGGCGTGATGGCCGGGAGGCCGCACGGCGCAGAAGGCCCTGTTGGTCTCGCCCGCCGCGATGGCTCGCACCGCCGCGACGCTGGCCCCGGCCGCGCGCCGGGCCGCGGCCAGGCTGCCGCTGGACATCACCGTGTCGGGATCCAGCGCCAGCCGGCCCGACTTCGGCGCGGCCGCGAACACGGCGTCGACAAAGGCCTTGGGATGCACCCGCAGCAGGTCCTCGACCTCGACCAGCGGCGCATCCAGCGCCTCCAGCTGCAGATTGGGATCGTCATTCAGGGCGTCGATCACGGCCTGCAAGCGCTCTGGGCTCTCCACGTGGCCGTGACCAGGCTGGTGGTCGAGCATGTCGGGGTGGGTGTAGAGCGCCAGGGTCATGGTCAGGCCGCTTTCGCTGTCCGGGCGATCCGCGCCTCGCCCCAGGCGGCCAGGGCGGCGATCACCGGCTCCAGGCTGCGGCCCTCGGCCGAGAGGCTGTACTCCACCTTCGGCGGCACCTGGGCGTAGACGACCCGATCGACCAGACCCGCCTCTTCCAGTTCGCGCAGCTGCTTGGTCAGCATCCGCTGGGTGATCCCCGGCAAGCGTCGGCCCAGCGCGTTGAAGCGCAGCGTCCCGTCGCGCAGGTGATAGAGGATGACGCCCTTCCACTTGCCGTCGATCAGATCGAGCGTCGCCTCGACCGGGCAACCCTCGGCGCAGCTGTAGTCACGGAACTTCACCACGGTATCCTTTTGGGTACTACGTACAGCTTTTTACCGTACTTGCGACCTACGGAGGTTAGCGCGATCTGGGGGGCGAGGCCAACGAAGCCAACCGGAGACCCGCCATGAAGGCCATAGGCTACCACGTCCCCTCCCCGATCGAGGCGCCCCAGGCGCTCGTCGACCTGGAGCTTCCCACACCCGTCCCGACGGGTCGCGACCTGCTGGTCTCGGTCAAGGCGGTGTCGGTCAATCCGGTCGACACCAAGATCCGCAAGAGCCGTAAGCCTGCCGAGGGCCAAGCCGAGGTGCTGGGCTGGGACGCCGCCGGCGTCGTGGAGGCCGTCGGGCCGGACGTGACGTTCTTCAAGGTCGGCGACACAGTCTGGTACGCCGGCGCCATCGACCGGCCGGGCTCGAACGCCGAGTTCCACCTCGTCGATGAGCGTATCGTCGGCAAGAAGCCCGCCAGCCTGTCCTTCGCCCAGGCCGCCGCCCTGCCCCTGACCGCCATCACCGCCTGGGAGCTGCTGTTCGACCGCCTGGGCGCGACCAAGGACAGCACGGGCGCCCTGCTGATCGTCGGCGCGGCCGGCGGCGTCGGCTCGATCCTAGTGCAACTGGCCCGCAAGCTGACCGGCTTGACCGTGATCGGCACCGCCTCGCGGCCCGAGACTCGCGACTGGGTGCTGGAGCTGGGCGCGCACCACGTGGTCGATCACAGCGGCGACCTCGTGGCCCAGGTGAAGGCGCTGGGCGTTCCGGTCGGCCTGATCGCCGGCCTGACCAACACCGACGACCACTTCCCGGCCCTGGTCGAGATCCTGGCGCCGCAAGGCCGCATCGGGGTGATCGACGATCCGCCGGCGCTGGACGTCAATCCGCTCAAGCGCAAGGCCGCCTCGCTGCACTGGGAGCTGATGTTCACCCGCTCGCTGTTCCAGACCGACGACATGATCGAGCAGCACCGCCTGCTGGACGCCGTGGCCGACCTGGTCGACGCCGGCGACCTGCGGACCACGCTGTCGGAGGTGCTGACGCCCATCAACGCCGCCAATCTGATCCAGGCCCACGCGGCGATCGAAAGCGGCCGCACGCGCGGCAAGATCGTCCTGGAAGGCTTCTGATTGGAGGCTCCAGATTGAAGGAAGGGGTCATGGCGGCTACTCAAGCTCGCCATGACCCACTCCATCCGCCGCGCCACGATCGAAGACGCCGACACCGTGTCCAGCCTGGGCGCGCGGACCTTCACGGAAACCTTTGCCTACCTCTATCCGCCCGAGGACCTGGAGACCTTCCTGGCCTATGCCTACGGGCTGGAGCGGACGCGGAACGACCTGGCGCATCCGGACAAGGCCACCTGGATCCTGGAGGACGAGGACGGCGAGGCCATCGGCTACGCCCTGGCCGGGCCGTGCGACCTGCCGCATGAGGATGTCGCGCCTGAGCATGGCGAGTTGAAGCGCGTCTACGTCCTCAAGAGCCATCAAGGCGGCGGACGAGGTTCGGCGCTGCTCAACACCGCGCTGGACTGGCTGGAGAAGGACGGCCCGCGCCCGCTCTGGATCGGCGTGTGGTCCGAGAACTTCGGGGCGCAGAAGCTTTACGGCCGGCTGGGGTTTGAGAAGGTCGGCGAATACTTCTTCAAGGTCGGCGAGACGAACGACCTGGAGTTCATCCTGCGGCGGGGCTAGCCCCCTCCACCGGCGTTCGCCGGTCCCCCTCCCCCAAAAGGGGGAGGAGAGAGAACCATGCCCCGCGCAGCACGGGCAGCGTCTCGCTCTCCGCCCCGCTTGGGGGCGGACAGACCTGCGTCAGCAGGTCAGGTGGGGGCCTGTGCTGAGCCGCCCATTGCGTCCCGTTTGAGAACCCTCCATTCTCCCGAACATCTGTTCGAAAGCCGCGCCGATGTTCCTTCGCTTCTTCTCCGAGCTCCGCCAGGCCAAGGTACCGGTGAGCCTGCGTGAATACCTCCTGCTGATGGAGGCCCTCGACAAGGACGTCATCGACCGCACGGTCGAGGACTTCTACTTCCTGTCGCGCGCCAGCCTGGTGAAGGACGAGAAGAACCTCGACAAGTTCGACCGCGTGTTCGGCCACGTCTTCAAGGGGCTGGAGACGGTCAACGAGGGCCTCGCCGCCGACATCCCGGAAGAGTGGCTCAAAGCCCTGACCGAGCGGTTCCTGACCGACGAGGAAAAGGCGCAGATCGAGGCCATGGGCGGCTTCGAGAAGCTGATGGAGACGCTTCAAGAGCGCCTGCGCGAGCAGAAGAAGCGCCACGAGGGCGGCAACAAGATGATCGGCTCGGGCGGCACCAGCCCGTTCGGCAACAACGGCTACAATCCCGAAGGCGTGCGCATAGGCCAGGACAAGAGCCGCCATGGCCGCGCGGTGAAGGTCTGGGACAAGCGCGAGTACAAGAACCTCGACGACTCGGTCGAGCTGGGCACCCGCAACATCAAGGTCGCCCTACGCCGCCTCCGCAAGTTCGCCCGCACCGGCGCGGCCGACGAGCTGGATCTGAACGGCACGATCAAGGGCACGGCCGAGAAGGGCTATCTGGACATCCAGCTGCGCCCCGAGCGCCGCAACGCCATCAAGGTGCTGATCTTCTTCGACATCGGCGGCTCGATGGACGGCCACATCAAGCTCTGCGAGGAGCTGTTTTCCGCCGCCAAGACCGAGTTCAAGCACCTGGAATTCTACTACTTCCACAACTGCCTCTACGAGACGGTCTGGAAGGACAACAAGCGCCGGCAGACCGAGAAGATTCCGACCTTCGACGTGCTTCACAAGTTCCCGGCCGACTACAAGGTGATCTTCGTCGGCGACGCGACCATGAGCCCGTACGAGATCACCTATCCAGGCGGCAGCGTCGAGCACTGGAACGAGGAGCCGGGCGCCATCTGGATGCAGCGGGTCGTCGATATCTACCAGAGCTGCATCTGGCTGAACCCGACGCCCGAGCGGCACTGGGACTACACCCAGTCGATCGGCGTGATGAAGCAGATCGTCTCCGACCGCATGTTCCCACTGACCATCGATGGCCTGGACAAGGCCATGCGGGAACTGGTCCGGGGCTAGCGGCCGGTCGTCGTGTCGCCGTAGTGGCCGGCGTCCGTGGACGGCTGGCCGACCAGCGGCACCTCGGGCGGCGCGCCGCTGTGGTCGTTGGCGATCATGGTCCCAACCCGGAAGGTCGAGCCATTGGCGCCGCCCAGCAGGATGAACACGTCCTCGCGTCCGTCGCCGTCGATGTCGAAGCCGACGCGGGCCCCGGCCACCGCATGGCTGACGTCCGTCGCCTGCGTCACGGCCGCGTCGTTCAACGCCTCGACCTGGGCCGTCCACACGTTGGCGACCGTCGCGGCGCTGACCACGGTCATGTGGCCGTCGCCCATCACCGCCAGATGGTCGCCCTTGGCGGCCGAATAGTCGAGCACCAGGCCCAGCAGGGCGGCGGCCTTGTCGGTCGGCCGTTCGGCGGAGATCAGGAAGGTGTCGGCGCCCTGCCCGCCCGTGGCGACCACGCGGGCGTTCATGACGATGCGGTCATTGCCCTCACCGCCGTCCAGGTGATCGACCTGGCCCTTCGCGGCGCCCTTGCCGTCGATATAGTCGTCGCCGGCTCCGCCACGGATGATGTCGCCGCCGGACGTGCCGTAGATCACGTCGTTGCCGGCCGTGCCGACGATGACGGTCCTGGCGTCGGCGGCGAAGCCCTGCCCGCCCAGGTTCTCGACCACCGCCTTGTCCTCCGGCGCGGCCGGCGCATGACCGGCGCCAGAGGTCGGAGCCGCCAGCGCGGCCAGATGGGTGATCTTGAAAGCCGGCAGACCCTGGTGGGCCATATCCTGCGTCTGAACCACGATCGAGGCGGCGCCTTCCGGCTTGATCGTCGACTGCGGCGCGACCTCGCCGCCAGCGGCGGCCGCCGGGGCGTGGCCTCGGGTTTGATCGATATCGCCCCCGAGGGCGGCGATCAGCTTGGAGGCCAGGGTGTCGATGGCCGGATCGTCGGCGCGCGGCAGGTTGCCGAAGTTCAACGGCCCCGCGTCGCCCACGCTGACGCCGCGCATCTCCAGATACAGGCCCACGGCGATGACCAGCGACAGGAAGGACTGGGCCTCGCGACTGGACGGATTGAAGGCGACGACCGTGCTGTTCTGTTCGGGAACGCCCGAGGACAGCACCTGGCGCAGCGCGCCCCACAGGCTGCCCACCTGGTGGAACATGTCGATCGCCGCATCGTGGACGACGAACTGGCCATCGATGCGGGCGATGTGGACGACGACATCCTGGTTGGCGTCGGTGACCACGTACCAGGGGTCGCCCGAATCGGTCTGGCCGAAGATCCCGTCGACCTCGCCATAGGCCGTTTCCAGCTGCTGGGTGAGCAGCATCAGCAGGCCCCGCTCGTTGGCGGACCAGTCGCTGGCCGGAGGCCGCGGGCTGAAGGCTAGGATTTCACCCATCGTATCGTCGCTCGTCAGGCCTGGGCCGCTCGATCGGTCACGACGGGCTCGGCCTCTTCGGCGGCGCCGTCGAACAGAAGCCGATACAGCTCAGGTTCGTAATATCGCAGCAAGGTGCGGGCGAATTGGCCCGGTTCAAGCCCCAGGCTCTCGGCCCAGACGGCTTGAGCCTCGATCGGCACGCGACCGAGACCGTTCTCCACCTGGGACACGAAGGTGTAATAGCGCAAGCCGGTCTTCTCGGCCAGTTCCGCTTGAGTCAGGCCCGCCGCCTCACGCGCGGACTTCAGCCAGCGACCCGCTTCGCGTCGCAGGGTCTTGGTGAGGGCCGCCTTGGCGGGATTCATCGCCGTTCTGGACATCGCTAAGCCGCTTCCACGCCCAACACACGGGCGCTCCCTAGTTGTTACACATTGCATAAAAACGCAACAATCGATCGTCGGTCTCGCAAGAGGCCTTGCGGATCATCTTCGACCCACATACAGTTTTTATGCAACTATTTTGAACGAACCGAACGCATGTACGTCTCGATCGACCCCGCTCACTCCCGGAAGGCCGCGCCAGAGGTCCAGCCTCGCCTGTCGCTGATCATGGTCGTCTACATGACCGGTCCGGCGCTGATGGAGAGCGTGCGTCACGCCCTGGCCGAACCGCGGGTCGAGGAATTCATCATCGTCGATAATGGCTCTTCCTTGGCCGACGCGGCCTGGCTGCGCGATCTGTCCCGCCGCGAGCCGCGCGTGCGCCTGCTGCAGGGTCTGGGCAACATCGGCTTCGCCCGCGCCGCCAATCTGGGCGCGGCCACGGCCAAGGGCCAGGAACTGGTCTTCCTCAATCCCGACGCCTTCCTGACCCCCGGCGCGGTGGCGGCCCTGCAAGACGCCGCCCGCGACCGCCCCTCGCCCTGCGTGATCGGGGCCCGGGTGTTCAATACCGACGGAACCGAACAGCGGGGCGCGCGACGCGGCGAGATCACGCCCGTCACGACCCTGCTTACCCTCTCGAAGCTTAGCGCTCATCTGCCCCCGCTGCGCCGCTTCGAGATCCACCGGGAGAGCGAGGCCCCCCCTTCGCACCCGGTGGACACCCCTACGATCTCGGGCGCCTGCTTCTATATGCGGGCGTCCGATTTCCACGCCCTCGGCGGCTTCGACGAGGGCTTCTTCCTGCATGTGGAGGACATCGACCTGTGCTGGCGGGCCCGCAAGCTGGGCGGCAGCGTGCTGTTCCAGCCCAACGCCCGCATCGTCCACGTCGGCTCGACCAGCAAGGAGAACCCGCTGGTCGTCGAGTGGCACAAGGGTCGCGGTCTGGTCCGCTACTTCCTCAAGCGCGCCGACAGCCTGCCGCGCAAGGCCCTGGCCCTGGTGCTGGCGCCGCTGATCCTGGGCGTGGCCGTCGGCCGGCCGCTGCTGCGCCAGCTGCGCCGCGGCCGCATGGGCCGTCCGGTCGAGCGCCTCGCCGCGGCTGGCTGAACCGCAACGCCCGCCAGAAAATGCGGCGAACGGGCTCCATCCGGGTTCGGACGGTGATCTTGACGCTTGCGCCAAATTCGAACGCCCGTAAGACTTCCCCACGGGTAAAGGGGAATACGTAGTGAGTCCGACCACCGACGCCGCCGCCTCCAATGAGGTCGAGGCCGCCGAGACCGAAGCCGCCACCAAGAACCTGGTCTTCGTCGCCGCCGAGCGCCTGTTCGCGCTGCACGGCTTCCAGAACGTCTCCGTGCGCGACATCACCGCCGCCGCCGGCGTGAACCTGGCCTCGGTGAACTACCACTTCGGGTCCAAGGACGCGTTGCTGTTCGAGATCTTCCGTCGCCGCACGGCCGAGCTCAATCGCGAGCGGGCCAAGATGCTGCACGAGGCCAACGACCGTAACGGCGGCGCCCCGCCGGTCCGCGAGATCCTGGCCGCCCTGCTGACCCCGCCCCTGCGCTGGCTGGCGCCCGACCACGAACGCCGCATCTCGCTGCAGTTCCTGATCCGCGCCCGCAGCGAAGGCACCGACGAGATCCGCACCGTGCTGAAGACCGATGTCTCGCACCTTCGCCGCTTCTCCGACGCCCTGCTGAAGGCTCGCCCGGACCTGTCGCCGGAAGACGTCTACTGGCGGCTGCACTTCACCCTGGGCATGCTGCACAACAATCGCTTCGCCGAGTTCGACCGCCTGAACGTGCTGTCGGAAGGCCAGACCAGCGAGTCGGACGTCGTGGCCCTGCTGGAGCGCATGCTGGCCTTCGCCGAAGCCGGGTTCCGAGCCTAGACGACAACCGGAACCTGAGCCGCGCCGGAGCGTTGTCGCTCCGGCATGGGACGGCTGCGGATCCTTCACGAGACCCGGTACTATTATGAACGGCCGGTGCGGTTCGGACCGCAGCGGCTGATGATCCGTCCGCGCGACAGCCACGCCCTGCGCATCGTCGAGGCGTCCTTGCGCCTCTTCCCGCCCGGCGGCACGCGCTGGAGCTATGACGCCAACGGCAACTGCGTCTGCATCTTCGAGCCGACCGGCAAGGCCGACGCCATGCGTGTGGCCAGCGAACTGGTCATCGACCGCTATCCCGCCCCGCTGGTCCCGCAGCGCATCGAGAACCCCGACACCCTGACGCCCATCGTCTATTCCCGCGAGGATCGGATGACGCTGGAGCCGTTCATCGCTCCGGTCACCGACGACCCCGACGCGGTGCTGCTGCGCTGGCTGCGCGGCTTGCAGGCCCATCGCGACGAGCCGGCCCTGGCCTTCCTGCTGCGCATCAACGAGCTGATCCACCACCAGTTCGAGTACTGCAATCGCTATGAGGAAGGCGTCCAGACGCCCGTCGAGACACTGCAGAAGCGCAGCGGCGCCTGCCGCGACCTGGCCTGGCTGATGGTCGAGGGCCTGCGCCGGCTGGGCTACGCGGCCCTGTTCGCCACCGGCTACATCCACTCCCCAGGGACCTCGATCCGCGGGGCCGGCGCCACCCACGCCTGGTGCGAGGTGTTCCTGCCAGACCTGGGCTGGCTGGAGTTCGACCCGACCAACGGCCTGGTCGAATCCCCGGACCTGATCCGCGTCGCCGCCACCCGAACGCCGGCTCAAGCGTTACCCGTCTCGGGCGCGATCATCGGCGACCCCGGCGCGGCGCGTCTTCACGTCTCCGTGGATGTGCGACTTGTCGATTCCAGCAACCCTACAGAGTGATAAGATCAGTATGCGTACGGGAGGAAGAGTGATGACCAGCGGCTTCCAACACCAGGACCCGATGCGGAGCTTCAGCATGCCCAAGGCCGAGCCCAAGGCCCAGCATGGCCAGAAGCCCGACCAGAACTGCCTGAAAATCAAAGAGAAACGAACCTTCGAGCCCAAGCCCGGCCACTGAAGGATCAAGGACCGTGACGGGTGGCGTTCTGCAGTACGCCTGTCGCGCGAGGCGCCTGTACAGACCGTAAAGCTGTCGTTAACTCTGGCGCCAGGGGAATTGGGGAGCACCGCGAGCATGCGACGCGTCGCGCTCGGATGTCTGCTTGTAACGGTGAGCCTCGCGGTCGTCGGCGCCGCGACGGCCCTATCGACGCACGCCCCTGAAGAATTCAACCAGACCCTGACCCTGGCCGGCGGCCCCGACGCGCGCCCTCCGGTCGATGATCCCGACGCGCCGATCGCCACGGCCCGCTATGGCGGTGAGCGTTCCAGGACGCCGGTCGCGCCCATGGCCCCTCCCGTCGCCATCGCCGCCGAGGCCCATGCCGCTCCGGCCGTCGCCACGGTGGCCCTCGCTGGCGGTCTCGACGATACCCACCTGGCCGGCCCGGCTTCGGCCAGGACGACCCCTGCCCCCACGCC